>CAXMSB010000114.1:0-2783 GCA_964195615.1 uncultured Granulosicoccus sp. | reverse complement strand
CTGGGGAGCAAGTCAGAAGGCAAACAACTAACAGTTGGAACGCAGAGTTCTCAGGGGTTCACGTCACCGGGATTGCCGCGTAAGAGCCACGACGGTAGCAGCCGACCTTGCCCCTCGATCAACATTCGTGACAAGGCCCAGAACACTATATATAAAGGGCGCCCGCATTCAGATTTGCCGTCCCGCCTGCCCACGGCGGATTTTGGCGAGAGGAAAGGCGAGGGCCCAGGCGGGCCTGCTTGCCAAGGAGAGTATTCATTCAGCATGCCAACAAGCCCATGCGTTCGGACTGCAGTCTTACTCGCAGCCGGCACCGGTAGCCGGCTTTCGCCACTAACCGACGCCACCCACAAGTGCCTCACCGAGGTTAACGGTACCCCGATCCTCGAGCAGCAGGTCTCGTGCCTAGAGCACTGGGGGTTTGACAGTTTGATCGTGGTGGTGGGCCATCGAGCCCAGCAGATCCGAGAATTCCTGGATCACTGTGGAACGAACCTGAAGATCAGCTACGTCGTCAACCCGGAGTATCAAACGACGAACAACCTCTATTCCCTATGGTTGGCGCAGAAAGCAATCGACCAACCATTTCTCCTCCTGGAGTGCGATCTGTTTTTCGAAGCCTCTCTATTGGCGCACGTGCGCTACCCAGACCGAATCGCCGTTGCCGCGCTGCAACCCTGGATGAACGGCACCACGGTAACCCTCGATGACTCGCAACGGGTCGAGACTTTCCATTTGGGGAAGAGTGGCCAGGATGTTTTCCAAGCCCAGAAAACAGTAAATATCTACAGCCTATCGCTCCCTGCATGGGAGCGGATGAAAGAGGGTTTGGATTCCTATGTTTCCTCGGGGAGAGTGAACGATTATTACGAAGCGGTTTTCCGTGACATGGCGGCGGACGGGTGTTTCAACCCAGAGGCGGTCTCGTTCGACGGCGGAAACTGGTACGAAATAGATACGCTCGCGGATCTCCGTTCGGCCGAACGCCTTTTCGCGCCTGTTGCGCCACCAACCCGCCAGCTCGGAAACGAAGTTCTTCTACCCACTGCGCCGTATCATGGGTGAACCTCCCCGTCTCGTTCCGGCGGACAGTCCTGATGCGGTTCGGCCTGGTGTGACTCGCCCTGAGCCTACGAGGGCGGAGCAATACGAGTTGCTCTCAGAACAACATGGCGGCTATTGGCGCCATGGCTTCACCGATCACGCTTATCTCTACAATCTGCATTTCCCCCCGGAAACTTTCTTCGAAACGCTATCTAGTCGAATCCACGACTTGGTGTTGAGCTATCCCGTCGGTCAGGAGGTACTCGCGGGTCTGGTTGGCGTTCTGATCGGCCAGCCCCGGGAACGGGTCGTGGTTGGAAACGGAGCGGCCGAACTGATCAAGATAGCCGCTGCCCGTGTCTCCCGCACGTTGATTGTGCCGGTCCCATCGTTCAACGAGTACGCGAACGCTACGGGTAGCCGGGTTGTTGAATTCCCCCTCGACCCATCGACGTTTCAACTGGATGTGGATGAATTCGCGGCAGCAGCGATTCGCAGCAAGGCCGACCTGGCGGTGGTAGTCACCCCTAACAACCCCACATCGCTGCTGGTCCCCAAAGGCGATCTCGTTCGCCTGCTCGAAAAGCTTGCGGGCCACGATTGCATGCTCATCGTCGATGAATCGTTCATCGACTTCGCTTCGAACGGCCACCAAGAGACTCTCGAGTCTGACATCGCCAAATATCGGGGTTTGGCGATCTTCAAGAGCATGAGCAAGGCCTACGGTATCTGCGGCCTGCGGCTTGGCTATCTGCTCACGGCAAACCGCGGTTTTCGAGACGAGATCCGCCAAGGACTCTCCATATGGAACATCAATGGCTTCGCCGAGGAGTTCCTCCGCCTCGCCCCGGGCTATCGCGAGGCATTCGCCGAAAGCTGCAAACTCGTCCGTACCGAGCGGGACGAGTTCTTCGAAGACCTATCCTCGATTCAGGATCTGACCGTATACCGTCCGGAGGCTAACTTCCTGTTTTGTCGCCTTCCAGACGGGGCCGCTTCGGGATCGGATATAGCGCGAAAACTCTTCGTTGAGCACAACATTTACATCAAGCACTGCCAGGGCAAGACGATGCCAGGCTCGGAGCGCTACCTCCGCGTCGCCAGCCGCACGCAACCGGAGAACCGGCGACTCGTAGAAGCGCTCCGCGAAGGCATTGCCCGCGGGTAGGCAACAATGGGCAAACAGGGAACGATAGGCGAGCTCAAACCGGCCAGCATGCTTTCCTTCGCCAAGGACTTGCCGAACATCTGTTCTTTGGCTGGGCTCCTTTGCGCCGTCGTTGCTATCTACTTTGCCGCCCTAAAGATTATTCCCGCAGCAATGATTGCCGCGCTCTGGGCTGTCTTTTTTGACTGGAGCGATGGGTTGATCGCTCGCCGCATGAGCAGTCGACAGAAGGAACAACTCCTTTTCGGAGCCCAGCTTGATTCTCTCATCGACGTCGTTAGCTTCGGCGTGTTTCCCGCCGTGGTCCTGTTGAGCTACGGAAACTTCAGTCCCTGGTTTCTTCCGGGTGCCTTCTTCATTCTGGCTACGAGTGTTATCCGACTCAGTCATTTCAATGTCTTCGGTCTGGTGGGAGGGGCCTACAGGGGGCTGGCCCTCGACAACAACTGTCTGGTCCTGGCCTTTGCTTGTCTCTTTGCTGGCGCCACTGACGAAACGACGTTCGCGGTTTTTCTGTATGTTTTGCTCGTGGCGTTGGCCATCCTAAATGTCGCCCCTATCAAGACACCCA
>CAXMSB010000113.1:0-35124 GCA_964195615.1 uncultured Granulosicoccus sp. | reverse complement strand
CTTCCCGACTTCTCGCGCGAAGAACTCCCCGACGACCAGGAACGCACGCCGCTGGAATTCGACGACGGCCCCTGGGAGGCCTTTCTGCCCGACGACGGCCAGCTCGACCCGCTCCCAGAGCCGGGCGATTTCTGGATCGACGCAACCGGGCACTTGCACTTAGTTGCACGACACCGCACGACCCTGCACAACAGGGCTTTGCTCAATCGGAGTGGAATCGTTTTTCCGCTCGGTGCCACCCTGTGCGGGCACTTGCTGCGTCGGATTGTGCGCCGCTTTCGCGAAGTCCTCATCTGTCGTCATCAAGTAGTGGCGTCGGGCTACCTCGGTTGAGTTCCCCATCCAATAACAAACCACGTGCGTCGGCCACACTCGCTCCAGTTCCGTCTGCCGGGTTGATCGCAAGCTGTGGAACAACCGCACCCATCGCTCGATACCAATACGCTCCATGAGCCGTGTGATGCGATGTGAGAACGCGGAGTCGGTGAAACCCTGCATCATCGGCAAGACCAGTTCATCGCCATCTGACGCATCCTCAAACCTCTCAGCGAATAGCGGAGCCAGTTCAGGGAAGAGAGGCACCCAACGAGTCTCGTGTCCGACGTGATGCTCGGTCTTACTGCTATGAACTAGGAACCTGTTTTTCTCCCAATCAACATCGCACCATCGCAGTCGTCGCTGTTCCGATGGGGTACGCAAACCGCCCCAGCGAGCCAGGGCGAACAGCAACCGCCATTGGCTGTCCAGCAGTTCGGCAAGAACCTTCTCGCAAATGCCTGCCGGTACAAATACGTTGCAGTCTGTGCGGGGTACGCCTTTCGGTACGTCGTCAAATGGGTTGCGATCTAGGTATCTGGATCGGATTGCATATCGATACAGCATCCAGGCTATCCCGCACTCTCGGTTGCCGGTCGAGACTGCCAGCCCGCGCCCACCCTCATCTTTCGGCAGTTGTAAGAAGGTGTGATAGTCTTCCGCCTTAGCTTCGGTCAGCTCGCCTATCGACAAATCGCCACCGAAGTAGTCAACCAGATACCGAAACCCCAGGTCTTGAACCAGCCGTGTTCTCGGCTTGTTCTTCTGCCAGCGGGGTCGTGCCTTGAATTCCTCTACAAGTTCCGCCAGCGTCGGGATGCGATTGTGCTCAGCCTTCACAACCAAACCGACCCGCTCAAGTCTTTCGTGGAGCGTCGTGCCGACCCCCGCCAGCCAGCGGCTCGTTTCATCGGGTGGCGCGCTGCCGTCCAACTGGCAGGCTATCAGGCGCTCAACGTGGCGCTGAATCAACTGCGCCTGCTTGATCGGTATCGTAACTTCGGCAGCGACGGCAACAGGCTCACTCGCAACTGGGCAGTGGACAACGGCGGCGATGGGTTTTGGCTAGAGAATGGCGACAACAATACGCTCACTCGCAACTGGGCCTTACACAACGAAGGAAACGGCTTTGCGCTGACCGACGGCAGCGACAACAATACGCTGGAGCACAACTGGGCCTTGTTCAACGGAGGAAACGGCTTCGCTTTGGCAGACGGTAGCGACAACAATACCCTGGAGCGGAATCGAGCGATTCACAACGCCGAGTGGGGCTTCTTGGTGGACGAGGTCCTGGCCAACATGTTTGACGACAACCATTGTCACGCCAACGGTCTGGGCGGGTCGAACCAACCGGGGGTGTGCTAGAGGAGCGACCAGTCCCCCATCCCCATGCTCTTCAAGCCGTTTGCCGTGATCGATACCGTGATGTTCGTGTTGTTCTGGATGGCCTACACCAGGAAACCTACCAACGGCGCTGCTCTGCCGTCGACGAGCGCATGATGAACTGGTACTTCGCTTGGGGTTCGATTCTGGCCGCCTTCGTCACTGGTGCGATACTCGGAGTCTTCTTTTACTCGGAAGACTTCTTGGGAGGCTATGCTTCGTTCCGCAGGAGGATTCTCCGCCTGGGGCATATTTCGCTGGCGGCGCTGGGCATGATGAACATTCTCTATAGTCAGTCGTCGCTGGCCGCGGAGCCCTCGCTGCGAACGACGATCGCCTCTGTCGCGTTTGTGGTCGGAGGCGTAACGATGCCGGGCGTCTGTTTCCTCTCGGCCTGGAGAGTCGGCATGAGGCGTTGGTTCTTTATCCCCGTGGTCGCATTGATCGTTGCTGGGATTCAAGTCTTGCGGATTGGCCCTCCATGAAGATCGGCTTTCTCGCGATGAGCGGGCTGCGGGTCTATGATCCCCGGCTGTTGGAACTGGGGATGACCCTGCCAGGAATTCAGGAGCGGGGCAGAGTGCTCGGTTCTCTTCCCAGCCTGGGGCTGCTTTATTTGGCGGCTTACACGCCGGGTGGTCACGATCTTTGTTACTTCGAGGCCGAAGGCGAGGGGCGGGAGCCGGCCGAACTTACTTCGTGCGATCTGGTGGCCATCAACACGTTTTCCGCGCAGGTGGCGGAAGCCTACGCCATCGCCGACCGACTTCGCGAGGCGGGCGTTCGCGTGGCGATGGGGGGGCTGCACGTGACGGTCGAACCGGAAGAGGCGCTCAAACACGCTGACTATATTTTTCTGGGAGAGGGAGAGAGAACTTGGCCGGCGGCGGTCGAAGCCATCGCGGCGGGTACCACCCAACGCGTCTGGAAGTCGGCCGATTATCCGCCGGTCGACGTTGGGTCGCTGCCCGTTCCGCGCTACGATTTGCTGGCCGATCGTCCTTACTCTCGGTTCCCCGTGCAAACGACGCGTGGCTGTCCCTGGCGGTGCGATTTCTGCGCTTCCAACGTGATGCTCAACGAACCCTATCGCAAGCGGGAGGTGGCGGACGTCGTTCGAGACATCCGCGCTATCGGCGAACTGCAGAAGCGCCCGTTCATTGAGTTCGCCGACGACAATACGTTTGTCGACCATGCCTGGGGGAAGGAACTTTGCAGGGAACTGATTCCGTTGGGCTTCAAGTGGTTCACCGAGACGGATGTGTCCGTGGCCGAAGACCCGGAACTGCTGCGGCTGATGCGCGAGGCCCGATGTCGTCAGGTCCTGATTGGCTTGGAGAGCCCCGACAGCAGCGACCTGGAGGGGATTGAACTTAGGACGAATTTCAAGAACCGCAGTTCAGGCGACTATCTGGATGCAGTGCGCAGAATTCAAGCAGAAGGGATTACCGTCAACGGCTGTTTTATTCTAGGCTTGGACTCGCATACGCCCGACATTTTCCAGCGGGTCTTGGACTTTGCGATGGAGGCGCCACTCTATGACGTCCAGATCACGGTGCTTACGGCTTTCCCAGGAACGCCCCTCTATGCGCGGCTGCTTGGGGAAGGCCGCGTTCTTGACCCCGGGCGTTGGGACCTCTGCACTTTGTTCGACGTGAATTTCGAGCCGAAGAACATGACGGTCGACCAGCTTCGCGAGGGCGTGTACTGGCTCGCGGAGCGGCTCTACAGCGAGGAGAGTCTGATGCAGAGGCGGAGGCCGTTCTTCGACGGTCTCTGGACGCGGCACCGTGACGGCGCTGGCTAGCGGCGTGCCTGATTTTCAGGGTTAGCTTTTCCTGTTATGGTGGGGGCCGCTCAGGTCTACCGAGTTCTCCGAGAAAGGTTTCGTGCCATGCTGCGTTATACAGTGCTTTGGGTGTTATCTCTGATCTTGCTGGCGACGCCCATCGCTTGTGCGGGATCGGCCGCCGACGAGTTTACCGCGTTGATCGACGAGATGTGGCAGTTTCGATTGGAGCAGTCTCCGCTGTTCGCCACGTCGGTTGGCGAGCATCGCTATAACGATCGTTTGCCGGCCATTTCGCGTGCCGACAGCGAACGGCGCAACGCGGCCCAGGTCGCTTTTCTCAAACGGCTTGACCAGATCCAGCGGGGTGAACTCTCTGCAAGCGATCGCAACAGCTACGACATCCTCCACCGGCAAATCACCGACGGCCTGGCCGAGTTCGAGTTTGGCAGCTATTTGATGCCGATTACCCAGCGGAACGGTTTTCACATCAGTTTTCCGGAACTGCCGAAGAACGTACCGCTCAACACGCAGGCCGACTACGAGAACTACATCGCTCGCCTGCGGGCCTTTGGTGATTATACCGACGGGCACATCGGCCTGATGCGAGAGGGCATTGGCGCCGAGCGAGTGCTGCCGGCGATTACGCTGGAGGGTTGGGAGGAGTCGGTCGACGCCCAGATCACCGACGATCCGGAGAGCAGTTTGCTGTACGGGCCTCTCAAAGAACTCCCGGCAGCGGTTCCCGTGGGCGAGCACGATCGCTTACGAGCCGCCGCTCGAGAGGCGATTTCCACGGTCGTGGTGCCCGGCTACCGTCGGTTTCGGCAGTTCATGGCCGAGGAGTACGTGCCCCGGGCGCGCGACTCGGTCGGTATCTCGGCGGTTCCCGGTGGGCGCGACTTCTATCGGCACCGGGTGCGTAAGTACACGACTCTGGATCTGACGCCCGAAGAGGTGCATCAAACGGGGTTGGCCGAAGTGAAGCGCATTCGGGACGAGATGGATGAGATCATCCGCCGCGTGGAGTTCGACGGCGATTTTGCCGCGTTCACCAAGTTCCTGCGCGAAGATCCGCGGTTCTATGCCGAATCGAAGGAGGAGCTGTTGAAGGAAGTTTCAATGGTGCTCAAGCGGATCGACGGCCAACTGCCGACGCTCTTTAGCCGTTTGCCCCGGATGCCGTACGGATTGCGGGAAGTGCCCGAGTACATTGCGCCGCGGACCACGGCCGCCTACTACCAACGTCCCACCGGCGACGGCACTAAGGCCGGTTTCTTCTACATGAACACGTACAACTTGAAGAGCCGCCCGCTTTACACGGTCGAAGCGCTGTCGCTGCACGAGGCGGTTCCCGGGCATCACTTGCAGATCGCCTTGCAGCAGGAGATTGAGGAGCTGCCTCAGTTTCGCCGCTTCAGCGGGTTCACGGCGTTTGTCGAAGGTTGGGCCCTGTATGCCGAACGCCTTGGACTCGAGGTCGGATTCTATGAAGACCCGTACAGCGACTTTGGACGACTGACGATGGAAATCTGGCGGGCCTGTCGGCTGGTGGTCGATACGGGCATTCACTTCAAAGGTTGGACCCGTCAGCAGGCGATCGACGACCTGCACGGCAACGCGGCACTGTCGCTGCACAACATTCGGGCCGAGGTGGATCGGTACATTACCTGGCCCGGCCAGGCGTTGACCTACAAGACGGGCGAGATGAAGATTCGCGAGCTTCGCCAGCAGGCGGAAACAAAGCTTGGCGAGCAGTTCGACGTGCGGGACTTCCACGAGGTCGTGCTCAGCAGCGGCGCGGTGCCGTTGGATGTGTTAGAGGCGAACGTCAATGCGTGGGTGGAAGCCAACGCGAAGTGAGTCGAGACGGGCGCTGGTCGTCACGAACGGAATGCGGCACCCATCATGAGACCGCTTCCGTTGCCGACCCATACTACCGAGGCAGGGCTGAGAACCGCCCAGATGCTGACGATGATGTAGACCACCAGCAGCAGCCACCAGCCGAGCACGATGATCCCCGGTGGTTCGAAGCCGACCAGATGCACGGCCAATCCCACCATCGCAATGACGCCCAATAGCAGCGCCGCGTTGTTGGCACCTCCGAGCCCGCGCACCAAGGCGAACAGCACCGCAGCCACGGTCATCGCGCCGATCATCTCTTTCATCGAAAACGAAAACCGGAAGGCCGGCTCGATGGTCGCTTCTGATTCAGACTCGACGATTTCCTCGGGCAAGTGACCCGCCGCTACCGCTTCGCCGCGCTCCACGGCGATGCGCCGCTCCACTTCCTCGCGATGTCGGGCGTGCTCCAGGCGCTCCCGCCGTTCCTTTTTCAGCACAAAATACCAGCCAGCGGCCAGGGCCGTGACTCCCACCAGGAACAGTCCCATGCACTCCATCACCTGGGTGAGCGCCATCACCACGGAGAGCAGAGCCGTCACGATCAGCAGATGCCGGGTGGTGAAACGAAACGCCCGCAGATCGTCCCAGGAGACCGGATCAATCAGTTCCGCTTCGCGATAAACTTCGTCGATGTCGACCGAGGCCTCGGCCTGCCGGGTTTTTTCGTCGGCTAGCTGGCGCTCGTGCGCGAGAATCTCCGGGTCGACCGGTTCGAGTTCAATCTCGTCGTCGTCGGAGAGGGGATCGTTATCGGTCATGGCTGAGCGGGCTGTAGAGGTGGGAGGAGCGGCCTGTTCCGAGTTGCTTGAGGCAACAACGCCATTGTGATCGTTCTCTCGGATGATCGCAACAGGAGCCCTTGCCGCCGTGGCTGCTGAGTGCCACGATGCCTACTGGAGAGACGACAGATTGGCGCATCTTGGAGATCACCCCGCAATGCATTTGTTGATGACCGCCCTGGGCAGCTATGGCGACGTGTTGCCGATCGTCGGCCTGGCCTCTGCCATGCACGCCCGGGGGCATGAGACGACGATCATCGCCAATCCCCATTTCCAATCGGTGGTGGAGTCGGCCGGCGTCGGTTTCTTGCCGTTGGGCACGGAGGAAGATTACGAAGTTCTGACCCACCATCCCGATCTGTGGCGTCCGATCCGCGGACCGATTCTCGTGATACGCACAAGTGTGCGGGATCACCTGCGGAACCTCTACGAACTGATCGACAAGAATTGCCGTCCGGGCGAAACGGTACTGGTGGCCCATTGCCTAGATTTTGCCAGTCGGGTGCATCAGGACAAACATGGAACCCCAGTGGCCAGCGTGCATTTGGCGCCGGTTGCGTTGCGGAGTTTCCACGAGTCGCCACAGATGTTCGGCATGTGGATGCACGATTGGCTGCCGCGCTGGATTCGGCGATCCCAGTTCTGGGTGGCTGACCTAATCGCTGATCGCATCTTTGCTTCAGATCTCGATGCTTTGCGGCAAGACCTGGGACTGCAGCCGGTGCGCGGCGTGATGCGCGACTGGTACTTCTCTCCGCAGTTGGTGTTGGGGCTGTTTCCCGATTGGTTCGCCCCGCCGCAACCCGACTGGCCGCCGAATACCGTGCTGACCGGCTTCCCGCTCTGGGATCGGTCGGCCACGATGCAGTTGCCCGAGGAGGTCGAAGAGTTTCTCCAGGCCGGCGATCCGCCGATAGTTTTCGCTCCCGGCTCGGCGATGACCTGCGGCGAGTGGTTTTTCGAAGCGGCGGTCGACGCCTGCCGACGCCTGGGACGGCGCGGCATTCTGACGACCAAGTACCGGGAGCAGTTGCCGAGCGAGTTGCCCAGCTCCGTGCGGCATTTCGATTTTGTTCCCTTCAGCCAACTCTTGCCACGGGCCGCGGCGTTGGTTCACCATGGCGGCATCGGCACCTGCGCACAGGGGCTCGCTGCGGGTCTGCCGCAGTTGGTGATGCCGATGGCGTACGATCAGCTCGACAACGCCACACGGCTGATGCGGTTGGGAGTTGCCGAGCAGATTTCGCGCAAGAAATTCCGCGGGCCGGCGGTGGCTCAGGCATTGGAGCCGTTACTCGCAGATGAGGCGGTACGAGTGGCGGGCCGTCGCTGTGCCGAGCAGATGAACCCCACCGCAGCGCTCGCCGCATCGTGCGAATCGCTAGAAAAGCTGTAAGCCGCGAGGCGCTAGCCGAGCGCTCGGCTAGCGCCTCGCGGCTTACAATCATCTTTAGTAGCGCACGCCGTTGGTGGGCGCCCACTGTTGCACGGTGCGTGTTTCGGCGG
Organism: uncultured Granulosicoccus sp.; assembly: GCA_964195615.1. Taxonomy (GTDB): domain Bacteria; phylum Planctomycetota; class Planctomycetia; order Pirellulales; family Lacipirellulaceae; genus Bythopirellula. The sequence continues at coordinate 27,447 of CAXMSB010000113.1, read as the reverse complement.
GCGGTGTGACCAACGGGTTGGTCGCTGCGGTGGCCGCTTGCAGCGAAGCGACGCGCATGGCTACGGCCGGCTGGAAACGATTGATCGCCAGCGATCGTTGATAGTTGGCCAGCGCCTGTTGTGGGTCGCCGGAGTGTTCGCGCAACCGCCCGAGCGCCGTCAAAGCGCGACTGTTGCGAGGATCGACCGCCAACGCTTGGACCAGTCGCGACGAGGCCTGCGGCAGGTTGTTCGTTTCTTCCAGCACGCGGGCCAGTTCGATCTGCGGGTCGGGCTGTTGCGGATTGCGTGCCGCCCAGCCTTCAAGCAATCGGAACGCCGCGTCTTGCCGGTTGGTTTCGGTGAGCAATACGGCCAAGCCCCGGTAGCATTCCGTATGGTTAGGATTGTAGTCGAGACACTGGTTGTACAATTGCTCGGCCTGCAGCAGATCTTCCTGACGGTTGTGGAGTTTGCCATTCTTGTGCAGGGCCGAAGCCAGGTTGTAGTAGCCGTCGGCCTGCTTCGGGTTGCTGGCTATGGCTCGCTGAAACTGTTCGGCCGCCTGGATGTAGTTGCCGTTTTGATAGAGCCGCACGCCTTCGGAGTTCAGCGACTGCGAAGTCATGTTGCTGCAGCCGGCCAGCACCATGCCAACAACGGCGATGAGCAGCACAACAATGTTCTTCTGGGAGCTGGGACCTTGCATGATGGACGACGCACAGAATCGTGCGTTCCTCTTCTTGCCGGGTTAGTTGGTTCTGTCTCGGGGACGAGTTCGGTCTGTGGATAGAGACCCTGTAGGAGGCGGAAAAGTAGCAATCGCGCACATCCGACGCAACCCGGATGGCTTCCGACCCTTCCCGGGGGGGGTCGCGGGCTAGCTGGCGGCGTTGTGACGGCTGATCGGAAATGTTTGGCCAAAGCGTAATATCCGTACCAATCGGCAGATTTACGCAAACCGGTTCTTTTTCCTGAGTGCTCCACTTTGCCTAGTCGGATTCCCGATGATTGCTAGCGTCAGCGGTGTACTTTCACCGAGCGACCCGCCCGGTCACCGGGCCACCCCCAAACAGGAGCACTCCCCGTGGCAAAGAAAGCAACCGCCTCCAAGTCGAAGTCCGCCAAGCGATCCACCTCGGCTGCCAAGAAACCGTCCCCCAAGGGCCGCAAGTCGACGCCTCGCGGCGCGAGTTCAAAAGCCAAAACCAAGAAGACGACAAAGAACACGAAAACAAAGTCCCCCAAAGTGGGCGACAAAGAAGTGACCATCGACCGGCGTCGCAAGGCCGACCGGCGCGGCGAGGAATCGACCACGAATCCGGTCCCCAATTTGGAACGCCGCGAGAAGGTTCAACGGCGTCGCCAGATCGACCCGACCACCTGCGAACGCGACTACAGCTCCCAGGAAGTCGACTTCATGAACGCCATGGACGAGTACAAGCGCAAGAGCGGTCGGATGTTCCCCACTTGCAGCGAGGTGCTGGAAGTGATTCACGACTTGGGTTACGTGCAACTCACGCCCACCGAATTGGCGGCCCGTCGTGGCCCCGAGGAGCAAGCTGGTCCTGTCGAAGAGGAGCAGGGTGTCGCCGCCGACGATGATCTTGAAGCAGTGGCCGCTGCCGAATTCGGAGATTTCTGAGTCCGGCACGAACCGATCGTAAATCATGCACAAAGCCCGGGGGTTGCAACCCCCGGGCTTTGTGCGTTTCTGAATACTGAGCCAGCGCGCGAATCAGCCGTGAATGTCTTCCACGATGTCGCGGATCTCGCTGGGTGAGACGTCCGAGAGTTGCTTTCCCTTGCGGTCGAGATGCTCGTTGATTTTCACGGCGGTTTCCTGCAACATGCCGTGCGTCTCTTGGGAGCCGCCGGCCAGCAAGAAGTTCGGCCCGCGCGTGATCCGCTTCTGGCCGTCCTCGGCATCGAATGCCAAGCCTAGCAGGGCGGACTGCTTCTTCTTACGAGTTGGTCGGCGCGCGTTCATGGTGGGGGTTGTCTTAGGAGAAATGGAGCACTGACGGCTACCGTCGACGGTTCCAAGAGCGGAGCGCTTCAAGGGCCGCTTCACGGCTATCCTTGGTCCCGGGTTCGGCAGGCACGGGCGGAAGTTTGCCAGGTTCTTTTTTCTTCTTCCCAGCTTTGCTAGACTTCTCGTCGGTGAGTTCTTCTTCTGGAGCAACTTCTTCGTTGGCATCGGCGCCAGTGATACCATCGCCAGTGACAATGTCGGCAGAAGCGACGCCGGCAGAAGTCTCGTCGTCGGCAAGGTCCTCCGCTATCTTCTGCATCTGGGCCGCGTTCGTATCGTCCAAGTGGATGGTTTGTGTCTCGGCGACCGCCTTGATGTTGGAGCTCGGGTCGAGCAGCCAACCGGAAATGTCGGCATCCTGGATCCCCGACTCACCTTTCTCGACGGTCCTCTCGACGGCGTCGGCCACCGTCTTCACGTGCGCCCGCTTCCGGTTGTTGATTCCAGGGGTGATCGTCACCATAAACTTCAGCGGCCCAACGGTGAGTTCGTCTCCCGAAGAAAGCTCGACAGCTTCGGTGACTTTCTTGCCGTTCACCTGCGTGCCGTTGCGACTGCCCAAGTCTTCTACGGTTACCTTGGCATCGTGACGCATGATCGCGCAATGCTGACGGCTGATCGCCGTGCTGCCGGCCGAAAGGTGACACTTCGGGCTGCGACCGATCAAGAAACGATCTTTCTTGATGGCAACCTTGCTGCCCGCTTTGGCACCTTCGATTACTTTGAGGATTACGTCCATAGAACTACCGTGGCTAACGGCACACCGGCCACCCGAACCCCCCCACAGGGTCGCCCAGATCTGGGCCGGTAGCCTGCCGCGTGAATGAAATTGCTGCCCTTAATTCAAGCCAAGCTGGGGAGAGATAGGGAAAAGTCGCCTTTTCCACAATTCTCCTCTATTCCTGAGGATATCACGCCCACGTCTCGCCGCCTAGCAATTCACGGGCCAACCCCGAGGGAATTCTACGCGCTGCCAGTTGGCTACATACCCCTCAAGTGAGGGAAACAGGGGACGGAATCGGTCCCTGGCTGCTCTGATAACCTCACCAATCAATATCGGCTGCCGCCCTTGCTCAGCCTTAGCGTCGCTCGGTCCAGGCCGAAATCTCATAGCGCTCGGCACAGCTTTTCTGGGCAGCAGCGAGCGTTTTGCCCGAGAGTTGCCAGTTCTTGCCAGTCAGCCGCAACGAGGCCAGTATCCTCGAAGAAAAGCTCTCCGCGGCCTCTGCGAGCGAGACACTCACGCCGGTGAGATTCGCAAAACCGAGAATCTCCTGCGCAGCAAGAGAGGTTGCCCAGAGGATGCTGCCATGCTGCAAGACGCTGCCCCGTCGACGCCGTTGGGCGCTGCCCACGATCTTGTGATCGCCAGAGTTCGTAGCTTCGTCGACCAGCAACACATCGCCCGGCGAGCGCCGTTGAAAACACAAGAAGGGTTCTTCACGCGCGGCCCGCTTCTGTTCTCCCTTGTAAAGCACAAGCCGCCCAGAGTTTTCTGCCATCGTCATAAACTCGGTGAGCCATTCAACAATCGCGTGATGCATGGTGTCGTAGAGCAGTTGCGTGTTCGCCGCCAAGGGGTGCGTGCTGGGCAGCACCAAGCTGTAGGTGATTTCTTGATCGTGCATAATCGCGCCGCCGCCGCTGAGTCGTCGCACGACGTCGGCGTCGAGACTCGCTTGATGCGATTGTCGCTGGGCATACTTTTGAAAGTAACCCAGCGAAAGCGTGGGGCGCTGCCATCGATAGATGCGCAACGTCGGCAAGCTCTTTTCGGCCGCGTGCTCCAATAGCACCTCGTCCACCGCCATGTTCCATGCCCCGAGAGCAGGCGGATCGACCAACAGTCGGCAAACGTCGTTGCGAGTTTCGCTACTGGGCATGGTAAGAAAGCACGGGTTGCCGGGCGGCGCGGACCTCGTCAGGCCGGCTCACCGCGGTGGTGTGCGGCGATTCGTGCAGCAACTCGGGGTCTTCCTCGGTAATGCGGAACAGCACCTCGGCAAAAGCGTCGAGTGTTTCCTTGCTCTCGGTCTCGGTCGGCTCGATCATCATCGCCTCGGGCACGGTCAGCGGGAAGTAAACCGTGGGGGCATGGTATCCGTAATCCAACAGCCGCTTGGCGATGTCCATCGCCGAGATATTTTTCTCTCGTTTCAGCTCGCTGGCAGACGCGACGAATTCGTGCATGCAGCGATTGCCCTGCGGCACGGGCAGAATGTGCTTCACACGGCTGAGCACATAGTTGGCGTTGAGCACCGCGTTTTCCGACACGCGGCGAAGCCCGTCGGGCCCGTGCGTACGGATGTAAGCGTAGGCTCGTAAGAGTACGCCAACATTTCCGAAGAAAGCACGAACTCTTCCAATCGACTTCGGCCTGTCATAGTCCAGCGAGAACCGCTTGCCGGTTTCGCAAACAATGGGCGCCGGCAGATAAGGCGCCAGTTTCTCCGTCAAGCAAATGGGCCCCGCCCCGGGCCCGCCGCCGCCGTGCGGGCCGCTGAAGGTCTTGTGCGGATTGTAATGCTGCATGTCGGCGCCAAAGTCTCCGGGACGACTGACGCCCAGGATTGCGTTCATGTTCGCGCCGTCCAAATAGATGAGGCCGCCCACCGCGTGTACCGCGTCGGCGATCTTTTGCATATTCGGTTCGAATAGCCCCAGTGTACTGGGGTTGGTGATCATGAAGACGGCCACCTCTTCGTCGAGCTTGGCGGCCAGATCGTCCATGTCGACGAAACCCGAGACGGTGGTTCTTACAGAGACCGCGTCGAAGCGGGCCATCGTGGCACTGGCCGGGTTGGTGCCGTGGGCGTTGTCGGGCACGAGCACTTTGGTCCGCACCTCGCCGTTGTCTCGGAAGTAAGCCGCCGCGACCAACAGCGCCGCCAGCTCGCCGTGCGCTCCCGCCGCCGGCTGCAGCGAACACGCCGGCAGGCCCGAAATCTCCTGGAGATATTCTTGCAGATGGAACAGCATTTCCAACATCCCTTGCAGCGTCTCTTCCGGCTGATAGGGATGCAAGTCGGCCATGGCCGGCATGGCGGCGGCCCGCTCGTTTCGCTTGGGGTTGTACTTCATCGTGCAACTGCCCAGCGGATAGAAATGGGTGTCGACCGACATGTTTTGCGTCGACAGATTCACAAAGTGCCGCACCACCGCCGGTTCGGAAACTTCCGGCAGGGCAGGGGGCCCGGTGGCGATCGCCTCGGCGGGCAGCAGCTCGTCGAGCGCACGCTCCGGCACATCGCAACCCGGCAACCGCGCCGCCCGTCGACCGGGCTGCGAGAGCTCGAAGATCAGTTGCGTGTCGTTGGTGTTCTTCATGATGTATTGGTTGGATTCAGTTCGTAGGCCGGAACAAGTCCGCGCAGTTCCGGCGGCCCCGTTTACCCGCTTCGCCTTGCCGGAACTGCGCAGACTTGTTCCGGCCTACATTCTGCTGATAGCGTCTGGACCAAGCGATCAATTTCCTGCTTGGTGCGTTTTTCCGTCACCGCCACCAGAAAACAATCCGCCAGCTCGGGATACCACTGCCCCAGCGGCACACCGGCCAGGAAACCCTGGTCGAGAGCCCCTTTCAGCAGTTGGTCGACCTGGTTCTCCGCGTCGCGGACGACGAATTCCTTGAACGTCGGTTGGTCGAACGCCAGCGAAAAACGATCGCTCTGGCAAAGCTCTTCGGCGGCGTAGCGCGATTTCTGCAGGCACAGGTTGGCCGTCTCGCGGAGGCCTTGCGGGCCGAGTTGCGAGAGGTACACCGTTGCTCGCAGAGCGAACAGGCCCTGGTTGGTGCAGACGTTGCTCGTGGCCTTCTCGCGGCGGATGTGTTGTTCGCGGGTTTGCAGCGTGAGCACAAAGCAGCGATTGCCGCGGCGATCGACCGTCTCGCCCGCGATGCGGCCAGGCATGCGGCGGACCAGCGCCTGGTCGCACGCCATGATGCCCAGGAACGGCCCGCCGTAGGACATGGGCGTGCCCAGCGTATGCCCCTCGGCCACGGCGATGTTGGCCCCGTAGTCGCCCGGCCGGGTGAGGATCCCCAGGCTGATCGGATCGAACACGGAAATCGTCAGCGCCCCGGCCTCCTTCGCCACGCGTGCAATGCTCGTAGCGTCCTCGACGCAGCCGAAGAAGTTGGGTTGCTGCAATACAACCGCCGCGGTGGTGTCGTCGACTACTGCCGCCAAGCTGTCGGCGTCGACGATCCCCGTGGGCGTGTCGAGCGTGACTAGCTCGACGTCGAGGTTCTCCAGGTAGGTGGCGATCGTGGCCCGATACTCGGGGTGCAAACTCGCGGGGACGATCACCTTACCCGTGCGACGTGTTGCGTTGATCGCCATAAGAATCGCCTCGGCCGCGGCGCTGGCGCCGTCGTAGAGGCTCGCGTTGGAGACGTCCATGCCGGTCAGCCGCGTGATGAGCGATTGGTACTCGAACACGACTTGCAAATTGCCCTGGCTCGCCTCGGCCTGATAGGGCGTGTAGGAGGTGTAGAATTCGCTCCGCGAGGCGACCGTATCGACCACCGCCGGCACAAAATGGTCGTAGCTCCCCCCGCCCAAGAAACAAACCTTCTCCCCCGCATGCGCATTACCCGCCGCCAACTCGCGCATGTGCCGATCCAGTTCCATCTCCGAGAGCGCCGCAGGCAACTCCAAAGGGCGAGCGAGCTTCAGCTCGCGGGGAATCGGCGCAAACAATTCCTCGATCGACTCCACGCCGATCGCCTCGAGCATCGCCTTTTGATCTTCGGGAGTATTGTAGAGGTAAGGCATGGGGGATTTCAGATTGGGGATTTGGGATTTCAGATTTGATTGGTCGGATACTCAAGGGAATAGGCAAATCTGCAATCCCAAATCCCAAACCTGAATTCGATCAACTCGCTTCCTCGCCACATTGTTTTTGATAGGCGGCGTGGTCGAACAAATCACTCAGCCCCGCGTCGTTGGCGATTTTTATTTTGGCGATCCAGCCGGCGTTGTAGGGGTCGCTGTTCAGGGTTTCCAGCGAGTCGGGGAGCGAGCCGTTGACCGCCGCCACTTCGCCGTCGACGGGCGAATAAATATCGCTCACCGCCTTGACCGATTCCACCTCACAAAAAGGCTGCCCCGCTTCGACCTGTTTGCCGACCTCCGGCAGATCGATGTAAACCAGGTCGGTCAGCGCCTCAATGGCATACGCCGAGATGCCCAGCGTAGCGATCTTCGCCCCCCCCTCATCCGCCACGGAGACCCATTCGTGAGTCTTGGCAAAAAGTAGTTCTTCTGGTTTCACAGCTTTCTTGCTCCTTGTCTTTGCGTACTCTGCGTTTAACTCCGAAAACTATTTCCCGCGTTCATAGAACGGCAGCGGCACGATCTTGGCCGCGTGTTGCTGGCCGCGGATGTCGACCGCGATCGGAGCGCCCGGCGCCGTAGCGCTTTGACTGACATAGCCCATCGCGATCGGTCGCTCGAACGTCGGCGAAAATGTGCCGCTCGTGACGGCGCCCACCTGCTCTTCGCCCAACAAAATCGGACACCCCTCGCGCGGCACGCGCCGATCGGAGAGCTGTAGCCCCACGCGGACCGGCTGGTGGCCGTCTTTGCGAAACGCGAGGATCGCCTCCTTGCCCACAAAATCGCGATCACGGAGGTTAACCACAAACCCCAGACCCGCCGCCACGGGGTTGATCTCTTCGGTAAGCTCGTGCCCGTAGAGCGGCATGCCGGCTTCCAGCCGCAGCGTGTCGCGCGCGGCCAAACCGACGGCGCTGCCGCCGATCTTTTCCGACGCGGCGACCAACTCGTGCCAAATCCCCTCAATCTTGTCGGCGTCGCAAATCAGCTCGCAGCCATCTTCGCCCGTATAGCCGGTGCGGCTGACGAAGCACTCGGCCCCCGCAACGGTGGTCTTCTCGCCGGTGTAGTATCTCATCGAAGTGATTTCGTTCGCTGAAAGCTTGTCGACCAGCGGAATCGCCTGCGGCCCCTGGACCGCGACCATCGCGTAGGCGGTGGTCATGTCGCGAATCTCGATGTTGTAGCTGCCGCGGTGCTCGTCGAGCCAAGCGACGATTTTGGCCCGATTGCTGGCGTTGACCACCAATCCGTAGCCGGGTGGCTGGTCGGCGTTGAGCACCGGGCGGTAAGCCAACACGTCGTCGAGCACCCCGCCCGCCTCGTTGCATACCAGCGAGTAGCGAATGTGGCTCGGCAACATGTCGGCCACCGAACGGGTCAGCAGCGAGTCGAGAAACTGCCCGCCGTCGGGGCCGTCGATCAGCAGCCGACCCATGTGCGAGATGTCGAACAGCCCCACCGCCGAGCGGGTGGCCTGATGTTCCTCGACGATCGACGTGTACTGAATCGGCATGGCCCAGCCCGCGAAGTCGACCATCCGACCGCCCTGGGCGACGTGCCAATCGTAGAGTGGCGTGCGATCGAGTTGGGCAGAGGCATCCATGGCACTTCCCGAGGGCTGGAGAGTTCGTGAGAATGGTATTCTAGCGGTTTGCGCGCGAGCTTCTAGGGGGCGTTCAATTCTGAATCAGCGGGTGCCACTGTCTGGCTTGTCCAGCAGTGAGAAGCGGATACCAGGGTTCCACTGCTGGGCAAGCCAGACAGTGGCACGCAACATGGCCACTCAAAGATCAGCGCCGCTTGCGCCCGGAACCCTTCTTCTTGCCGCGAGCGTCCTTGCGGGGCTTGCCTTTCTCGGCCGGCTTTCGCTTGGCGGCCCCTTTGCGAGCGGGCTTGCCCCGTTTGGCCAGCAGGCGGAAATCGAGTTCGCGGCGATCGATGTCGACCGACGCCACCGCCACCTGCACCGGATCGCCCAATCGATAGCTATTGCCCGAGCGAAAGCCTTTGATCACGTGCCCGGCGCGGTCGTATTTGTAGTAGTCGTCGCTCAGGGCGCTGATATGCACAAAGCCCTCTGCCGGGAGCTCAGTGCCGGTGATGAACAGGCCGAAACTCTCGACGCCCGTCACGATGCCGTCCATCTTGGTGCCGACCTTGTCTTTGAGATACAGCAGCAGTTTTACCTTCTTCAGCTCCCGCTCGGCCGCGGTGGCCCGTTGTTCCCGCTCGCTGGCGTGGTCGCCCAGCGTGAGCAGGGCATCCATATGCTGCTCCGGCGGTTTGCCCCGATTCACCGCGTCGATCAGCCGATGGACCGTGAGGTCGGGATAGCGGCGAATCGGCGAAGTGAAGTGGCAGTAGCAATCGCTCGCCAGCGCGAAGTGGCCCTCCTCCTCGGGGCTGTAGACGGCCCGTTGCATGCTGCGCAGCACGCCGTAGTTGACCGCATGTTCGCGAGGATCGCCCTTTACCGAATTCAGCAGGTCCTGCAACGCAAACCGGCTTTCCAAGCTCTCGGCTTTCAGCCCCAGCTCTTTCACGAATTCGTTGAGCGCCTTCAGCTTGCGCGGATCGGGCGAACCATGCACCCGCCGCAGGAACAGCAGCCCCTGGTCGGCCAACATCTCGGCCACCGCTTCGTTCGCCGCAAGCATGAAGGCTTCGATGATCTGGTGGCTCTCGGTATTTTCCGTCAGATGGGCGCCGGTGACCTGACCGTCGGCGTTCAGGTCGATTTCCAGCTCGGGCATCGAGAGCTCCAGCGACCCACTCTTCATCCGCCGCTCGCGGAGCAGCATCGCCAGCTCGTGCATCTGCCCCAAGAGCTTGTGGACGGGCGCTTTCAGTTTCTTCTTCCAGGCCGTCGGATGGGCCAGATAATCATCGACCTCTTCGTAGGTAAACCGTCGACAGCTCTTGATCGCGCTTTTGAACACATCGGTCGCGATCCGCTGGCCCTCGGGGCTGAACTCGATGTGGGCCGTCATCGCGTAGCGCACTTTGTCGGGCTGCAGGCTCGCCAGGTTGTTGGAAATCACCTCGGGCAGCATCGGGATCACCCGATCAGGCAGATAGACGCTCGTGGCCCGATCCTGCGACTCGCGGTCGAGCGCGCTCTTGGGCCGTACGAAGTGCGAAACGTCGGCAATGTGTACGCCCAACAGCCAGTGCCCGTTCTCCTGTTTCTCTAGCGAGATTGCGTCGTCGAAGTCGCGGGCGGTGGCGGGATCGATCGTGATGATCGTCTCGGCGGTGAGATCCTTCCGGCCGCGGGGAATCGATTCGTCGAACTTCTCTGCTTGCTTGCGGGAATTCTCCAGTGTGGCGTCGGAAAACTCGCCCGGCAGGTTGAACTCGTGGATGATCGACAGCGTGTCGACCCCCGGTTGCCCTCGTTGGCCGAGAATGTCGACGATCACGCCTTCGCCGTCGCGGACGTGCGAAGGAAAGCGGACCACCTCGATCACCACTTTGTCGTCGGTCTGAGCGCCCTTCGCGCCGGGATCGCCGACGTAGATCGGGCTTGAAAAGACCTTGCCGTCGATTTGCACCAGCCCCATGCCGCCTTGCACGAAATAGGTGCCGACGAATCGGTTCGTGGCTCGCTCGACGACGTCGATGATGCGGCCTTCGAGTTTCCCCATGCGGCCTTTTTTCGTGCCGAGCCGAATACGGACGGTGTCGCCGTTGGCCGCGTCGCCGGCGGCGTTGGCGGGGATGAAGATATCGGCGTCGCGACCCACCGAGGCAGTCGTGCCCTCGGGCCGCACAAAGCCAAACCCGGCGTCCATGCGCCGGAACGTCCCGACGACGTGCTTGGGAGTCTTATTCCGCGCCGGTGCCTGGCCCACCTTGGCGGCGGGGTGACTCTCGGCAACGGGGCAGACCAAATGGCTCGGCCCGTAGGCCAGCTTGCCTGCCTTCACCAGTTTCTTGATCGACCGCTTCAGCTTCGTGACGTCGTCGTTCTCGATCCCCAACTTCTTAGCGATCACCTTCGGCTTTGCCGGCCGGTAGCTGGGGTCGTTCACGTGGCGAAGGATGGCGGCGTCGAGATTCGGCATGGGGTGGTTTGGTCGAGGGTTGATGGTCGAGAACAATAGAGCGAGCCGGGTCGTCCCCGACCCCGGCGATTCGTTGAATCGCGGCTAATCTTGTCGCTTAGTCCTTGCTTTCGGGCTTGAACAATTTGCGCCCCATCTGGGCAAAATACTGCGTCCAGTTGCTGTCGGTGTTGGGGCAGTCTTTCATCAACTGCGTGAAGTTGGCAATCTTGGCGTCGAGGTTATCGAGGTGGTGCAGGGTGATCGCTTCGAGCGTCATCGGCAGTTTGCTGCTGCCGTAGGCGTACTCGCCGTGATGGCTGACGATCATGTGTTTCAGTTCCACGAGCAGCCGATCGGGAAAGGGTTGGCCGTCTTGCTGCACGATCTGGCGGACCTTGTCTTCGAGCATCGTCACGCCGAGGACCATGTGGCCCAGCAGTTGGCCTTCGTCGGTGTAGGCGATGTCGCGTTCGTAGGAGAGCTCGTCCACCTTGGCGGCGTCGTGCAGCAGCGCGCCGACGAGCAGCTTGTCGCCGTCGAGCTGCGGATAGCGGGGGGCGACCACCAGGACCAGTTCCATGAGACTCAACACATGCTCGAGCAGGCCGCCCCGATAGGCGTGATGGTTCTTCATCCCCGCCGGCGCGCGGCAGAATTTTTCCATAAACTCGTCGTCGGCCAAGAACCCTTCGGCCAGACGTGACAGTGGGGCCGACTTGATGCCCTTGAGAATCGCGGTGAGACGGTCGCGCATCGCGTCGACCTCGGCGCTCTGCAGCGTGACGAAATCGGCTTCGTCGACCTCGTCGGGCCGGGCTTTGCAGATGCGGTTGGCGATCAGTTGCATGTTACCCTGGAACAACTGCGTTGCGCCCTCCACGTGTACGTAGTCGCCGTTTTCGAAGGCCTTGTAGTCGGCGTCGTTGGCGTTCCACATGCGAGTGTTCACCGAGCCGCTACGGTCCGACAGGTCGACCTGCAGATAGAGATTCCCATTGCGGTTGGGCCGCAATTGCTTCTCGGAGGCGAGGAATACCTGGCTCACCGATTCGTTGTGGGCAAGTTGGCTGACGAAGCGTCGCTCAGAATTCATGGCGGAGGAAGGGTTCAGGTTTCAGGGTGAATATAGCCGCGATTCAACGAATCGCCGGGCGAGCGGTCATCCTAACAGATTCCGCCTCCGATCGCTGGGGGGCCACGGTTGCGATTTCCGAGCGGCGGTGATTGCTTTAGAATGGGTCGTCTGCCGTGGTCGGGGACGACACGGCTCGCTGGCTCGCTTTACTGACCTCTGAACCCTGACCCCTGAACACTCACCAATGGCCAAAGCACCTAAAACGGCAATCACGCCCACCCGGGATCAAAACTATCCCGAATGGTACCATCAGGTCGTCAAAGCGGCCGACCTGGCCGAGAACTCCGACGTGCGCGGCTGCATGGTCATCAAGCCGTGGGGCTACGCCATCTGGGAGAATATCCAACGCCAGCTCGACGAAATGTTCAAGGCCACCGGGCACGAGAACGCCTATTTCCCGCTGTTCATTCCGATGAGCTTTCTGGAAAAGGAAGCCGAACACGTCGAGGGGTTTGCCAAGGAATGCGCGGTGGTGACTCACCATCGGCTGGAACCCGACCCCGACACCGGCGGCTTGCGGCCGGCTCCCTCGGCCAAGCTGGAAGAACCTCTCATTGTGCGACCTACGAGCGAGACGATCATCGGCGCTACGTTCGCACGTTGGGTCGAGTCGTACCGCGATCTGCCGATACTCATCAACCAATGGGCGAATATCGTCCGCTGGGAATTGCGTACGCGGATGTTTCTCCGCACTACCGAGTTTTTGTGGCAGGAAGGGCACACGGTGCATGCCACCGAGGCCGAGGCGGTGGAGGAAACCAAGAAGATGCTCGACGTCTACGCCGACTTTGCCGAGAACACGATGGCGATGCCGGTCATTAAGGGTGAGAAGACCGAGGGCGAACGTTTCCCTGGCGCCGTGGCCACCTACAGCATCGAAGCGATGATGCAGGACCGCAAAGCGTTGCAGGCCGGCACGTCGCATTTCCTCGGCCAGAACTTTGCCAAGGCCCAGGAGATCAAGTTTCAGGATCAGACGGGCGAGTCGGTTTACGCCTGGACCACATCGTGGGGCGTGTCGACCCGGCTGATCGGCGGACTGATCATGACGCACTCCGACGACGACGGCCTCGTGCTGCCGCCGCGGCTGGCGCCGGCGCACGTCGTCATTCTGCCAATCTATCGAAGCGACGACGAGCGGAGCGAAGTACTGGCGTATTGCGAGACGCTCAAGCAGGATATCACTGCCCAACGCTTCGGGGACGAGCGTGTTCGCGTGCGGATGGACGACCGTGACATTCGCGGCGGCGAGAAGAAATGGCAATGGGTGAAACGGGGCGTGCCGCTGCGAGTGGAAGTTGGGCCGCGCGACATTGCCGAGGGGAAACTTTCGGTAGGTCGTCGTGACGAGAGCGGCAGGCCAGATTCGATGCCCCGCGACGATTTCGTGGCCAACATCTCCGACACGCTCACCGCGATGCAGCAGTCACTCTTCGACCGGGCAGCCGCGGCCCGCGAGGAGGCTTCGGTAACAATCGACTCCCTCGACGAGTTCGAAGCCTTCTTCGCCGACACCGCCCCCGGCGGCTTGGCATACTGCCATTTTGTCGACGGTCCCGAGATGGAAGCCAAGCTCAAGCAGCTAAAGGTGACAGCCCGCTGCGTACCGGTGGACGGCCCCGAGGAGCCCGGCAAATGTCTCTTCACCGGCCAAGCGAGCCCCCGCCGCGGCGTGTTCGCCCGGGCTTATTAGGCTGGAGGGATTCGCATGGGCGAGATTCACGAACCAAACCCGGTGCTACTGCTAATCGCCGTGAGCAGTCGCCATGACGCGGCGCTCGCCTGGGCGGAGGCGCGCGGTGTCGAGCAGTTCGGGCCGCTCTCGCTTAAGAGCGAGGCGTTCGACTTTACCGAGACCGACTACTACGCGTCGACGATGGGCAGCGGGTTGAAGAAGAAATTTCTTGCATTCGAGCGGCTGGTCGACCCGGCGGAGCTGGCCCCGGTGAAATGCCGCACGAATGAGTGGGAGGCGGAATATGTCGGCTTGGGTTGCCACGAGGAGCCCCGGCCGCTGAATCTGGACCCGGGCTACCTCACACTGGCCAAGCTGGTTCTGGCTTCGACGAAGGACCACGCCCACCGGATATATCTCGATGCGGGTATCTATGCGGAGCTGACGCTGCAGTTCCGCAAGGGCAATTGGCACCCCTGCCAGTGGACCTATCCCGACTACCGCCGGGAGGACTTCCAGGAGTTTTTCTCACGCTGTCGAGAGGCGTTGCGTCGCTGATTGGCTGTCCGAAACCGTCACAGGGGAACTGCAAAACCGCGCCGGGCAAATTGACGAGGTGCTCCTACTCGAATTAGAATCGAACGGTAAGCTTCCGAAAGAGCAGCAGACGTTCCGCAAGCCATAGGCAATCGCTTCCATGAAATCTCTGATCAAGCTCATTGTGTTTTCCGCCTTGGGGGGCGTGGCGTTAGGGGTCGCGGTGGCGTATGTCGAGGTGCGTCCCTGGGCGGTTATCACGTTGAGTCCCACGACGACGCCAGAAGGGTCTTCCCCGGTCGGCGACACGGGTCGCGCCGTGGCCGAGGTGCCCGAGACAACTTTCAATTTTGGCAAGATGGAGCGCGGCGCCACGATGAGCCACGCGTTCAAGATTCGCAACGTGGGCGATCAACCCTTGCATGTGTCTGTCGCCAGTACGACCTGCAAATGCACGGTCGGCGATTTGGAGAAAAACGAGATTCCGCCGAACGAAGAAACCGACGTTTTACTGGAGTGGACCGCCAAAACGACCGCGGGACCGTTTCGCCATGGGGCGACGCTGTCGACCACCGATCCAAAAAACTCCCGGATCGAGTTGACCGTCGAGGGCGACGTGGTGGAGTCGTCGTCGATCATTCCCGCCGAGTTGATGTTTGGCAACGTCATGGTGGGAGAGACGGGCGATGCCTACGTCTACGTGTCGTCGAATCTTCAGCAGGACGTGCAGGTGCTGGACTACAAGTTCAGCGACGAGGAGCTGGCGGAACAGTTCGACGTGCAGATCACACCGGTCGACCAGGGTGAACTGCCCCACCCCGAGGCGGTTGGCGGTGTGAAGGTGACCGCAACGTATCAGGGCGGCACGACGATCGGTCAGTTTCTGGGCTGGCTAGAGCTGAAGACGAACCTGGAGACGGCTCCGAAACTGAGCGTTCTCGTCTCCGGCAGTATCGTGGGCGACATTTCGATTTTCGGCCCGGGTTGGATCCCCAAGCAGGGGCTCCTGAGGCTCGGCTCGGTTCGTAGCAGTGTGGGAAAACGGGTGCGGCTCAATCTGGCCATCCGGGGAGATCTTGCTCAGTCGACGGAACTGGAGGTGGTCGAATCGGATCCTCCTGAGCTGAAGGCGACCCTCGGCGAGAGCCGCCTCATCAACGATCAGATGGTACACCTACCGTTGGTGGTAGAGTTGCCCGGGGGAACGCCCCCCATGGTGCGCGTCGGCGAACCAGCTAGCACCGATGCCAAGATCGTCCTGAAATCGAACAATCCCAAGGCTTCCGAGATTCAGTTGCGGGTACACTTCACCGTGGAGCCTTGATCCTCGCGGATTGTTCCCGTGTTCCCTTGTTCCCGTGTGGGGATCGGCCACCCCGCTGGCGGCAAGTCGCCTAAGACGCTACGATTAGCCGAGCAATCTGCGCAGTTTGGCACGAAAGAAACGGCGACGAGCAACTATGCGACACCTCCTTAGGAATTGGACTTTCTTGCTGGTGGCAGTGCTGCTGGCCTGTTCGGTGAGCTGCCATCTGCTCTCGGCCGATGCCGCGGAGACGGCCGACGAGGCGGCGGCGTACGACTCTCAAGGCGACGCGGAATCCAACGACCCGGTTGAGCGGAACGGAAGAATCTTCGTCGACTGGCCTCGGCCACAAGTAGCGTTGATGTTCTCCGGCGAGATGAACGGCTTTCTGGAGCCGTGCGGCTGTGCCGGCTTAGAGAACCAGTTGGGCGGTTTGAAGCGGCGTCATACGCTCATCAAGCAACTTGGGGATCGCGGTTGGCCTGTTGCTGCCTTCGACATGGGCGGGATGGTTCGCCGGGTCGGACCGCAGGCGGAAGTCAAGTATCGCTTCGCGCTCGAGTCGCTGATCAAGTTGGGCTACGACGCAATTGGTTTTGGTGCCCGCGAACTGCGTTTGAGTTCCGACGCACTGATGTATGTTCTGGCGAATCTTGACATCGAGAAGAGCCCACTAGTATCGGCCAACGTCGGACTCTTTGGGGCGGATAGTCCCTTTTCCAAGAAGTACAGGATCATTGAGGCGGGCGGGAAACGCATCGGCGTGACTGCCGTTTTGGGTCGTAAGCACCTGGAGGTTGTGAAGAACAACGAGAACGTCGTCTGGACCGATCCCGCCAAGGCACTGCACGAGCTGATGCCGACTTTGGAAGGCGAGCAGTGTGACCTGTTGGTGCTGTTGGTGCATGCCGATCCCGACGAGGCGACGGCGCTGGCCGGGCAATTTCCGCAATTTCAAGTAGTCGCCACCACCGGCGGCGCTGGAGAACCTCCCCTGGATGTCGGCGCGATCGAAGGTTCTTCAACCCAGTTGATCGAAGCGGGCCACAAGGGCATGTACGTGATCGTGCTGGGCGTTTTCGACGATCCCCAGAAACCGTTCCGCTTCCAGCGCGTGCCCCTCGACCATCGGTTCGAGGATTCCGCCGAGATGCAGGCGATGCTCGTCGCCTATCAGGATGAACTCGAGGGGACGGGCCTCGACGGCCTGGGCATCTCGGGCATGAAAAACCCGGCGGGCGTTTTCGTCGGCTCATCCGTTTGTGCCGACTGCCACACCGAGGCGACCGAAGTGTTCGAGTCGACTCCTCATGCCGATGCGACCGCAACCCTTGAGGAGCTTGATCCCCCCCGGCATTTTGATCCCGAGTGTTTGAGTTGTCACGTGGTCGGTTGGAATCCTCAGGAGTATTTCCCCTACGCTTCTGGTTACCTCGGTGTGGAAAAGACGCCGCACTTGCGGGACAACGGCTGTGAAAACTGCCACGGCCCCGGCGGAGCCCACGCGGCCGCCGAAGGAGGCGATGAGGAAGTCAGCGACGAAATCTTGGAGCAGTTGAGGGCCAAAATGCGGTTGAAGATCACCGAGGGCGAAGGCAATATGCACGGTCAGCCGATGCCGGAGGGCGGAGTCGTCGACGGATGCATCCAATGCCACGACATAGACAACAGTCCCGACTTCGACTTCCAAGAGTACTGGCCGCAGGTAGAGCACGCCGGCAAGTATTGAAAGCGTTGCCCTCTACTGGCTTTCGAGTTCGGCCATGGCGTTTTCGGGAATATTGAAGTTGGCCGCCACGCTCTGCACGTCGTCGTGATCGTCTAGGGCGTCCATCATCTTCAGCACTTTGCGGGCCGTCTCTACGTCGAGGTCAACCGTGTCGTTGGGGATGCGACTGATCTCGCAGATTTCGGTGGCGACTTCCGCCTCTTCCAGAGCATTGCGGACCTGGGTGAGCGTTTCGGGATCGCAAACGACCTCGAACTTGTCGTCGATGGTCTTCACGTCTTCCGCGCCCGCTTCCATTGCCAGTTCCAGGAGCGACTCTTCGTCGGTTTGCTGCGAGTCGATCACAGCCACGCCTTTGCGTTCGAACATCCAGGCGACGCATCCCGTGGCGCCCAATTTGCCGCCGGCGAGTTCAAAAATCTTGCGCACCTCGGGGGCCGTGCGATTGCGGTTGTCGGTAAGTATGTCGCAGAGCACCGCGACGCCGCCGGGACCGTAACCCTCGTAGATCACCTCCTCGAACTGGCCCCCCTCCAATTCGCCGGTGCCTTTCTTAATGGCCCGTTCGATGTTGTCCTTGGGCATGCTGAGGGCTTTGGCGTCGTTGACTGCATAGCGCAGACGGAGATTCATGTCGGGATCGCCGCTGCCGGTGCAGGCGGCAATCGTGATCGCCTTGGAAAGCTTACTCCACAGCTTGCCACGCTTGCTGTCGATTAGAGCTTTCTTGTGTTTGTTGTTCGCCCAGTGAGAATGTCCGGCCATTTTTTCTTAGTCAAAGATCAATCGTGAGTTATTGGGGGAACGGAGCGTCATTCGTCATTTCACTACCGAGGCTTGCGTTTGGCGAGCGTTTTCTTGGCGGCCTTTTTCTTGGTTTTGGAAGACGACTTGGTGGTTTTCTTGGCCGTTTTCTTCTTGGCTGGTTTCTTTTTCGGTTTGCTCTTGCTGGCGGCGGCTTTCTTGGCGACCTCTTTCTTCTTTGCCGGCTTCGCGGGTTTTGCAGCCGCAGCCTTTTTGGGAGTCTTCTTCGCCGGGGCCTTTGTTGAAGCCTTTGCTGCTGGGGCCTTCTTCGTGGTCTTTGTTTTTTCTGTTTTCTTGGGCTCTGCTTCAGCTTTGGGCGGGGCAGGCTTCTTGGGCTCCACCTTTTTGCTCGGTCGTTTTGGCAGTCGGTCCTTGCACTTGGGATCGATTTCCAGCAGCAGCTTGCGAATGGTCGGTCCATAGGGGCTGCGGTGCAACTCGACGCCCAGCTGGTGCAGGAGCGAGCCGGTCTCGAAGCCGCGAGTCTTGGGGACCGCCCGCTCCAAGCCAGGCACCGCGTTCTTGGCTGCCTCGGATTCCGAGATCACTCCCACGGAAAGCATCGCCTGCAGCAGGCCTCGATTGACCGGAATGGAATGGCCGCCCAGGGCGTTTTGCGTGACGTAGGCCACGACAAACGAAGAGGCGCCTTTGTATTTTTCCAATTGCTTAACCGCCTGACCGATATTCTGTTTTCGCATCGGTTCCAGGTCGAAGGAATAGTGCGATTCAAACAGGCTCTGCAGGACGCGCTTGAGCCGGGTGGCCGACGATTTGGGATCGTTGAGCGACTTCATCCTTTCGGCCAACTCACGAATCGACGTGACGCGCACTTCGTTCCAATCGAAGTAGTCCTGGCTCAATGTTTCAAAAACTCTGATCGCGTCGTCATACGTGGAGTTCTCCAAGCAACAAGCGAACAGCAAGTGTTCGAGCACGCTGTGGTCCGTCCGCGGCTCGGCGGGCTTGTAGTACTTCCCGGAGACCTTGATTACTTTATTGATTTGCGTGGCGCGGTTGTTGCTAGCCATCGATAACGGTTCTCTGCCAAAAAGTTGCTGGGGATGTATGGGTACGGAATCTTTGGATGTGTGAGGGATCGAGTCTGATCGTGACCTGCTCAGTCGAGGTCCGCGGCGTCAGGTGATGTGTCGCTGGGCGGCGAGTCGTCGGGGAGTACGTCGCTGAGCATCTTTGCGATGGCAATCGATTTTTTGACGCCCTCGTCAAGCTCGAACCGCACTCGCGGAGTGTAACGGGTGTCGATTCGCTTGGAAATCTTCTGTTGCAGGTAGCCGGCCGAGCTGCGCAAGCCGTGCAGACAGAGCCGCTGGGAAGCCTCGTCTCCCATGATCGATACATGCACTTTGGCATTCCGCATGTCGGGCGACACTTCGACAAAAGTGACCGTAACACCCTCGATGCGCGGGTCTTTCAAATCCGCGAGAATCGCCATGCTGACCACCTCGCGAATCGCTTCAGCCGCTTTTTGTACTCGTCGCGATGTCATCTTGGTAGCGTCTTGGTTTCGAGCGAGGAAAGATCAAAAGGCGGAATTGGCCGAATAGCAGAAAGGATTGATTCGGCGAGCTTCACCCCTCGGCAGATCCGAGGGCAAGCTGGTCGAACCACGGACGATAAACCTAGTCGTCAAAACTGCGTCCGACTTGTTCGACGCGGTAAACTTCGAACAGATCGCCTTCCTTGATGTCGTTGAAGCCAGACAGCTTGATGCCGCACTCCATGCCTTCCCGCACTTCTTTGGTGTCGTCTTTTTCTCGCCGCAGAGCGTCGATCGGGTAGTCGCCGATGATTGTGTTGTCGCGGATCACACGAGCCCGACCGTCGCGGGCGATCGTACCGGCCAACACGCGGCAACCAGCCACGGTTCCCACTCGGCTGATCTTGAACGTTTGCTGCGCCAACGCTCGGCCCAATTCGACTTCGCGCTCTTCGGGCTTGAGCAACCCTTCCAGGGCCGCCTTCAACTCTTCGGTGATCTTGTAAATCACGTCGTAGCGGCGAATCTGGACGCCCCGTTTGTCGGCCATCTGCCGGGCCTTCTCGTCGGGCACGACGTTGAAACCCATGATAATTGCGTCCGAAGCGTCCGCCAGCGTGACGTCGGCCTCGGTGATGCCGCCCACGGTGGCTTGCAGCAGTTTGACGCGAACCTCGGGATGCTCCAGCTTGCCGAGTTCCTTCTGAATCGCTTCGATCGAGCCGCGGACGTCGGCCCGCAGGATGAGATTCAAAGTTTGAACTTCCTCGGCGCCTTCCAGACGATCGAATAGGTTTTCCAAGGTGACGTGCTCGACGCCGCCGCCGAGCGTGCTCGCCCGTTCCGAGTCGAAACGCGATTCGGCAATCGTGCGGGCCGTGGCGATGTCGTCCAGTACATAGAAGTGATCGCCCGCACCTGGGGCAACGTTGAAGCCAGTGAGGTTGACCGGCATGCTGGGGCCAGCCTCCTCGACCAGCTTGTCGGGCTGGAGCGTGTGGTACATCGCCTTGACCTTGCCGAAGGCCTGGCCGCAGACCACGACGTCGCCCACGCGCAACGTGCCATTCTGCACGATCACCTTGGCAACGATGCCCCGTCCCGATTCCTGCTGGGCCTCCAGGCAGGTGCCGAGTGCCGCCCGCTGGGGATTGGCTTTGTATTCGTGCAGTTCGGCGATCGTGAGGACCGTTTCCAGCAGATCGTCGACGCCGGCTCCGGTGGTGGCGCTGGTCTGCACGACTTCGACCTCGCCGCCCCATTCGCTAGGCAACAGATCGTTGGCCGACAGGCCTTGCATGGCGCGGTTGATGTCCACACCGGGGAGGTCGACTTTATTCAGTGCGACGACAATCGGAACTTCTGCCGCGCGAGCGTGGCTGATGGCTTCTTCGGTTTGCGGCATGATGCCGTCGTCGGCCGCCACGACGAGCACGGCAATGTCGGTGACGTTGGCCCCTCGGGCGCGCATCTCGGTGAAGGCTTCGTGGCCGGGAGTGTCGACGAACGAAATCTGCCGGTTGTCTTTATCGATGGTGTAGGCGCGAATGTGCTGGGTGATGCCGCCGCTCTCGCCGCTCACCACGTCGATGCCGATGATGCTGTCCAGGAGCGACGTCTTGCCGTGGTCGACGTGTCCCAGGAAGGTAATCACAGGCGGGCGCGGCGTCAGCGAGGCTTCATCGTCTTCTTGTTCGAGAATATCGGAGAGCAGTTTGTCTTCGAGGCTGACCGCTTCCTTGAGTACGATATCCACGTCCAGCTCTTCGGCGACCAACTCCGTGAGATCGGGGTCCATCACCGCGGTGATGGTGGTCAGTACGCCTTCTTCCATGAGGATCCGCAGAATCTGGCTGGCGGGAACTCCCGCTGCTTCGGACAACTCGCGAACCGTGCAAGGCAATTGCAGGGAGACTTTCCCTTTGCGCGGGGCGGCGGTGCTGACGCCCGATTTCCGGGAACGACGAAAAGAGCGACGCATGGGCCGGTCTCCGCCGGGACCGCGCCGACTCTGTCGCTGACGATTGAGTTGGCGCTGTTCGCGACCTCCGAGCATCGGAGTAGCTTCTTTGCCGTCCTGCTTGACTCGGCCTCGCTTGCCACGGGCCGCCGTACGGCCTTTCCCTTCCTCCTTGTCCTTGTCGCCGCCAGCGGGAGCGCCTGGCTCGGGGCGGCGTTTTGAGGTTTCCAGAGATTCTTCGTGTCGTTTGAGGTGCGCGGCGAGCGGTTTGTTGCCCGACCGCAGCGCGTCGGCTGGGAGTTTCAAATCAGGCTTTTGGGTAGGTTCTTCAGTCTTCTTGCCTCCTCCATTAAGCGTCTGGGGGTCGACCTCCGGCATGGGGGCCAACTTGATGGCAGGACGCGATCGTGCGCCGCCGGAGCCGGCTGGCTTCGATTCGCGGCTCTGGGGACGTTGCTCACCTAGAGCGGGAGGCTTGCCTTTCACACCGCCTGGGCCGACATACTCCTCACGGCGCATGACGCCAGCCAGGGGGCCAGAACCGCGCGGGTCGGGAGTTGCTGCGGCGCTGGGGCCGGCAGAAGCCGCTTCGGGCTCGGCGGGAGCATCAGCCGGCGGCTCTTGGGGAGATTTGCGAAAACCGGCCAGGGGAGATTGGGGGCGAGAGGCCGTGATGACGGGCATCTTTTCTTCCGCGCGGGCTCGCTCACGAGGGCGCTCCGGCGCGACGGGGGCGGACGAGGACTTCGGGCTAGCGCTGCCGCCGGAGCCGCTGAAGTGGTCGCGCAGTTTGGCGACCTCACCATCCGACAGACTGGCCAGCGCAGACCCCTTGCCTCGGATACCTACCTTCGTGCAGATATCGACCAGCTCCTTGCTGTCAACTTTCAGTTCCTTCGCTAATGCGTAAATGCGGACCGCCAACTTATTTTCTCCATGCGATGGGATGATGTCCCGCGGGCGTTCGGAATCTTGCGGACACGAACCATCGCGAAAACGTCTGACTTCTGCCCAACCAGTGGTGACCATTGGTTGTGCAGTCGTCGATATTAGTTACTAGGAAACCATAACCAACGTCCTCCTACGGTTGCGGCAAGCGGGTTCCGCCTGCTCGTCAGCTATCCGGGCTTACCGTCTACTCAGTCTTGCCGTCTGCCATGGGCGACGGCTCGCTGCTCTCTTCTACTTCTTCAGATTCGTCTACTGCTGCTGCTACTGCTTCAGATTCGTCTACTACTGCTGCTACTGCCGGCGTTTCTTCTTCTGTCGATTCGGCTACTTCTTCGGCTTCGGCCGGGGCAACTTCCGTCGCCGCGGCTTCGTCGGTGCTTTGGTCGGTGCTTTCGTCCTGCGAGGCTTCGTTGTTTTCAGTCTCTTCGCCCTCTTCGCCGGCTTCGGCTGCGGCCGCTGCTGCTTCTTCCGCTTTCTTGGCCTCGGCTTCGGCCTTGGCTTCCTCCGCGGCTGCTATTCGGTCGGCTTCTCGCTTGGCACGGCGGGCGGCGGCGGCGGCGGCTTCGGCCTCTTCGGCGCGAGCCTCGGCCTGACTAACGATCACGTCGACCTGTTCGGCCGTCAAATCGCCCATCGCCATTAGTGCATCGGGCTCGATGATCGACAGGTCGTCGTAGCTGAGATAGCCCTCTTCCACCAGTCGCTCCGCCAACTCAACCTCGACGCCGTCCAGCAAGCTGTAGCCTTGCACCGCCCGGTCGATCGACTCGGCCAGCTCTTCCTGGGTCATGATCTCGATGTCCCATCCGGAGAGCTTGCTCGCCAGGCGGACGTTTTGACCGCGACGACCGATTGCCAGCGACAGTTGGTCCTCGCGCACGAGCACAATCGCCCTCCCCAGCATCTTGCAGAGGATCACCTGCTCGACCTCGGCCGGCTGCAGGGCGTTCGGGATTAGTATCTCCAGGTTATCGTCCCAGCGGACGATGTCGATTCGCTCGCCACTCAACTCGTCGACGATGTTCTTGATCCGGTTGCCGCGCACCCCGACGCATGCACCCACGCAGTCGACCCGTTGATCGCTACTGACGACGGCCACTTTGGAACGGTAGCCAGGCTCGCGGCTCATCGCGCGGACCTCAATCACGCCGTCGATGATTTCGGGAATCTCTTGCTCGAACAGCCGCTGGACCAAGTGCGGTCGGGCGCGGCTGAGAATCACTTTCACGCGGCTGCCACTCTTGCGGACCTCGAACACGGTGGCTCGCACTCGCTCGTTGACGTGGTGGGTCTCGCCGGGAATCTGTTCACTGCGGGGCAGGATCGCTTCGACGTTGGTGAGCGTCACGGTTGCCGCTCCGCCTTCGTAGCGTTGCACGATGCCGCTGACCATTTCGCCGATCAATTCGGTATATTCGTCATGCAAGGCGTCTCGTTCCGCCTCGCGAATTTTCTGGATCATCACCTGCTTGGCGGTCTGCGCGCCAATTCGACCGACGGTCTCTTCGGCGTCGAGAGGCTCTCCGTCGCAGACGCCGGAAATCTCACCGCTCTCGCGGTCAATTTGAACTTCGATGTCTGCTTCTTCTCCGTAATGCTTCTTGGCGGCAGAAACCAGCGCGGCCTCAATGCCTTCGAACACGACCTCCTTTTCGATGTTCTTGTCGCGGTGAATCGCATCGACGATTCGCAGTACTTCACTCGCGTTCATAATGAATCTTTCCGCGGCGTATTTCGCCCGCCGCCGGGCAAACCAAATTGTTCAGATTGTAAATTTTCAACTCGGCAACTGCTCGGGGGGGGCCCGAACCCATGCCGCCGTCTCGCGTCGTGTGTTGGCTAGCTACTCCCCAGACGACAAAAACGCGCCTCTGCCGCGAACCGATCCGCCAAAAAAGATCGGCCCACCATCAGCGCGACATCAGAGCACACACCGAACCCTACCGCCCCAGACAAGCTGGGGCGACAAGCCGAAACTCCTTTTACGAAACAGACTTAAAGCGGTTCGCAATCTGGTAACGATAGCCGCGCGAATTTCCATAGTCAAGGGGCTGAGAGCCCCCGGAGACCTCTCAGAGGGCTGCAAATCGCGGCTCGAATCGCCCGATATTGGGGCAGGAGGACTGCAGAGTCGTTACTGTCATTCCGAGGTCGGCCGAGGAATCTCCGTCGCGATGCGGTTTGGCAAGGCCAAGGAGGTCCCTCGGCCGACCTCGGGATGACAGAATGTCGGTACTGAAACCGCTTCTAAGACCGACAGCATGCCACAACAATCGCCGCCGCCTGGGCTTGCGGGGTGACGGCCAGCTTGAGGAAGCTCTCGCCGGCGGGCAGGTCGTCTTGCTGGGTGACGGCCAGAGGGCTGTCGGGGTCGGGAGTCTCGTAGTTCAGCGTGCGGAACAGCCGGCCTTGGCCCAGGGCCAGCGTGCTGGCGATCAATTCCACCACGCCGCTGCCCGCGCCGAGGTTGCCAAAATAGCTCTTCGCCGCGACCACGGGCACCTTCTCGCTCGCTGGGCCCAGCACAGTGGAGAGCGCCCGAGCTTCGTCGGCATCGCACTGTTTCGTGGCCAAGCCGTGGGCGTTGACGTGTCCCAGCCCGTCGGCGGGGATGCCCGACTCGTCCAGCGCGGTGCGCGCGGCATTGGCGAGCGCTTCGTCGCGTCGGCCCACCAGGTTGGCGTCGGCGACCGTGCTGCTGCCC
The DNA here is from genome assembly GCA_964195615.1 of uncultured Granulosicoccus sp. Lineage (GTDB taxonomy): Bacteria > Planctomycetota > Planctomycetia > Pirellulales > Lacipirellulaceae > Bythopirellula. The sequence goes on along the minus strand of CAXMSB010000113.1, from coordinate 2,238 downwards.
GTGCCGACGATTTCGCCATAGATAGTCGCTCCCCGGTCGCGTGCCGATTGCAGTTCCTCCAGCACAATTGCCCCCGCGCCTTCGCCGACGACCATTCCCGTGCGATTGACGTCGAACGGTCGCGAGGCTTCGGCCGGCGGACTCGCAGGTTGGGCCAGCTCGCCGGTCTGGATCGCGTGGAGCGTTTTGAACGAGTGCAGCCGAGTGCCGGTCGCGCCGGCGATGATCCGGTCGGCATGGCCCCGCTCGATGGTCTGCGCCGCCTCACGAATCGCGGCCAGACCGGCGATCTCTCTCAACGTGAGCGAATTATTCGGCCCGCGCAGGTCGTTGATGATCGCGATGTGGCTGGCGGGCATGTTGGGCAGATATTTCAGCATCCACAGGGGGTTCATCTCACCCAGGCCGTCTTGGCCCCATTGGGAGAACTGAAAGTCGCTCTCCCGCGCGCCGCACTTGACCATCCCCTCGGTAAAATCTTCAGGGGGGCTGAGCATGTAGTCGCTGCCGAACACTACGCCGGAGCGCTCGGGGTCCATCGGCGTCTCCGCGAAACCGGCGTCGGCCACCGCCTGCTGGGCGACGGCAACCGCCATCATCGTTTCGCGGCACATCACCTTCAGCGCTTTGCGGATCGTCTTTTTCAGCGGCTTGCTGAGCTCGCCGAAGTTGTCGATGGCGCCGGTAAATTCACGGGCTTCGCCGCCGAAGACGACTCGGTCTTCCAACTGGGGCAACAGCGTCAGAAAGTCGATCCCGCTGCGCCCGGCGGCCAGTGCCTCCCACAGAGAGGCCGGCGAATTTCCTAGCGGGCTGACCAGACCCATTCCGGTGATTACGACACGTCGGCGTTGGTTGGCGGGAGCATTCATGCGTTGCTGAGGTAGCTGGTGGGCTGACGGTAGAGCAACCAGGATAGCCGCCCACGCGAGAGAGGGCTAGGCAATAACCGAGACGGCCGATCAGCCGCTTGCGGTTTCGCACGAACCCGCCCCTAGAAAAACCTGCCCTTGGGCTCCATGCCGCGCTGCTCGAGCCGGTCGTTGAATTTCTGCAGGGCGATATCAAATTTGGCCCGCAGTTCGGGGGTGGTCCAGTCGAGCATTTTCTTGCGCCACTCGTCGATCTCTTTGTCCGATTTCCTGCCCCGCTTCGAGTCCGGGTTGCTTTGACCAGAACCGTTGGCTTGTTGGGCCTGCATTTGGTCGATCTTCTTGTCCAGTTCCGCGTTCTGCTGCTCAGGCGTCAATTCCAGAAACCTGTCGATGCGCGCCTCGGCCATCTTCATGAAGATCGGCATGCTGCTCTCGAAAAACTCGCGGCGTTTCTGTTCCGGCAGTTTTTGAATCTTGTCGCCGAACGCTTTGTGAGAGGCTTTCTTCTCTTCGTCGGTCATCTGGTCGCGACGCGCGATGCCTTCATCGCGCATCTGCTCCAGCTCGGCAACGATAGGGTCGCTGGTCTCCAGCCAACCGAAAGCCCAGGCCGAAAGAATCACCAGCCCAAGGCCGATCGCCGCACCGAAAATGCCTCGCCTGTTCATGGTTCACCCCCCCTCTAGGTTACTCTGGGACGACTCAATCGCACTTGGGGCACATTTTACCACGACGCGTGGCCTGGGGACATATCGTAGACTCGGCGTTGGTGTGCTGTTACAGTTCACCGCAAGCCGTGATGTGGCCTTGTATTGAGAAGACAATGGACCGATCCAGGCCTCTGATTGGCGTAGCCGTAAACAGCGTCCTTGGCGAAGATATGCGAACCCCGTGAACGCATGCCCCCTCTCAGGAGACGGCGTAATGCGACTCAGCTTCATGCGTCTGAAGAGGGTCTTCGTTCACTCGACAGGAATCGTGCTTATTCTGAACTTCTGAGTTCTTTCCCCACGTGCAGAAATATGAGTGATTCGTGGAAAATAAGTAAGGCGCCAAGACCGCAGTCCGGCATGGGCTTGGTGGTTGTGAGCGTAGTGCTTGCAGCCGCTATCTTTGCCATTGATGTTTCCATGCCGCTGGGAGTTGCTGGGGGTGTTCCCTATGTTGCACCCGTTCTGCTTTCATTGTGGTCGTCAAATCGTCGGTTTATTTGGTTTATGGCTGGCCTTGCCACAGCACTAACTGTGCTTGGTTATTTTTGTTCACCGCAGGGAGGCGTCTTGTGGATGGTTTTACTGAACCGCGTTATTGCATTAGTTGTCATCTGGATTGCTGCCATTCTTGGTCAAGCGACTAAAGAATC
>CAXMSB010000112.1:0-5324 GCA_964195615.1 uncultured Granulosicoccus sp. | reverse complement strand
GCATCGCAAACCTGAATACGCTTCATCAAGGCCTGGCCGATGCCGGTCGATCCACATCCATCAAGCGGCTGCTCGCCGCGGTTCAGGCCGACGTTTACTGTTTCCAAGAGGAATGGGACGAAGTGGAGTTTCGCAAGGCGGCTCCGTGGGTGGTGCCGTTGGGTGAGCAGGTCAACCTCCACTGGTTCCACAACTGCGGAGTGGCATCGTCGTTGCCGCTCGAGCCAATTCCCATGGCGTCGGCTCCCGGCGCCGCCGTCGCCGTCGCACTGCCTGGGCAGAAGTACTTGGTCGTCTGCTCCATCCATTTGAAGTGTTGCGGTTATGCCGGCAGCCAGGAGGATCAGAGACGCGTCGAGCAGACGCGGCAACTCGTTGCTGAAATTCGAAAGCTTCGAGACGGCAAGTTCGGCGACCATTTGAGAGAAGCGGGAATTGTAATTGTCGGCGACTATAATCTGGTCGGTTCGCGAACGCCGCTGGATGTTCTCAAGACGGCCGGAATGACTGATTGGCTCTTGCCAGTATTGGGAGACAATACCGCGAGTACGTGGCGAAGAATCAGCGAGGCCGATGCGTTCTGGCCCGGTCGGCTCGACATCGTGACCTACGACCAGGCAAGGTTGAAACCATCGCATGGCTGCATCGTCAACACTTCGAAGATTGCCGCGCACTCGCTCGACGAACTGAAGCTCCACGCCCACGACAGTTGGGCTAGCGACCATTTGCTGGTGGTCGCTGACTTTCAACTTGCTGAGTGAGACGCAGCTTCTTATCGAGACTCGCGCTGTTTTCGGCTCTGCAAGTAGATACCGACCGGCGCGACGACCAGCAGCAAGCTTGTCGGCTCGGGCACCGCGGTCGCGGTTGCCGAGAGCGGGGCAACGGTGCCGTAATTCGCCTCCCAGTCAGCCAGATCGGTCGCACTGAGCGGGTCGGGCGACTGGCCCCGTTGCCATTCGAGAAAGTCAAAGCCGTCGACGTCATTGTCGAGGTCGAAGTCGCCAGGAATGGCTGCGACGGCGGCAAACGACATGTCGATATCATCAAACTCAACGACATTGCCTCCACTGGCAGTCAGGATCACCCTGATCTGCCAGGTATCTGCCGGGGCAATTCCCTACGTCGTAAACTCTTGCCAGCTTCCCGTAACGGCATGGAGACTATTGATCGTCGAGAGGAGATTCTGGCCCTGCCCCCGAAACTCGATCTTCAAATTGCCGTCGTCCCCGGGATCACCTCGCATCCAAGCGGAAAGAGTGAACTCATCGCCCTCGCTTGCGTCGGTGGAGTGGTAGTAGCCGCCGCCCCCTGTGACGCGAACAAAATCGGTCCCCTCATGCGCATCGCCGGCGCCTTCCACGTAGGTCGGACTGCCGCCCGCCAAGGCACGCCAGCCGTTGACTTCACCGGCTGTATGGCTGGCTTCCAACGAACCATTGCCCACCTCGCCCGGCGCACCAAAGCTCGAAAGCGTATTGGGAGTCGGCGCGGGTAACCCCAGCTTCTCGGCCAAATGCGGCGCAAGAATGTTGGCGTAGCCGGCGTTCTCGGAAACCACGGCATGGCCGCCGGTACTGAAGAGCCAGGGCAGCTTTACAAACGAAACGTTCGTATCCCCCGCATCGTGAAGGTCTTCAACCGCCTCGTGAATGTAATTCGCCGGCTCGTTGCCATGCCAGCCGTAGAAGTTGGCAAAGACGATATGGGCATCCGGATAAACGGGCCTCAATTGGTTGGTGACGAAACTCTTCCAGGCCGTCATGATCTCTGATTTCGACTGGCCGTAAACATCGTTCGCACCAAGACTGACGACCACCGCATCCGGCGTGTAACTGTTGAAATCCCAAGTGGGGCTGTTCAGGGTAAAAGATTTTTGATCCCAGATGTCGGTAATCCTGTTTCCATTGTCCGAAATCGTAAGACCACCGCGAGAAACATTGCTGTACTCGGCATCGAGCATTCGGGAAGTAATCCCCGAGTAGTTGTAGTAACTGGTTTTGTTAAGCCCATTGCCACAGTTGCACTCGCTGAGACCAGAGGTCCCGGCCGTCCCCGAATCACCGTAGAACTCCAATTTAATCGGAGGTCTGGCGGGCGGAGCAACGAGACTCTTCCCATCGTCCAACTTAAAATCCAAGAACTTTATGTCTCCGTTCCAACTCTCCGATTCCTTGACTATTTCAACTGTATGCACGGCATCCGCAAGTCCGGTTGCCAACGTGTAATTGCTTGCAGATGTGCTTAGATTCAACCGGACCGGATCCCCATCATCAATGATCACCTGCAGATAGTCTTGCCCCCAGCTATCGCCATCGAATCTGGCCTGCAGCGAAGTCCCCTGGAAGTTCGCCGCAATCGACGTACCCGACCAGCTAAACACCGGCTGCGATGCATTGCTGGTATTGAATCGACCCGTGTAACGAATGTTAGGATCTGTCGGGCTGATCGTTTCCAATGCCGCGGCAGAGTCGGCAGTCAGAATGAGTATCGAGGTGAAGATCAACAGTACGGCTCTGCGGAGAACTATTTCTGAACTCCCTGTCGACGATCTGGTTGCCATCGGCACGGCCTCGCTAACAAGTCTGCGCTTCATGGTGTCGAATCCCAGTGGTAGAATCTCTTGAGCAAAAGCGGTCCCCGACAATTCTACTACGGTTCCAGCCACTATCACAGCAATTTTCCGCTTGCGGACATCCGCAATGCGATCAATGCCAGGAGAACTGCAAAGTCCGCCACCTGTCATCCCGAGGTCCGCCGAGGGATCTCCGTTGCCCTGTGAAACCACGTCACGACAGAGATTCCTCAGCGGACCTCGGAATGACCGTGTGGGCAAGTAGCGACTTTGCAGTTCTCCTGCGATCGATGCGGAATCACTTGTTTACAGTGAATTCGCGTGGTATAATGACGCGATATTGCGGCGGTGGGGCTGCTTTTGGAAAGGCAGGTTGAAAGGCCTGTTGGAACCGATCTTCCCCAAAATCATGGGAGGGACATTGTGAGAGACTCAACGCGTCGAGGTTTCACTCTTGTCGAACTGCTGGTCGTGATTGCGATCATCGGCACGCTGGTGGCCCTGTTGCTCCCGGCGGTCCAAGCGGCGCGCGAAGCGGCGCGGCGATCGCAGTGCAGCAACAACCTGAAGCAATTCGGGTTGGCGGTCCAGAACTATATTTCCGGCAACGAGTACTATCCAGATGGATATTGGCAAACATACAGAGGGACCTACAAGGGCGTGTCGTTCTTTGTCCCGCTCTTGCCATTCATGGAACAGCAGAACATCTATGACCTTTGGGACTATCCGCAGTTGAAGCAAGGGGAGTTCTACCATTTGAAAGCGAAATTGCTCACGCCGGAGTCTCCGGCCGCGGCTGACATCAACTCGTTCCATTGCCCTTCAGACACTCCGGAAGAACGCGTTATCTATTTTAAGACGAGTCCAGGCGGCTCCGGGATGCTCTATCCCGGCTACTACTCCAACACGAGCTACGCCGGAAATTACGGTACGAGAAACTACTACTCTAATCAGTCTATACCAGACGGCATCTTCTTCCTGACCGGCCCTGAGTCGTTTCCGGAGGATGACCAAGAGCCCGCCAAGCTGTCGCAAGTGGCTGACGGTACCAGCAACACGTTCTTGATGGGCGAGAGATACAACTTCGATCCAATCTTCGATACCATCGACGAACACCACCGTAACGGTTTGCTGATCCACCAGTGGTCGTTATGGGGCTGGACCGGTGGTTACAAAGGGAACGCCCATTTAACCCGCAGCAGCTTTCAACCGATCAATACCGTTGTGCCGCCTTCCTGCCAAGGAGCAAGTAATTATGACTGCCAAGACGATCGGCTAATGGGCTGGGGGAGCGGACACCCGGGTGGGGCGACGATCGGGCTGGCGGACGGTTCCACCCGTTTTGTCAGCGACTCGATCTCGACGATCGCACTCGCGGCATATGGCACTCGCGACGGAGGCGAGATTGTCTCCGAATAGCCCGGCTGTAACCTCATCTGATTCCGTCCAGAAGCCCTGCCACCTAGCACACTGGTTTCCATCCATGCCTAATTCTTATCTCCGGGCTTTGTGCCTGTTGTTTCTACCGGCTCTTCTCATCGGATGCAGCGAGCCGCGGCCTGAATTTGGTGAAGTGGAAGGCGTGATCCGCGTCAAGGGAGAGCCGTGCCCGGGCTTGGTTGTGCGTTTTCTGCCTGACCCCGGGCGGGGAAACGATCTGCCCATCAATGCAATCGGCAGAACCGATGAAGAGGGAAAGTATCAGTTGCAGCACTACTACCGCGATGTGGAAGGCCTGGGGGCGCCCGTCGGTTGGCACCGGGTAATCATCGAAGACTCGGCCCTCTCCCGAGTTCCCCAGGGAGCCCCGCTTCCTCCTGCAGTGATCCCCAGGTCGTACGCCAACCCCACCTCCACGCCGCTGCAGAAGGAAGTCAAATCGGGTCAGCAAACGATTGACTTTGACTTCGATTCTTAGGACGTTCATTTGGGAAGTCGGACCCCTGTTTGTAGACTTCCTGAGGCCAATGAACCGGGTGATGACATCCTCTTAAGCCCCTAGACAAGAAGCCGTTTTCATCCCAGGGGCTGTTGCCGGCAGGCCATTCGCCGCGGACATCAATAGAGCAACTTACCAAAATCTGATCCCGCGTTTCCTCACAAAAACTGCAGCGACAGTGAAAATCGTCGGGACATGGGTGTGCACCTTGCACTAGTAACGGGGAAACCGACTTCTCTCGGAGCCGTAGCCAGTACAATCCAGACATCGGCCTGGACATTCCGATGAATTTTCGCGACGAGTCGACAAGCGGAATCGTGGCGACGATTGAGGAAGGCGAAAACCGCGTTGACTTCGACACGGCGGACAGCGAGAGCGCAGAATAACATGGCGCGACCGGTCAGCCATCAACCTCTACGACGCCCTCAGCTCTAGGGCGAGCAGCACACGCGTGTTCCGCTAGCAGTTGTGACTGGGGCGGCTGGCCACTTCCTGGATCAGACGCGGAGGGATGCCGATCGAGACGATGTGCAGTTGGCCCAGAAACCGTGCCGCTGCGGGCGCGGAAAAGCCTGCTTTGGCGGCGACGAAGCTGCAAGTGTGATCGGCCGCGACGGTGTGCTCGGCCGGCTGGCCAGTGTCGCAGTCGAGGCCGCTGGGCACGTCGATCGCCAGTCGCTTGGCCGGCTGGCGGTTCATCCAATCGATGGCCGTGCGGAACGGCTCGCGCGGCTCGCCGTGGGCGCCCGTGCCGAGCATCGCATCGACCAGCCACGCGGCACCCAGCCCATGGGTTTCCAACTCGCCGTC
>CAXMSB010000111.1:0-1581 GCA_964195615.1 uncultured Granulosicoccus sp. | reverse complement strand
GAAGTGATTGCTCACGGCAATGATCGCACCGTTGGCGTACTGCAGTTTCATGTCGAACTTCGTGGCCGTTTGAAACGTGCTGGGAAGCTTTGCCTCGCCGTTGAAATAGGCGTGCCAATCGAAGCCGTCCGGCACCAGTGGCGGGAAACTGCCGGTGCCGCCTATCTTGACTGGCCCGGAATGTTCGAACCCCAGAGCCCATTGCGAAATGTCGATGTGGTGGGCGCCCCAGTCGGTCATCTGGCCGCCCGAATAGGCGTAGAACCAGCGGAACTCTTTTTTACGCTCCGGGCAATAATCCTCTCTGGGAGCGGGACCAAGCCACAGGTCCCAATCCAGATCGTCAGGCACCGGCGCTGCTTCCAGCAGTTGGCCAGCCTTGCTACTTCCGATCGCCACGTGGGCATTCACGTTCTTGCCCAGCCGACCGCTTTGCACAATGGCGATCGCTTTCAAGAAGTCCAGATTGTTCTCGCTCCGCTGTTGCGTGCCGACCTGAAACACCTGGCCAGTCTCCTGGACGACCTTCTCAATCGCGATCCCCTCGTCGATCGTCAGCGTCAGCGGTTTTTCGCAGTAAACGTCGCAGCCGGAGCGCAGCGCCGCGATGGAAATCGGAACATGCCAGTGGTCGGGCGTGCCGATCGTGACGACGTCGGGCTTCTCCTTCGCCAGCAGCTCTCGATAGTCCCGGTAGGTGTTGAGCTTGCCGTCGTATTTCGCGTTGAACTCAGCCGTATGCAGGTCGTCGACGTCGCAGACGGCGACCATCTGCCCGAACCTGGCGGCTCGATGAGCAATCGCGCCTCCCTGGTTGTAAGCACCCCGACTGCCGCCGACGCCTATCGCGCAGATTCGCAAGTCGGACGCCGCGGCGGCGTTCGCCCGACGATTGGTCCAAACCGCGGGAACGGAAAGTGCGGCGCCGGTGGCTGCCGTCTGCTTGAGAAACTCGCGTCGTGTGGTCATCAGATGTCTTTCAGATCATGCGTGTATCGCAGAAGTACGTCTCACGATTCTAACCGATCATGACTCCCCTTATCTAGGCTTCCCGCGAGGCGGCGCGGGGTCATTGACCTCGCCCCCGGGAAGAAATACGGTGGTATCTTCCTTCTTCCGTCGGATCCACCATTATGGCGAACCACCCTTATCAGGCTTGCGGCGATGAGTTTTCACAGCGCGACCTCGATCGCGTTGTCGGGGAAACATTCGTCGACAACGTCGACCATCACCCGCAGCACGAGTCGACCAACGACCGAGCGCTGCAGCTCGCTCGGCAAGGCGCCTGCCAGCGCGGGGCGACGCTGGTACTCGCCGAGCGACAGACGGCCGGCCGCGGGCGCGGGGAGAATCGCTGGTGGTCCGGCGCCGGCGCCCTCACTTTTTCTCTGCTGCTGCCGAACGAATCGCTCGAGCTGCCACCCGTCAACATACCTCAAACCTCTCTCATCACCGGGCTAGCCGTGGCTAGCGCCATTGAGCAACTCGTTCCCGGTGAAACCGCGCAACTTAAATGGCCAAACGATGTTTACTTGCGCGGCCGCAAGGTCTGTGGTATTCTCACAGAGGCGATCAGCGGTA
>CAXMSB010000110.1:0-2604 GCA_964195615.1 uncultured Granulosicoccus sp. | reverse complement strand
TGCGACAACGCACCGGACATCATCTGCAGCGATGAGAACTTTCGCACAGTCTGTCCGACAGGAGGTCTTTGCGCGCCCGGTTGGGGCAAGACCGACTTCCGGATGACGCTGACGAAACGCCAGCCGCTGTCGTGGTCCGCGTTTGAGACGTCCACCGAGCTTCCTTGCGCCGACCTCGCAGCTCAGCCTTGCGACGGCAACGATCGTAACGAGGGGGTGATCATCGGTGTGCCGGAATTACCGTTCACTGGTGAGTTGCGCTGTGTGCAGGTGGCCGCCACCGATGGCGACCCGAACACCGATATCCCGATCGATCAGAACGATTTCAAGGGAGAGGCCACGATCATCACCACAAATGGCACGGATATCGATGCTCGCAAGTACAACGCGATCGGTATTCCCGCCATCGACGGCGCTAACAACGGTGACAGCGTGCTGAACATCGGCGGGCCCGACGCAGAGTACGAAGGCTGTCCGCGCGTCCTCATGCTGGACCACTTCTTCGATGGTGCGCCGGTCGGCAGCCATTACAGTGGCGGAAGCCCGACGGTGACGTCGAAGGTTGTGTCTCGTGTGACCTTCGTACCTTGCGGAGGAGACTTGAGCGATCCCGATTCAAACCTCGATACTGCGACAACGCTCCAGTTCCTGGTCTACAACGAATATGAGCAGCGTTTCTCATCATCCACCAAGGTCACGTGCTACCGAGAAACCTACCTGTCGGACCTCGACACGCGCCCGGAGGATCCCGAAGACAACGAATACTCGCTGTTCTCGGTCGGTGTGCAGGGAACCCTTACCGGTGTGTCGCACGTTCGTCCGGTTGCGGGGCCAGACAACGACCAGACCGGCTACGATGGTCGGGGTGTTTTGGCGACGATGCAGGAAAACTGGTTCGACCCCATGGCGTCAGGAATTCTACGCGGCGACGTTGGAGGAACCACAGCAAACAACACGCACTTCCGAGGCATCAAGGGACAGGGGTCACAGCTCATCATCCCCTGATACTTTGTTGACTATCTCCTGAAAGAAGGGCCCGGGATTTTCCCGGGTCCTTTTTTTATGGTGTCGGTTCACGATCAAACGTCGTCTCGCGAATGGGTTCCTTCTCCCTTGAGAGACTGTCGGAAAAGACGTTTCTGGCCCCATTTGTCATTCCCGCGAACGCGGGAATCCATGTTTCGCAAGGACTCCTTCCTGGATCCCCGCTTCCGCGGGGATGACGGAGGAGGCGAGTTTACCGACAGTCTCAGTCGCGAGGGTGACAGAGCAGGGGTGTCTTCCGGTCTGCTTCACCGATTGCCGAAAGCGGAGCCGGTACCGGCGGACCCGAGACCGGCTAAGGTCAACTGGGCGCGAACGGCTAGTTCGTTTGGGTTTTTCTTGTCGGTGACGCCAAGGTCTATGCTCCAGCAGTCACAGGCCGAAAGCAGGCGAAGCCCGAAGTGGTTTTCGAGAAAGCTGTTGTTCTGAATGTCGTAGCGGGTTGCATAAAGAAACCCGACTCGTTGCGTGAGCCGCAGCATGACACCGGCCTCTAACTGTTGAATGTTGCCTGTGAGCTCCGGAGCAGTCTGGTTGTTTCGGACGAAGCGGTAGTCGAGATCAACGATCGTTTCTGTGACGAGACGCCGAGTGGCGTCTCGATCGGCAAGTCCGAATGGATCCCTGAGCCGGATACCAATGCTGGCAAAGGAGAGATCGGTGGCTGCAGTATCGAAGCTCGAACGAAACCGGATGGCGCTCCTTCGACTCGGGTTGACCCGGAGACCGAAGTCGATGTCCGAGAAGTGACTGGCGGGGCCGTCCAATCCGACACCACGGATTTCGCGTGAGGCGTCATAGGCCTGCGTGACGGAGAACCGCATCAGCTCGTGGATTTCCCCCTTTTCGCCCAGGTCGTCGGGTGCATCTCGGGCAAGCAGTCGACTGGCGAACCCGTAGTGGATGAGGTTTCGTTTGTTGATCCGGTCAATCGTGTCGAAGACCGGCAGATCCCCCTGAGAGACGTTCGGCACGAACAGATACCCGAGGCGGGGTTCGATCGTGTGCTTCAGCCGCTCGATTCCAAAACGACCGAACGGGAAGACACGCTCGAAGGAGGTCCCGAGAGTCCCGCGGATCTGAAAAATCTCCCGTGTATTGGTGCTGTCGAGATGGATCGGGTTCTGGTCGATTTCGACGTCGAATCCTTCGCTGGCAAGGGCACCGTTTACGCCGACGCAGTCGATCCCATCGAAGCCGCAGCTCATCTCGTCTTCGGTGAGCAGGTAGGCGGTCTCGCGCACTTCGGCCTCGATCGAACCGAGGAGGAATCTGCCGAGCGGCAACTTCAGCTCCAAAGCCGGCAGGATATCGAATCGGATTCCTGTGATGCCGCGGCTGCGCTGGAAATTCGTCATACTGCTGTCCATGCGGCCGACCAGATTGAAGCCGAGCATCTTCTGTCCGCCGAGGCGGATCTCGGGTACGCGTTGGAGAGCCAGCGAAGGCCGGCCCACGAGGTCCTGGTAGACGGTCGCCTCTCCCTGGAGGGTGACGCGTTCCCATTTCTGCAGAACACCGGCTCGCGACGTCGTGAACGGAAGAGTCCGAAGTGCTGTA
>CAXMSB010000109.1:0-3499 GCA_964195615.1 uncultured Granulosicoccus sp. | reverse complement strand
GAAAAAGTCGGACTATTAGTAGTCCGCAAGGTGTGCCGACTCGGGGCAAGAGTCGCCGGGATGAATAAACGTAGGTCACCCAGCGGATCGAAACCCACGAAAACAGACTGAGTGGCCCTGTTTCTGGTGGGAACCCGAACTTTCGCGCTGGCATTAGGTTAGAGCGTGCCCAGAGTGCGGATTCCGCGTCCCCAACAGTCCGCCGGAGACACTCGGAAACCACAGAATCGTTACTTTCCAAAGAAGTCAGCAAGCTCACGACCGGCATCACTGGCGTGACTCAAAAAAAACGCTACTCGCCCTCGCGCAAGAGGTCATCCCCATAGCCGGGAGGAAAGGGGTTCTCTAGTTGGTCGTCGGTCTGAGGGGCCTGCTGCTCGGACGCCGTTGGATTGGAAAGTCGATTCGCGGATAAATCGGCGGAGGAAAACTCATTGACCCAATAGTCGATCTCCGCGGCAGACAATTTGCCCAGTGGCTTTTCGGGAGAGGGCCTCTGCTGAGAGTTTCGCGACTGCGCCCGGCGCTGCCAGAGTTCCGTGTACCAGAGGTCGCTGTCGACGAACTGCGCCCGCCGCCGTCGCGCTGCACGCTGAATGCGATGATCGCTCGACACCACCAGCAGCGACCGAGGAGCATTGTCGCTTTGAATCAATTCCTCGATCAGCGTGTCGGCGTCGGGATATCCGGTCGCGTAGCGGACGGTCATTGCTTCAAACGCGATGGTGCGAGGCAATCCGGGCGGCGCTTCCGCGGCGTCGAAGACAACGGTTGTGTTCTTCCGCTGGTCCGGATCGAGAGAAGCCGCGAGAAACCTCAGCAGGGCTTCGCGAGAACGCTGGAAAGTGCCAGGCCCGGCGCCTTTGCCAAAGATGCCGGTAACGTGCAGCAGATTGTAACCATCGATGAGCAACGACATACGATCATTGTACTACAGATGCTAACGCTTCGTGGGCACCTTTCCTTCGCGGTAGTTGGGCCAATCGGAGTACTCATCGTGAAAGAATCGGGAGATGTGATGGTCGACTCGGAAGATCGAGGCCAGCAGCGCGGCACGAATCCACATGCCGTTGCGCGCTTGCCGAAAGTACATCGCGCGCGGATCGTCGTCGATCTCTGGCGGGATCTCACCGAAATGCTGATCCCGAGGGAACGGGTGCAGAATGGGCGCATACGATTTCATCTGCGCGACCAACTCGCGGGTGAGCTTGTATTGCGAGAGGTCTAGCTTGGAAAAGCTGGATTCGTGGGACGGCTCGTTGTGCTCTTTCTGGATTCTGGTCATGTAGAGCGCGTCGAGTTGTTCGATGACGGGTCGCCCTCCCACGTGTTCCTGGAACGAGTCGACCTCGAAGATGCGCACTCCCTGGATCGAGAGCCGGCGACGGAGGTCTTCCTGCAAGGCCAGGGTTGGTTCGTCGGGTGCGATGAAAATCAGCGTTACGTCTTCGTACTTGGCCAACAGCGCGGCCAATGAGCGGACGGTTCTCCCGCGCCCGATGTCGCCACAGAATCCGTAGACTTTATTCGCCAGCCCTCGGGAGAGTTCCGGATAGCTGTTCCGCAGTTCGTCGAACCGGGTAGCGAGCGGTGAACTTGCCGGATTGGAAAACTGAAAAGTTCGCTGCAGCGTGTAGATGTCGAGCAATGCTTGGGTGGGATGCTCATCGGCGCCCGATCCGGCGTTGACAATCGGCACGCTGCGGTTGCCGGAGGTCTCCAGGTCGTGCATCAGATAGGCGCACGCTTCGGCGAGTCGGGCCATTTTGCTGCGCATGATGATCAGGTCGAAATAGCTGCTGAACATGCGAATGGAGTCGAAACGCGTTTCGCCCTTGGTTTCGGACGAGGTGGTTGGATCGCGGACTTCGTTGCAAGTGATGCCCAGAATCTGGCAGGCGGCCATGAACGAGAGGAAGGTGCGCGTCGACGGCTGCGTAAAGTAGAGCATCGCCCGTTTGTGGTGCAGCAGATTGATGAGAAAGTCTTGCCCATCGCGCAGTCGGGACAGGACGCGAATCTTGTCGGCGACGTCGGCGAGTTCTTCGAGCATGGCGACCGAGAACTGATTGGCGAAGATGACGTGTCGCACGCGCTCGTCGCGCTGCAGCTCCGGCACTTTCATTCGCAGGGGGCGCTCGATTCGCGAGTGGTAGTGGAGCAGATCGAGCTCATCCTGGGTCGGAGTGCGCTCTGGGGGTGAATCACTCGACATGGGACGGTCCTCGATCGTGACAGTGTTCCGGGGGGCGACTGCTGTTATCGCACACCCTCAAAGCGTCCGTCAAGCAGACCGATGTTTCTAGTCCGAAACTCGCCAGCGGACCTGGAATAGCCACATCATCGAGAGTAACAGTGCCAGATTGTAGAGCACCGTGAAGACGAGGTAGCCCCAAAACACGCTCACCTCGACGGCTGGGGCGTTGGGCATGTCGCTCACCGAAAGCGGCAGATTGAAGACGGCGGCGAAGGGGCTGAATACTTCGGTCCACTGCACGAGCTGTGCCGCGGGGCTGGTGGGTACGAAGAACTCGACGAATCGATCCGCGGCGACCGGGCCCAAGAATAACGCCACGATCACCAGATAAGTTGCCATCAGAGCGGTCGAGCTCTTGTGAAACAGCGTCGAGCAGAACAGGGCCGTCATCGCGGTGGTTAGGCACGTGCAGACGAACACCAGAAAATAGCCGCCCATCGTCGGCAGGTTATGCCAATAGTCCAACGGCATGACGCAGGCCAGAACAACGGGCCACATCAGAAACGACGTCAACACACTCGACACTCGCAGCCCCGACAGCAGCTTCCCCCACAACATTTGCCAGGGTGTGATCAGCGTGGTCAGCAACAGGTCGAGCGTTTGGCGTTCGCGCTCGCTGGTGACGCTGCCTGCCGAGAAGACGGGACCGACCAGCATGTTGAAGAGTAACACGTAGCTAATGTACCAGGGAGCCAGGTGTTGCTGCATGTAGAGGCATACAGCCATCACGGGCAGAGCGATCACCATGCTGATCTGGATCACCAGACGTAGCATGAGCGTACCCTGGCTGAAGATTTCGGAGCGGACCTCCTTGTCGTAGATCGGGTTGGCGTTTTCCTCCAGAAAGGTGGTGCGCTTGGGCGGCGCGAACAGCCGATCGGGAAACTCTTCGCGTTTGATGTACAGACCGACCGCTTCCTCGGCCTCGGTTTCCAGGTCGATGACCTGCTTGCCTTCGCTGCCCAAGTCGGGCGGTTTCATCAAACGCCGGCAGGTGTCGGCCCACAGCAACGCGCCGATCGACAAGCAGGCTACCGGCACGACCGTCAGCACGACCCACAGCCGCGCCTCGCCCAGTTGCTCCAGCGACTGCCAGATCAAGACTCCCCCCATCGCCAGGGGCAGGATCATCAGATACGAAACCACCAACGAGGCCGGGGTACGCACAAAGAAGCTGCTGCACCAGAGACTCACCATGCCAAACAGGCCTACCGACATAATCATCGCCAAGTAGGCGGCAGC
>CAXMSB010000108.1:0-1589 GCA_964195615.1 uncultured Granulosicoccus sp. | reverse complement strand
TTCTTGAGCCCAGTGGCCTCCGAGCGATTGATTGCGTGGCCCTCTGCCATCTGGTGACGTTCGAGCTCGCCCCGCGCCCGTTGGCGGATCCGATCGTTGCGTGTCTGGCCGCTCGACTCGGTCGACGCATCGCCTTCTAAGGGCGATGAAGTCGAATCGACGGCCGATTCCCGGTCGGCGACTTCGGAGTCTTCCACGATGCTTGGCGCCAAGACAGCGAAGCACAGGAGCGCGGCAGCGACCATGAACAGGACCCCGGTCGCCACGATCCACCGGATCTTGCCGCGATTCAGGCCTCGTATTTGGCGGCCAAGTTCGTTACTGTCTTCCGGCATGCTATTCTCTCCGAGCTATTTTGAAAGAACTGTTGTGGGCCGATAGACCGTCATTGCGGCGGCTACGATGAGTCCAAGCCCACCGACGGCCGCCACGGGCAGCGATCCGGCGACGGCGCCCAATCCCAGGAAATAGACACCCATGATCGCGCTTCCCGCCGTCGCCGTGCCGAAGAGAACGGAATCCCACGAAGTGTCGCCTTGGAAGGTCGCCCCAATGCGACACGCCACGCCGAGCAGGGAGAGAGACGCCAACGCCATCAGGCTGCCCAGCGAGAGCATCACGCGAGGATTCAGCCGGGAGAAGACGATCAGCAGCAGACCGAGCAACACCAGCGTCACGCCGCCATACCGGGCCGCGCGACGCCAGCCCCGCAAATGCTCCGCACGATGGGCGCGGACCGATTTGGCCCGCGCCTTGGCTTGCTCTTCCTCGTGCGCCTCTTCTTCCTTGGGACCCCATCCAGCGACGGCATATACGTTGCCGATCACGATCGTCGGGTCATACACGGCATCCAGAACCCTCCACCCCTCGGGCGAGTTTTCCGTGAACGTGCTGCGATACCAGACCGTCGCCGGCCCATCCTGGATGTCAAAACTCTCCTGTTTGGTCGTGCTAACAAACATCTCTTCACTGCATCGCAGGCCCTCGATCAGGGTTGTCTCGTCACGGAGCCAGTCGGGAACGGCGCCGGCAAGTTGCGCGAACTTGTCTGGGATGCGATGTTCAACGTAGTTGATCGGCTTGACCGTGGCGTCGCGCAGGTAGATGTTGGTTCGGGCATGGCGATATTCCGACTCGCCCTGAATCCGCTGGATGTCCTCGAAGGCCGTTTCCCGTTGCGTGTAGAGGTGGTCGTCGTGGACGACCTGACTGTGTAGCTCACGTCGTACGGTATGCCGATGGTGGACCCGCTGAACGACGACCGTGTTGAAGAAATGAAAATCGCACGAATCGCTTGTTCCCCACTGGACCACGCCCACCAATTGTTGCGACACAAGCCTGTCGAGCGTACGTTCGACAAGCTGGGCGAATTCCCGCAAGAGGGTTTCCAACTCACGGACATGCTCGGCGTCGTGCTGCGGCATACTCCGAGACGCTTCGCGTTTTGCGGAGATCTTCGGATAAGGCAAGTTGTCCCAGATCCGCGATTCTTCGAGGAATTCCTGGCAAGCCCTTTGGAAGGTCTGTCCGCGAAGCTGCTCGTGGTCGAATTCTCTTTGGTCAATTACGAGATTGGTTTCGGCGATCTT
>CAXMSB010000107.1:0-1919 GCA_964195615.1 uncultured Granulosicoccus sp. | reverse complement strand
TCAGCCATCGCCACTACTCTAGGAGACAGGTAAACAGCCCCGCGCCACGGAGACCCACGTATCGGTCCGTAGGCGCGATCTCGCCCCGTTCAGTCCCTCCTCTGGACGGGGCTTTTTTGTGTCCTGCGCTGCCAGAACGGCCCACCTCGGCGCGCCAGTTCACCGCCGCGGACTTTCTGCTGGGGAGGCGCCGATCACCTTTCAAAAAGGCATGCCCAAACTCGCGACTTTAGACATGATGGCTGACACGTAGGCCGGGCCGAACGAAAGAGGCCTGCCCCTTGCTCACGTGGGTTATGGTGAAAGCGTCAACCACCACCACAGAGCCACAACCAAGGAGGCAGGCCATGGCAGAGTGTATCTATGTTGGACTCGATGTCCATAAGGATTCGATCGACGTTGCGATCGCGGAAGACGGCCGTGACGGAGAGGTCCGCCATTATGGAAGGATTGGCGGCGACATCCCCGCGGTCGACAAGGTCATCCGCCGGCTGCAGTCTCGTGGCGCCACCCTGCGCGTGGTCTATGAAGCGGGGCCCTGCGGCTACGAGATCTATCGCCACCTGAGCAAGCTTGGGATCGACTGTATGGTGGTGGCACCGGGGATGATCCCCAAACGCAGTGGGGACCGGATCAAGAATGATCGCAGAGACGCCCTGACCTTGGCCCGGCTACACCGGGCCGGGGAACTCAGCCCAGTCTACGTGCCGCGGGAAGAAGACGAGGCCATGCGCGACCTGGTGCGGGGTCGCGAAGACGCGAAGGCCGCCGAGAAGAAGGCCAAACAACAGCTTGGAGGGTTTCTTCTGCGCCATGGCAAACGCTACGAAGGGGGAAAGCCCTGGAGCCGAGCCCATCGCCGCTGGCTGGGGGATCAGAGCTTTGTGCACCCGGCCCAGCAGATCGTGTTCCAGGAGTACGTCGGCGCGGTAGAGCAATGCCAGGCGCGGGTCGAACGACTGACGGAGCAGATTCGGATTCTGGTGCCAACGTGGCGCCTGGCCCCTGTGGTCGAAGCGTTTCAGGCGATGCGCGGCGTGTCGTTGATCGTGGCCGTGACCATGGCCGCGGAGGTGGGGGACCTGGGTCGGTTCGACAACCCACGGCAGTTGATGGCGTATCTGGGTCTGGTGCCTTCCGAGCACTCTAGCGGCGGGTCGGTGCACCGGGGCGGCATCACCAAGACCGGCAATGGCCATGCGCGCCGGGTGCTGGTGGAGGGGGCCTGGAGTCACCGCTTCCCGGCCCGGGTGAGCCGAGCGCTGGGCGACCGGCAGGAGGGGTTGCCGGAATCGGTTCGAGCGATCGCATGGAAAGCGCAGGTGCGATTGTGTGGACGGTATCGTCACCTGGAATCCATGGGGAAACCCAAACAGGTGGTCGTTACGGCCATCGCGCGGGAGATGGCGGCGTTTCTGTGGGCGATTGCTCGCGAGGTAGCGATCCCGGCGACGTAGCCTGCACGCACCAGAGTCACCAGTACCAGCACACCAAGAGTTCCTCGGAACCCACGACAACAGGAGGTCCAGGGCACGGGTAGGAGCGCGGTCACGGAATGGAGAATCCTCGAAATCACTACGAGATAAGGCAGTCGGCCGAACGCTCGCGTTTAGAGAGAGGCAGCTCCGCGACGAAGCCAAGTCAGGCGGTACCCAACCCGCGAATATCAGAGTGATCTACCGTCGCACAATCGGCCCCGCTCCTTCTCGTGCCCTGGACCCGAGATCAACACCGAAACCCAAAACCGTGGGCAAGGGGTTCTATTCCCTCGTTGACAGTGTCAGCCATATCAGTGATCGGTTTTCGGGATAGACTCCTCCTGGATGCTTGGGCGACCGCGTACCGTCTCGAAATGGAACGTTTTGGGTAGACGCCTGTTCGCATAAGCCCTTTTGACCGGGCTCTTCGCTCTCTGCTAC
>CAXMSB010000106.1:0-5059 GCA_964195615.1 uncultured Granulosicoccus sp. | reverse complement strand
ATCGCTGGGAATAGTCGACAGCAGGAACAGTCCACCGTCGGGCTTGCCGTTTTCGTCTCGAGTCTCCACGACCAGCGCGTCCCGAATCATCCACAGCGCTTCACCCGCCGCGGCGCCAAGCGGCTCGGTGAAGGAAATGTGTCCGTCGATGTATCGTTCGGTGCTGTACATGCCGAAGTTCCAAGGCGACTCGCGAACGAGCTGCTCGTAGGCTCGGGCGCTGAGCCGATAAGGAAACAGCCCCGCCACCTCGGCAATGGTGTAACCGTTGCGACTTGCCGCGTGCAGAAAGAACGATTGCAGGCTGGACACGGCTTGATTGCGATAGCGAACATCATGCACACTGCGGGTGATGATCTCTTTGATCACGCCGATCGAATACGCGGCGTCCAGCCCGTTGTGAAACCGCGGCAATCCGGCCCACAACCCGCCGTGAGTTTCCATGTACTCCAGCAACCAGCGGTTCGGGCATCGGTCTCCGATGTCCGTCTCTAACCCGAGCTCCAGGACCGAGGGAGCAAACAGGTTCCAATAATTCCCCAGTCGCGAACCGGTGAGCCTGTCGTAAGGCCCTTCATGTTTGCCGTCGAGCGACGGCAAGGCGAGCGCCAGCGGCAGGAAGGGTGGCTGGGTGCTTCGGTCGGCTACTTGGCTGATGACCTCGCTGAGGCGATCGTTCAATTCGCGCGCTTCCGAATCGTATCGTTGAGCATGATCGGCCAGGGATTTCGATCCCAGCGCGTGGAACACATCGGCTGTCTCCGAGAGCCCCTTCCAGCAGACAGCAGTGGCATACAGGCTCGTAGCGGGATCACGAATGTCTCCACCGTAGATGTGCGGCGGCAACAGGCCTCGAGTCAGCAGCGAACCATTCTCCACAGTCGACTCGCACTCGCGGATCGTCCAATCGGCGTTCTCGATCAGTGCCGGGGCGACCGACTCCAGCCACGCACCGTCGTCGCTCAGTCGGGCCACCTCAGCCGCATACCAGGCAAACGCGCCGTTGCGACTCTGGTGGTGCACGTCTTCCTTGCTGCGGTTTTCGGCCGACAACATGATTTCGGCTTGTCGCTGGGCTTCGTCCGGTCGGCCCCACTGTGCAAGCGCCACAATGGGCCAACCTTCTTCGGGGCCAAAGTAAGCCTGATAGAAATACGCCCCGTAACTAAGCCGCTCTTGACCTTGGTAGTGGACGCGTGTGATCGCCGCGATTTGCGACTGCCAAATGTCAATTCGCTTCATCCACTCGGCACTGGGGAGCGTTACCTGGGCGCCCTGTCGCAGCAGGCCCGACCAGAACTGCTCGAACTCGCGCCGCGCCGTCACGAAATCGCTCTCGGCGAAGTGGTCGGTCGGTGGCGAAGTTTCGCTCTGCGGCGTGCGCAGATAGACGTTTCCCTCTTCGTCGGCGGAGAAGGTCAGCAGCATCTCGACGGGACCGATCGCTTCGAGCTCGAACTCTTGAGCCGAATCCAACAGCAAACGATCCCAACGGTCGACAAGCTGCAGGCCCTGCTGCCGATAGCCGGCCGGCAGCGTGAAGAAGGGGATCGGCGTCCGCTCGTGTTCGAGGTTGTCCCAGTAATGCGCATTCGGTCGTCGCCCCACGCCGAGGGCCAGCCGCGTGCCCGGCGGAGCATCTTTCATCTGCAGTCGAACGTAGATTTGCGGGCCGCCCGCGGTAGTGGGGTGAGAAAAAATCGCCTGCCGGATGGTGATTTCTTGAAATTGCCACTCGAGTGTCCACAGCGGCAGCGTCACGCCCTCGCCCGTTGTCACGAAACCAGTTGCTGCCGAAAGAGGTGCCGGTCGCACGAGCTTGTCACCGATCAACAGGGCTGGCGCGAACCAATGGTCCTCTTTCGTCCACTTCGGCAGGTCACGGCTCAACCAGGTCGTCAACCATTGTCCATTCTGAAACACGAAACCCGGACTGGAGTCGTTGGCACTGGCGATGAGCACCTTCTGGAAGTCGAGCGGAAAGGCGAACGACTCCAGTTCGGTCCACGACAGTTCTCGATCGATCGCGTGGGGAATATGGGGATCGACCAGGCTCTCCTGCTGCATCTGAATCTGCTCGGGGCCCAATTGCAATTCGCGCATGCCGACCGGCAGCGCACTGCCGGCGACGCCCGCCTCGATCATTTCGTAGCGCGGCGCCGTGGAGACGACCTCGGGAGCCACGGTAATGATCTGATCCCAAAACGGGTCTCGCTGGGCAGCTCTTGTGACCTTCACATCCTGTCCGGCGAGCGCGTCGGGGAAAACGACTTTTCGGGCACTCAGGCCCTGAAACAAGCTGATCGGGATAGGCTTGTCCAAGAACAATCGATTGGACAGATCCTCGCCGCCTGGTCCGAAGTAGCCGTCGGGGGAATACGCGTGCTGGCCAAACTCAAGAAAGTGCTGGTCCGCTTTGGCAGCTAGTGCGATCTTGCCAGCCCCATTCCCTGTAGCAACGCGGCTGAGCCACTCATCGCCGCGGCAATCGCCACAGACCAACGCGAGCGGCAATGTCACACAGAGCAGCGCTCTCTGCCAATTCGATTCTTTGGACAATTTCATTCCGTAGCCCATGTCTCCGTGGTGAAATGCACCTCAACCGGGATTTCCCATTTTGGTGAACCTGGAACCACTCCTGGTTTCGGAATCTTGCCCATTGTAACAGTATGTGTTCCCCCCGTGTCAGAAGCGTGGAAAATTCTTCGCATCTTCTTCCCTGCGACCCCGGTTTTTGGGTTTCGATCACCGGAGTCACGGCTCTACAGCTTCTGGGCCGAACTTCGATGCTTCGCATGCACTGATCTTTCTCCGCGCAGCCACTATTTCGGCCTCTTCACGCTACTGTCCGTTGGCACCCATCTCCACTACGGCAAGGCAGCGGACCCTTAACCCCAGATCTCTCATAAAGGCTGGTACATAGAATGGGGGAAGGCCACAACCTACGACCGCGATACAGTGGTCAACGGGCAGATTTGGTAATTGGTTGGCCAGATGCCTAAAGGGAGTATCGCGTTTGGCGTGGAACTCGTCCGTGAAGAGGGCTGGTCCAAGAGGGCCCGGCAGTTCATATTTCCAAACATCGGGAAAATGTGGGACGAACACCTAGGGGTTAATTCGGCTACAACCTGAAGGGGTTCGGACATCCACACCCGACTTGCAGCAACCTATGGCTAGGATGTCGAGGGCGACTCTGATATGTTCGGGACAGATAGATTTCCCTTCCTGGAGGCGCCCCTCATGACTCGACATGCACTGGTTACGTCCGTTCTTTTCCTCTCACTCGTGGGCGGCGTTCTTGCTGGCAGACTGGCCCACGCCGAACCGGCTATCCTTCCCGACGAGGGGCTCAAGCGGCTGACTTGGCAGGATTCGCAGAAAGCCGTGGGCGAAACAGCTTTCATCAGCGGCAAAATCATCAACGTCAGCTCCTCGGGACGGGTGAATTTTCTGAACTTCGACGCCGAGCGGCCCGCCGGGTTCGTGGCGATTGTTTTCCGCAAGGACCTGGAGAACTTTCCCCAGCCGCTGGAGGAAACCTACGACGGCAAGCTTGTTACCATCCGAGGCACCGTCAGCCTCTACCGTGAGAAGCCGGAGATCGTTGTCACGAGTCCCGACCAAATCGAAATCCTCGACGAGCTGCCGGAATCCGGTGCCGGAGATTCGGCCTCGGGGGCTCATCCGTTGTCGGTTGAAGGCCAACTAACAGTCGCCAGCTACAACGTACTAAACCTGTTCGACGACGAGGATGATCCCTATCATGCCGACGAAGGAACGGCCACCAAGTCGCGCGACCAACTGGAGCTCTTGGCCCAGTCCATCACCGAACTGAACGCCGACGTCGTGGCGTTTCAGGAAGTCGAGAACCGTTTTTATCTGCAGCGATTTGTCGACGTCTTTTTGTCCGAGTTGGGCTACTGCCACGTCGTCCATTTTGAAGGGAACGACACACGCGGGATCGACGTTTGTCTAGTTTCTCGCGTTCCCATCGGTCCCGTCCGTTCCCATCGGCATCTCAACTTCCCCGGTCCGGACGACTCGGTTCGCCGCTTCAATCGCGATCTGTTGGCCGTCACGATCGAGCCGCCGGGGGCCGATCCGCTGGAGGTGTGGGTCGTGCATTTGAAGAGCAACTCCGGAGGCCGCGAGTTTGCCGAGCCGGTGCGCATGGCCGAGGCCAAGCAAGTGCGCAAGCTACTCGACCAGCAGTTGGGCGCCGACCCGCAAGCACGAATCCTGGTCGTAGGCGATTTCAACGACACTTGGGAGAGCGAGACCATACAGACGATCGTCGGCGAAGGCTCAATGGCCCTCTGGTCGGCCTCCAGCGAACTGGGCGATGAGTCGCCCGCCACCTACAACCAGGGCGAATTCCAGTCGATGATCGATTTTATTCTTTGCTCCCCCGCGATGGCGAAGAGCTATGTCGAAGGCTCGTTCCAAGTCGCCTCCGGCTCCCCGGAGACAACCGGCTCTGACCACAACCCGGTCTCGGTGCGGTTTCGGTTGGAACCGTAGGGCGGGGTGACGTCTGGTAGAATCAACGTCGGTGTGCTTCGCCGAAGCGGATTGGCCACTTTCTGTTGCAAGCGTCGGTGTTTCACTCCGGTGCAGATTGGGAAAAACCGTTCGATGCGTCGGTCTCTCGACCGATGCGAGTTTGGGAACCGCCGAATTGAACGAGGTATGTGCAACCTCAGCGAGTTAGCGTCGAGCGGAATCCGCTGAAGGTTGTCCATCCTCTAGCACGAAGACGACCTGCAAACTGCGGGCGGTCGGCGTGACCGCTGAACTCTCCGAGTTTCCGTTTTCGCTGCCGTTTCCTGACAATATCCTGATAGATTTGCTTGACTAATCCGGGATCTTTACTGGTAGGGCTACATCAAAGTAAGCGGAGAGAGTCTGCGGATTGCGCTGACCGTATAATCCGCATAATCCGCGTCTTCGATTCCAAGTTTCCGACAGCAGTATAGGACGCCGATTAAGTAGATTTAGCTTGTTCGTGGCTCTATGTGCTCTGGGGAGTACGGAGACCGACACGAGGATTGCCAGGAGC
>CAXMSB010000105.1:0-44448 GCA_964195615.1 uncultured Granulosicoccus sp. | reverse complement strand
ATCAACCATGATCCCCGGCCCCGTGCCGCCCGGAATCTCGACCACCGTCGGCCCGTCCCTCTCCAGGTCGAGAAAGGACGTGAGATAGACCGTACCGGCATTACCGGTGAGGAACAGCGAATTGCTGTCCATTAGGCCGTCAAAGATAATGACCTGGTTGGCCTTTTTCTAGCCAAGTGCGATGTGACCAGCACGCCCAGCCTCAAAATTGGATGCCGGCATTCCATTCAGCAGAGCTTGCAGGCCGCGATTGAGGTCAAGGTTAGCAAAGATCGCGTCGGCGGCCTTCTCGTTGGGGATCCCGTCAAAGAACTCCAGAGTGCCGACCCTCGTCTCGACCGTGTCCGGGGTCAGGATCGACTCCGGAATCTTGTTGTTAAAGCCGGGCGTCGACTGGGCAAAGGTGTCGCCAGCAGTGAACGCAACGACCAGGACCAAGAGAGTGATGTGTTGTCTTGCCATGATTGAGTCTCCCAGACGAAGATGAGATGCCGGTCGAACTTACGTTGCCGGCCGGAGCTATGCCCCGGATTATAACTCTCCGTAATGGGATGGCCATTACTCGGAGTTGCAGAAAGATAGCGCACCTCCTAGATCGCGGTGCTGTTGCTTTCAAGAAACCTTCAATCGCAAAACCTTCAATCGATGGCGTAGGCAATTTGCCCCAAGGAGAGTCATCCGATACCCAGCGCCACCACCCGCCTGGGGTATGCTAGTGGACCGTCTCTAGACGGGGCGTTGCGATGATCGCTAACCGCCGTTCGCTTCCCGCACGGCGTCGTACATCGCCACGATGTTCTGCGGCGAGATGTCGGCCATGATGTTGTGTACCTGCTGGAACACGAAACCGCCGCCGGGGCTGAGCACTTCGATCTGCTGCCGCACGTGTTCGGCCACTTGCTCGGGCGTCGCGCCTGGCAGAATGCTCTGGGTATCGCATCCGCCGCCCCAGAACGTGAGCCGATCGCCGAAATCACGCTTGAGCGTGGCGGAATCCATGCCCCGGCAGGAAATCTGCACCGGGTTGATTGCATCGAGTCCCGCGTCGATCAGATGATCCAAGAGCGGATAGACGCCGCCGCAGCAGTGCAGCAGGACGCGCACGTTCGCCAGTTCTTTGGCCCGACGCCACATTGCTTCGTGGCGAGGTTTGAAGAACTCGGCATACATGGCCGGCGAAATTTGGGGGCCGTTTTGCATTCCCAGATCGTCGCCGAAGAGAACAATGTCGATTTGATCGCCCACATTGGTCAGAAACTGTTCGAGGTTGGCCAGATGCATTTCGACGATTCGGTCCAGAAACTCGTGCGCACGCTTCGGTTCGCTGGCGAGCAGCATGAAGAAATTGTCGTTTCGATAAAGAAATTGTCCCATCTCGAGTAGATTTCCGCCGAATAGCCCGATGATCGCTCGATCGGTGCTCTGTCGCAGCTTCGTTGCGCCTTCGCGCAGTTTCTGATTCCAGTCGTCGCCCCTCGCCGGGCCCGGCGGCGAGGCAATGCCGGTCCACATGCTCTCTTGGAGTACCTCGGGAAGGGAATCCAGATCGTCCTCTTCGGCGAACGGGTAATATGCCTGTTCGAAGTAGAGAGTCCCGTCGGGCATGGTGGCGATGACGCGTCCCGACGGCGAACGGATGATCCAACGCTCCGCTTCCCGTTCGGGCTGAACCCACGCCGGCAACTGACAGGGCGACCCGTCCGGCAGCACCCAATCGGCCCAATCCGAGTCGTCCAGAGAATAAGCCCTTCCCAGCTCAATCGTGTCGATGGCGAAACGGTCCAGGACATCCTCGTCGACGACGGCGAGTTGCTGTTGGACGTCGTAAACGCGCACCGGCCTTTTTTCCAGGCCGAGATGGTCCCGCAGCTTCGCGTAGGCGATCGCCGCAATGCCGGACGAACGATGGCCCGACAGATCGACCGGCACCCGGTCGGGCTGCTCGTGATTGAGTGCCGTGAGCACACGCTCTCTTGATGTCATGGTCGCAACAGACATGGCAAAGCCCTCAGTACGTTGGAAGATCACGTTGTGACGAGTGAGGATCTGCCGGCAATGGCTCACTGCACAGCAAACTCCTTGCAGCCGTCGCACGCTCCGCTCTCATTGATCATAAGCATCCGAGCAACAAACACAACGGTTTGTCACACTTCGGGTGTGAAAAACCGTTGCGTCTTCGCGTCTCATTTGGACCGATCCTGAAGATGAGCGACTCTTCTTGGAGGCAACGACTCTACCCACGGGCGAAGAACAACCAATCGGTTCGTTGTTGGTCGATCAGTTGGTTGTCGTAGGTGACTGGCTCGACGTGGACTTGCTCGAAAACTTCGCGGAGGGCGTCGGCGAACGGGGAGCTTTCGGCGTAAGACCACACCGCCAACACGCCGTCTGGCGCCAGATGTCGGCGGGCGGCCTGCAAACCGGCGGCGGTGTAGAACGGGATGCTCCCCTCGTCCAAACGCTCGTCCGGCGAATGGTCGACGTCGATCAAGATCAGATCAAAGAGCCCCTCCGGCTGGCCGGCCAGCCGCTGGTAGACGTCGCCCTGGGTGACGACCAGCCGGGGTTCGCCCTGCAACTCCGACGACAGCGGCACCAATCCGCCCTGCAGCCAATCGATCACTTGCGGCAGCAGCTCGACGACCTCGACCTGCGCGACGCGCGGCGACTGCAGCGCTTCGCGGGCCGTGTAGCCCAGCCCGAGCCCGCCGACCAGCACTCGCAGCTCACCGCCGGCATGCATCTCGACGGCCGTGCGGGCCAAGGCCCGCTCGGAATCGGTGTAGAGGCTGCTCATCAGAAACTCGTGATTGAGCGTCACCTCGGTCACAATCGTGCCGGGTTGCGAGAGCAGCTCACGCCGCCGCAGACACAAGAGCCCCAGCGGGCTCGGCTCGTAGGCCAGGATTTCCAGGTTGGATTTGGACATGGGGGGCCATCGGTGTGGACTGTTGATTGGGATTCTCGCGGAGACTGCCTACTCATGATACAGCCGCATTGCTGCGGTTGGTCAAGTGGGGGGCTGGGGCTTATGATGAGTTGGCCGGGGTCGTGGACGACCCGGCTCGCTTGTTTCTGAACGCTGAACCCTGAACCCTCCCATGAGCACCCACCAACTTCATACGCTGCACGAACGCATCTTCGACGCGAATCGGTTTGTCTATCCGGTGCTGAGTCGCCGCTCGCGGGGGCTGTCGATCGGGGTGAATCTCAATCCCGACAAAGTGTGTAATTTCGACTGCATCTACTGCCAAGTCGATCGCACTTCGCAGAGCGAGACGCGATTCGTTGAGATGGATCGACTGCTGGTCGAACTGCGCGAGGTGCTGGGGCTGGCCGCTTCGGGAGAGATCTTTCAATACGAAAAATTCAAAGACACGCCGCACGAGTTGCGGCGGCTCAACGACATTGCGTTTTCCGGAGACGGAGAGCCGACCACCTATAAGAACTTTGATGAGATTATCTCCGCGTGTGCGGCCGTGAAGCGCGAGGCGGGCCTCGATAATGTAAAGATGGTTTTGATTACCAACGCCAGCATGTTCCATCGGCCGCATGTCGAGCGGGGGTTGGAGATCCTGGACGCCAGTCAGGGCGAGATCTGGGCCAAGCTCGATGCGGGCAGCGAGGAATATTTTCAGCAGATCGAACGCACGTCGATTCCCTTTCGGCAGATTCTGGACAACATCACTGCCGCGGCGCGGGTGCGGCCGTTGGTGATCCAGTCGCTGCTGATGCGTGTGGCGGGCGAAGGGCCTTCGGGGGAAGAGTTGGAAGCGTTTTGCGGCCGGCTGAACGACATCGTTGCCGCCGGGGGGCAGCTCAGCCTGGTGCAGGTGTACACGGTGGCCCGTCCTCCCGCGGAGAGTTCCGTGACGCCGCTGGCCGACGCCGAGGTTGACGCGATCGCCGAGTTGGTCCGCAAGCGAACCGGTTTGCCGGCGGCGGCGTTCTATGGCGCAACGTGATGGAAATAATCGAGTTGCCACAGCGGGCCAACCCACTAAGCTAATGGAATCGTCCGCCAACTTTGTCGGACACGCAAGACAATCTTGATTGGATTCGAGACATGAAAATCGCAGTAGTGGGAACGGGGTACGTGGGATTGGTGACCGGCGCCTGTTTGGCCGATAGCGGCAGTGGCGTGGTGTGCGTCGACATCGACGAAGCCAAAATCGCTGGGCTCAAGAAGGGGAAGTCGCCCATCTACGAGCCGGGGCTGGAGGAACTGGTGGAGCGAAATCTGGAGGCCGGCCGGCTGAGATTTACCACCGACTTGGCAACCGCAGTCGAGCCGGCCGAGATCATCTTCCTGGCGATCGGCACACCGCAATCCGAGAACGGCGCGGCCGACCTGTCGGCGCTGTGGACGGTGGTCGAAGACTTGGCCGCACACATGGCCCCGGAAGCGATCGTTGTCGTCAAGAGCACGGTCCCCGTCGGCACGAACACCAGGGTCCACGCCCGCCTGCGGGAACTTACCGGCAGTGACTGCAACGTCGCCAGCAACCCCGAGTTCCTCAAAGAAGGTGCGGCGATCGACGATTTCGAGAAGCCCGATCGCGTGGTGGTCGGCGTGCGTAATCAGCACTCCGCCGACGTGCTCCGTCAGCTCTACGCCCCGTTTCTGCGCACCGAGCATCCGTTTCTGACCATGACGCCCGAAAGCGCCGAGATGACCAAGTACGTGGCCAACGCGCTGTTGGCCACCAAGATCAGCTTCATCAACGAGATGGCCAACCTCTGCGAACGGATGGGCGGGAACATCAACGACGTGCGTCGCGGCATCGGCCACGACAGCCGCATCGGCTTCGCATTTCTCTTCCCCGGCGTGGGCTACGGCGGCAGTTGTTTTCCCAAAGACGTACGGGCCCTGGCCGCGATGGCCGCCGAGTACGAGCTCGAGTCGAACATGCTCGCGGCCGTCGATCAGGTGAACGATCGCCAGAAGCGAGTGATGAGTGAGAAGATTGAACAGCATTTCGACGGCGACCTGGCGGGCAAGACAGTCGCCGTGTGGGGACTGGCGTTCAAGCCGCGCACCGACGATATTCGTGAAGCACCAGCGCTGGTGCTCGTCGACCGCTTGCTCAAACAGGGAGTCCGTCTGCAAGTACACGACCCTGTGGCGCTGGCGAATGTTCGGGCCGTGTACGGCGACAAGCTCGTCTATTGCCAACGGCACAGCGAAGCGCTTGCCGAGGCCGACGCGCTGGTGATCATGACCGAATGGAAGGATTACCACCGACCCGATTGGCGGGAAATGCTCTCCGCGATGCGTTCGCCCACGGTGTTCGACGGCCGCAATCTTTACGAGCCGGAGCGGATGGCCGAGTTGGGCTTTCGCTACTACAGCGTGGGGCGACCGGCGGTGTAAAAACCGGCCGGAAGGCACTTCAATTGGCCGTTTAACTTGACACTATTGCCAAGCCGGTTTAGCCTGAATTCAGAGGGCAAGGCTTCTATCTGACGGAACAAGAAGGGCTTCTCGTCGTCGGCTGTGCGCAACCCGTCTCTGAGGGTGTTGCTTCGATAGCCGTGCGTCACCGCTCCGCTCTGGATGCGCATTATTCATTTCGAGGAACAGAAACATGGGCAAGGGACTCTACGCGATTGGTCTCTGTGCGCTCGTGGCGCTGACAAGGCCCACGCTCGCCGGTGAAGCGCCCCTGGGGGGTTTCATTCCCTTTGTCGGCATCGGGCTGACTGATGAATTCGAGACGTTGGCCACCGATCCGACCGGCGCTTTCTACATTGCCGATCCGAGTGACGAGTGGGGCGGCTCCCCGCTGGGGCCCGGCGGTTCCGCTTTCTTCGACGTGGCACTGCTCGACACGGGCGCCGCCACGCACATCCTCACTCAGACCGCCGCGAGCAGTTCCGGATTTGATATTCAGAACGAAGGGTTTCGTGGCACGAACTTCCAGGACGTCTTCGGACCGACCGGCGCTGGAGTGACCCTGCGAATTAACGATCCCTTGGGCATTTACGCGGCCGGCCTCGGCGGTCGAGTCAGCGCCGGCGGCAGCCTGGTGATGGACCCTAACGACATTCGCGGACAAACAAGCGTTGCAACGCTCGAAGGAGGGGTCGATTGGACGTTGCCGAACATCTTGGGACTGCCCATGGCGGCACACCACGGTGTGGTGATTCGCAACGACCAGCCGCAGATTTTTCAGCATCAGGGGCGCACGATGCGCACGCCTCAAGTCGAATTCGTCGACCTGGGTTCGGGCGCCCAGCAAGGCATCGTTCGCCGAACGAATCTGCGGCTCCGCCCGTCGGTGTCGTTCATAGCTGGGCCGCTGTACATTCAGAACTTGGCGGATATCTTCAACGGTCACAACGACCCGACGACGCCAACTGTCGTCGATAGCGGCGGGTTGTACGTGGAAGTCGACATGGAGCACCAGGGCCAGTCGGCTCAAAACGTGGAGTTCCTGTTCGACACGGGCGCCGACCTGACGGTCGTTTCGGAAGTGATGGCGGCGAGCATGGGTTTCGACATCGTGTTGGACGAACCCGATTTTGTGCTCGAAGTGGAAGGAGCGGGCGGCGTGCTGGGCGGCGTGCCAGGGTTTTACCTGGAAGAGCTGAAAATCGACGCGGTGGGCGGCTCGTTGGTGCTGCACGACGTGCCGATTGCCGTGCTGGACGCACCCAACCCGACCGATCCCGGCAACGTGATCGACGCGATTCTCGGCATGCACGTGTTCGCGGGGCGGAATCTGGTGATCGACGCCGCTCCCGCCGCCGCAGGGCTGGGCGCGGTGCCCAGTCTGTACATCAGCGATCCGGTCACCGACGCCCACCAGTGGTCGACCACCGCCGCCGCGGCCAACTGGTCGACGGCCGGCAGTTGGTCGACCCCCGGCGTGCCGAGCGATCTGTGGGCCGCCCAGGTTGGCAACGTCTCGGGCAGCGACCAACAGGCGACCGTTGCGAGCGACTCGACCATATTCCAGTTGGCGGTGTCCGGCGGGCCTGCGGCCAAGATGACCGTCGAAATTCAGAGCGGCGCGACACTCACCATTTTTGGGGAGACGCTCATCGAGGAAGGTGGAGAAATTCATCTCGACGACGGCAAGCTCGACGCACCGTTTGTGAACATCGACGGCGGTTCGCTCACTGGCTCGGGCGACGTGTTTGTGGGCACCGGTCCGCTCGACGGAGCAGTGCGAAATCTCTCGGGACGCATTGAACCCGACTCGTTGATTTCAATCACCGGCGATCTATCGAACTTGGTCGACGGAACGATCGCCATCGATCTGTTCAGCGGCGGTAACGATCTGTTGGATGTGAGCCGAAGCGCGTTCCTGAACGGCACGCTGGAAGTTTCGCTGTTGGGCGGTTTTGTACCCGCAGCCGGACAGATGTTTACAATCCTCGACTACGGCGGGACGATCGATCTCAACTTTGCGGAGTTGCTGCTGCCGACCGGCTTCGATTGGGACTTGTCGGTTGACGTTCCCACGACGAGTTTGGTTCTAGAGATGGTCGGGCTCTCCGGCGACTTCGATGGCAGTGGAACGGTCGACGCGGCGGATCTGGCGGTATGGGAGGCTGGCTACGGCCAGCCCGGCGGCTACACGGGGGCCGACTTTTTGGACTGGCAGCAGAACCTCGGTCAATCGCTCCCACTGGCCGCCGCAGCCAGTGTGCCCGAGCCGGGCGCGGCATCGTTGCTGGCCATCTGCCTAGCCATCAGTCTGGTCTGCCGAGTGACAAGGTAACACTTGACGCTTGGTTCCTGTCGCGGGTAGGGTTTCCGGCAAAGGAGATTCTAAACCATGACGAGTAGACTAGGCCGACCAGCGGCATTGCTGATTTCTGTTTTGCTTCTGACGTCTTTGGGACCCACAGCTTTCGCAGAGGAGATTCCGCTCTGGCCGGAGGGTGCGGAGCCGCTTTCGCCGAGCGCTGCGGGCGCCGAGCAGCCGGGGCCGGAACGGATCGAAGGCCGCGATTCCGAGGGACCCGCCAATCGGTGGATCGTGGGGACGACTCGTCCGACCCTCACGGCGCACTCTCCCCCGGCCGCAAAGCGCAGCGGTGCGGCCGGGGTGGTTTGCCCTGGCGGCGGCTATGCCGGCATGGCCTTCGACAAAGAGGGTGAGAACATTTGCCAGTGGCTAGCCCGACGGGGCGTCACGGCATTCACCTTGAAATACAGACATGGCGGCGGGGCGCATCAACATCCGGTGCCGCTCAGCGACGTCGAGCGAGCCGTCCGCTGGGTGCGCGGCCATGCCGACGAGTATGGCATCAACGCTGAACGCATCGGCGTGATGGGTTTTTCCGCGGGCGGGCATCTGGCCTCCACGATCGGCACGCATTTTCAGCCGGGTGATCCCCAGGCCGACGACCCTGTAGAACGACACAGCAGCCGACCCGATTTTCTGGTGCTCGTCTATCCGGTGATCTCGATGGACGAAGCCATCACGCACGCCGGCTCGCGCGAAAACCTGCTGGGCAAGTCGCCTGAGGCGGAGCTCGTGGTCGATCTTTCCAACGACCTGCAGGTGACCGGCGCAACTCCGCCGACGTTTCTGGTACACGCCAGCGACGATCAGGTGGTGCCCGTCGAGCACAGTTGGCGATTCTACCGGGCGCTGACGGCGCACGGCATTCCGGCGGAACTACACGTTTACGAGCAGGGGGGCCACGGTTTTGGGATGCTCCAACGCGATCTGCCCGTCGACCATTGGCCTGCGGCGTTTGAAGCGTGGCTGAAGAGCCGCGGGTTTGTTAAGTAGAGTTGGCTCGCTTAGGCTTCGAGTTCGTTGTAGAGCTCAAGCCACTGTTCTTCCAACTGTTCGACTTCCGCGGTGGAGAGCGTGAGCTGTTCGTGCAGTTGTTGGGCGGCGACCGTTTCGGTGACGGTTAAGAGTTGCTCTTGCAGCGAGTTTCTATCTTCGTCGAGCTTGGCGATCTTGCGTTCCAGCGACTTGAGCCGTTTCTGCAACTCGCGCTCTTCGCGACCGCCGACCTTGCGATTGGAGGCCGCACCGTCAGGCGTGGGCGCGCTGCGGACGGTGTGCTCCGACCGCAAACCCGCTTCCAGCTCCTTGCGCACTCGGTAAACGTAGTCGTCGTAGCTGGCCGGGTAACTGGCCACTCGACCGTCGCAAACTTCGATCACCGCGGTGGCCACGCGATGCATGAAATGCCGATCGTGGCTGGTGAAGATGACGGTCCCCTCGTAGCGGCAAAGCGCGTCGGCCAACGCCTCGATCGTTTCCACGTCGAGGTGGTTGCCCGGCTCGTCGAGCACCAGCACGTTGTGCTTTTCGAGCAACAGCCCGGCCAGCACCAGCCGAGCCCGTTCGCCGCCGCTCAGGACCTGAATCTTCTTCTCGACCATGTCGCCGCCAAACAGAAAGCTGCCGGCAACGTCTTTTACCTGCTGAATGGTGGTTCCCGGGGCGGCCTGGTAGTGGAGATATTCGTCGACGGTCTGCTGCTCGGGCAAGGTTGTGTAAACGTGCTGAGCATAGACGCCAACCTGGCAGCCGAAACCCCACTTGAGACCGCCGCCCAGCGGTTCGATCGAATCGCACACCGTGCGCAGAAACGTCGTCTTGCCCTGGCCGTTGTCGCCCACGACGCCCACCCGCGAGCCGTGTTCCACCTCCACCTGGGCGCTGGTAGCCACTTTCAAATCGGGATAGCCGATGGTCAGATTCTCGGTCCGCAACGCGGGGCCCTGCCGCGGCTCGACCTTGGGGAAACTGAATCGCACGTTGGCGTCTTCGCCTTGGACCTCAAGCAGCTCCAGCCGCTCGAGTTGTTTGGCCTTGTTGCGGGCTTGGCTGGCCGTGTTGGCGTTGGCCCG
The DNA here is from genome assembly GCA_964195615.1 of uncultured Granulosicoccus sp. Classification (GTDB taxonomy): domain Bacteria; phylum Planctomycetota; class Planctomycetia; order Pirellulales; family Lacipirellulaceae; genus Bythopirellula. The sequence goes on along the minus strand of CAXMSB010000105.1, from coordinate 34,616 downwards.
ATTCTTGTTGATGAATGTTTCGAGCTGCTTGCGCTTGGTGAGCGTGGCGGCGTTCACGCGCAGGTCGTGCTCGCGCCGCTCGGCGAGGTTTTCGAGGTAGTCGTCCACGCCGCCGGGGAACATCGTCATCTGGCCCCGCGACAGTTCGAGCGTGTGCGTGCAGGTGCGTTCCAGGAACGATCGATCGTGGGAGACGATCAAACATCCGCCGCGGAACTCGCGCAGGAATTCCTCCAGCAGCATCTGCGTGCGCAGGTCGAGAAAGTTGGTTGGCTCGTCGAGGATCAACAGATTCGGGTCATGCAGCAGCAGAGCGGCCAACTTCAAACGAGTTTGCCAACCGCCGGAGAGCTCGCGGACCGGCTGGTCGAGCATCGCGTCGGGAATCTGAAACTGCCAGGCGATCTCGCCGCACCGCCATTCGGGCTTGCCGCTGTCTCGCTGGAGAAAGCCGATCACTGTTTCGCCGTCGAGAAACGGATCGTGCTGTCGCAAGTAGCCGAGCCGCAGCTTACGGCTGCGCACCACTTCGCCGGCGTCGAGTTCCTCTTCTTCCAAGAGCAAGCGGCAGAGGGTACTCTTGCCCGCCCCGTTGCGACCGATGAGGCCGACCTTTTGGTCGTCGGTCAGCGCGCAGCTCGCGCCGTCGAGCAAGTGCTGCTCGCCGTAGCGCTTGTGAGCATCTTGAAGCTGAAGAACAACGGGCATGGGGGAAAGGGGGAGGGCGGAAGGCGGAAGGGGGACCATTCAACGGCGAGCCGGGTCGTCCCCGACCCCGGCAGGCGCCGGAGACAACTCCCCACTACGCCAGCCAACAATCGCCAAAACCAAACAGCATACCACACAACCGCCTGCAAACCAGTCTCCCCACCGAGAGTAAAGCGAGCCCGGAAGATGTGGAAGACCGACGTCGACGATCATGAGGGTAGGTTCCTGTCGCGTTGAGACTTGCCGCTGATTGCCCGACCCATCGATATAGCCGGACAGACCTCCGTTGGCAACGATTACCAAAGGGGTACGCGTCTCGACCGCGCGAAACACGCCGCAGGCCAGGTGCATGTCCAGTTCGCTGGAACCCCAGAACCAGGCATCGTTGGTGAGATTCACCAGCACGTCGGGCGCTACGCCGTCCGCGTTCTCTGCAACATGCCGTCGGATCAAGTGGGGCACGACCGTTTCGTAGCAGATGTTTGGAGAATACCGCACCCCGCCAAGCTCTAAACTAGCGGGCCGCCGGCCGGCATCAATGCCCCCGGTGAGCGGCGTCAGGCGATACAACACCGGAAACCAATCGGCAAACGGGATGAACTCGCCGAACGGCACGCGATGCATCTTGTCGTACGTGCCAACGACATTGCCCTCGGCATCGACCAACACCGACGAGTTGAACGACTGATAGTCGGGTTCTCCTTGCGCGTCGGGATAAACGTGAAAGCGATCGACGCCCACCAGCACCGCCGAGCCAAGTTCGCGCGCTAAGAGCTTGAGATAGTCCTGCGCGGCGGTCAGGTTCTCGGCGGGAACCCGCCCCGGCGGAGGCGTGTAATTAGGTTCGACCGTGACCAACATTTCGCGAAACGACGTCTCGGGCCAGATCACCAGGTCGACCTCCCGCCCGTCCTGTTCGCGAGACTGTTTCACTGCCTCCAACGACAGCCGCACGTGCTCGTCCATAATCCGCTGCTGCCGGTCGGATTCGTGCTTCCAATTGGCGAGCGTGTTGCCCTGCACGATCGCGATACGCGGGCCGGGGGCGGCCGACTGCTGCTGGTCTGCGATTTCGGTGGTGCGTGTGTGTCCGTAAACGAGCGTGGCAGTCAACGCAACGACAGCGGGGAGAAGACGGATCGCTGAGGGCGAGAACAAGAACTGTGCGATCGAGGCCGCCACCAGCAGGATCAGAAACGTGACGCCATATTCGCCAGCCAGATCGGCGATCTGAATCACCGAGGTTTGTTTCACCTGCGTGTGGGCCAGCGAACCCATGAGAAAACCGGTGAGCAGATGGCCCCGAAACCAGTCGAGGCCCGTCCATACCACGGGGGCAACCAGCCACAGCGGCAGCCGCAGTCGGTGGACGCCCACCCGTGCGGTGGCCACGAACGTCGGCAGATAAACGCCCAGATACGCTGCCAGGGCCAGCCAGGACAGATAGTTCAGCGGATGCGCCAAGCGAATCCAGTGTACGGCCAACAGCCAAAACAGAAGTCCGCCCAGCCACAGAGCCCGATACGGCCGCCGGCCGGGGAGTTTTTCCCGGGAAACAAGCAGCAGCCAAGGGATCGGCCCGACCCAGGCCAGCAGGCTCCACCCCACCGGCGGCAACGCCAACCAGCAGAGCACGCTGCCCACCACGGCCGGCGCCACCGTGGAAGTCGGCGCGGTAAGTCGGGAAAACCTGCTCTGAGTTTCGCCATGCGAACGATCCATGTCGCCCAAGCTACGTCGACTGCCAAAGTTTGGCCAGGGCATATCCAGGAACCCTGTAGGGAATCGCCCTCCGTGGCGTTCCGAGCGTGCCGCTCGGCTCGAAATGGCACGGAGGCACATTCCCTACGAGTTGGCGGTCGAGATCGAAAGCGAATCGACGGTTGTGATTCGTCGGCTATATTAAAGCAGATGAGCGTCCCGACAACACATTTTGGTTTTCCTCGCCACCGCCTGCGAACTCCGGCGTTCGCTGCCGCGTTGGTGCTGATAACAGCGGTCGGCTGTTGGCAGGAGATTCGTTACGACCCGAACCAAGAGCCAAGCGAACCGCCAGTCAGGCCGGTTGTTTCAAGCAGCGAGACTCCGCAGGAGCAACCGGCCCCGGCGCCCAGCGCCGAGCAATTGTTCGCGGAGGATACGCCCGAAGCGCCTGTCGAAGAGGAGCAGCACCAGGAAGATCCACTGTGGAACGGCATGGAGACGGAAACCGCGGCAGCGACGCCTGCCGAACCGGCACCCCCCGCGGAGATCGAGTGGCCGGGCGATCAGCCAGTAGAAGAACAACCAGAGATAGCTGCGGTTCCCACCCCCGCCGACCCCCGCACGGCGCTGGCCACTTGGCGAATGGCGAGCAAGTGGAGTCTGGCCGTGGGCGTCTACGGCAAAGGTTGGCCGGCCGAGCGCTACGCCGACATGTGGCAGCAGGCTGAGTTCGCGGCCCAGTTGCTCCGAGTGCAACTTCCGCCGTTGCCAGAAGACGTGGCCGAGGACGAGGTGCTAATCGCCGCCACCTCTCTGCTGTTGGAGGAGTCAGGCCCACAGTTGGCCGAAGCCGTCGCCGCCGAGCACTCCCCCAGCCATCGAGCACTCTGTGATTTGGCCGTCAAGACACACGCCTTGCTGCTAATCTACACGCCCAACGGCAGCGATCTGGAACCGCTCGTCACGGCGATTCGCCAAGCAGCCCAGGATTCGCCGCTCCCCGAGCGGCTGTGGGCGCCGGTCCTCCAATCGGTCGACGCCGGGTCCGATTTCCAGGAAGTGAAAAGGGCCGTCTTCGAGCTGCATGACCAAGCGACAGAATATCTGGGCGATCTGGTCTCGCCGTGACGCTGTTTTGCAGTTTTCTTGGGCGGTAGGGTAGGTGCGTTTGGTGTACGTCGCCGAAGGCAACGCTTCGAATTGTTATTTCTGTCTTCGGTGTTTCACACCGACGCTAGTTAGCTCTCCGCGTTTTGCCCCGAGTAGAAAAACGATAGGGAGCAAGAAAGACAGCATACCAGAGCACACATGCCACCAGAAAGTGGTGCACAAAAAAGCCTTCGATTATCCGGTCACCGTTGGATACCATCCAATCACCACCTTTCGGCATAGAAACGAAGTTGATGTGTTCACGCCAAACGCTAGACAATCCGTATAGCCGTATTAGCCATAAATACGCGGCTGCATAAATACAAGCGTATAAGCTCACGAGTGCCCAAGCTGCTAACGCCGCTGTCGAAATCCACTTGAGCTTCAACTTGCGTTTAAGTGATGGGCTTTCCATAACGCATAGTACTGAATAACAAGATGTTGGTCGGGCCCTGCTTCTGCATTGCCAATTATGACGGCGAGCGACCTCTCCCACAAGAGCTTAGGGTCATCAGGTCGCCCCGCCTCGGTCACTATATGCGTTCAAGTAACCTGCGTCGAATTCACCGTCCGAAGCGGGTAGCACCTTGCGTGGCCGACACCGCCCACCCCTCCCACCAAAACAAGACTCACTCCGCGGCCCTCTGCGCTCGCCGCGAACTCTGCGTTGAATCCCCCGGGCAGACCTCGGGATGACCGTAATTCGTCGAACAGATCAGGTTCGACTCCCATTCTTCCGGTTGCAACGATTCTGTCGACCGGCGGGGACAAATGACAGCTCCTTCGGCGCTCTCAGTTTCGCGTCGGCCGTCCGACCGGTGAACGTAACCTAGTCTTGGTTTGGTCGGGCCAATGTCGACCGATGGTCGGCCTTCTACCCAGAAACGATAAACCGAACACAGTTTCTCCCAGTTATTATTCGAGGCAATAGAGCCATGCCCAAAGCCGATCGCAAGAAGACGTACATCGATCACAAAGTCCAAGGAGCGCTTGTCCGGCGCTTGGTGTTCCATTGGGTCGCCCTTTTTTTTGTAGCCTCTCTGTTGTCTTTCTGCCTGCAAATGTTGACCAAGCCCTTCCAAACGATGGGAGAACACGTTCAACAACTCTGGTGGACGCATGGTCCGTTCCTATTGGTGCTGCTCTGCTTGCTGCCCGTGTTTGTGCTAGACACGATCAAGCTGAGTCACCGATTCGTGGGGCCGATCTACCGTCTACGACAATCGATTCGATACATCGCCGAGGGCAATCCCCCGCCGCGACTGAAGTTTCGCGACTTTGATTTCTGGCAAGGCTTGGCGCAAGACTTCAACCTGATGGTCGACCGTCTGTTGGGCCGCGAAATCGAGCTCGGGGAAGAAGACCTCGTCGAGGAGTCGGAGCCGGCAGAAACCCATTAGGGCCGAATATAAAAACGCCCTGACCCTCAGCCCCAAACATACCCCTGCTCAGTCGAACGATTCATGAAGCAACGCAATCGCAGAAAATCTGTCAGCCGGCAGCAACGTGGTGGAGTCGCCGCCGCCGAGTTTGCCGTCTGTTTGCCGGTGATCGTGGTGTTGGTGCTCGGGATGATCGAATCCTGCACGATGATCTTCCTCAAGCAATCGTGCAGCATCGCGGCCTACGAAGGAGTGCGCACCGCGCTGCTGGAGAACACGGACGCCACCGACGTTCGCCGGACGAGTGAGCTCGTTCTCACGGAGCGTCGGGTCAGGGGCGGCACGATCACGATTCGCCCCAGCAATTTCCGGGCGCTGCCCATCGGCGATTACATCGAAGTGACCGTCACTGCTCCCGCGGACCTGAATTCGGTGATTCCCGGAAGCTTTTTCCGCGGCAAGACACTTACCGGCACGGCAATAATGATGAAAGAGCTCTAACGAATGACGAAGCTCGAAATACCCAATGACGATTTGGAATCACTAACTCACCATGCATTACGCTAGAAAAAAGAGAGTAGACCGCCGGGGCGCCATGTTGGTGCTGATCGCGCTGACGTTGCCGCTGGTGTTGATGATGGTGGCTTTCGCGGTGGACGTGGCCTGGATGCAGTTGGTGCGAACCGAGCTGCGCACGGCGACCGACGCCGCTTCGCGTGCCGGGGCCAAGCAGTTGAGCCTCCAACAGAGCCAGGCAGCCGCTCGGACGGCCGCCAAGGATGCTGCCCGTCGCAATCTGGTCGCGGGCACGCCGTTGCAGGTGCGCGACGAAGAGATCGTCTTCGGCGTCAGCCTTCAAGCAAGCCCGACCTCACGATTCGTGTTTACCCCTGGCGGCGCACAACTCAACTCCGTGCAGGTGACCGGCAATCGAACCGCGGGTTCCGCCGGCGGACCGGTGGCATTGTTCCTGGGCCACGTGCTGGGCACAACCCATTTCCAGCCGACGCAAGTAGCCACTTCTACGCAGTTGGACCGCGACATCTGTCTGGTTGTCGACCGTTCCGGCTCGATGATGCGAGAATTGTTCAGCAGCAGCATCCCGGGCCCGGGCGGACGCTGCGACCCGCCGCACCCTACGCTGAGCCGATGGGGCGGTCTGAACTCCGCGGTCGCCGGGTTCGTGGCGGAGCTCGAAAAGACGGTCCAGCGTGAACAATGTGGCCTGGCGAGCTATTCCAGTTCGGGTAATGCTTGCGGCATGACTTTCACCACTTCGGACATCAATGCACGACTCGATTTTAATTACCAACCGATCCGCAACGAAATGGCTCGGTTGGGTAGCCAGCCGGTCGCCGGGTACACCAATATATACGCCGGCATCCAAAACGGCATCTCCATACTGACCGGTGTCGGGGCTCGCCCGTTTGCCCTGCGGACGATGGTTGTGATGACCGACGGTCGGCACAATCGGGGCACCGAGCCAGTGGTTGCCGCCCGCCGGGCTGCCCGTGAGAACATTACCATCCACACCGTCACGTTCAGCAGCGAGGCCGATTTCTCGCGGATGCGAGCCGTGGCCGACGCCACCGGCGGAAGACACTATCACGCTCCCGACTCCGCGGCCCTGGAGAGGATCTTTCGCGAGATCGCCGCCACGCTGCCTGTCATGCTTACACAATAACCAACCGATTGATCCAGTGCGATGCGAAGCATAGCTAGAACCACATGTCGCCGTGCAAGTCCCTCCCGTCGGGGAGCGGTTGTGGTGGAGTTTGCCTTCATGGCAGCGGTGTTCTTCGTGTTTATCATCACGGCGTTTGAGTTCGGCCGGCTGAACGTGATTCGGCACTCGGCAGACAACGCGGCCTACGAGGCGGCCCGTCACGCGATGGTTCCCGGCGCCACCTCTGCCGAGGCGGTGGACATGGCCAATAGCATTCTCAACATTGTCGGCACGCGGGGCGCGCGGGTCAGCGTGAATCCGCCGACGCTCGGTCCCGACGTCGACTCGGTATCGGTGACCGTCGAGGTGCCGATGGCCCAAAACGGCTGGATCGCCCCCCGCTTCTCCGCGGCAGCGACGATGCGCAGCGTCGCGACCATGCGCACCGAACACATGGGCGAGTAGCGCCGCAGTCTTGCTACTTCCGCCACACGCCCACCACGGCCGGCGGATAGGTGCGCACGTCCCACCCTTCGGCGTGCCGCTCAACCGCCACGTTGCCGGGCAGCAGTTCGAAGTCGAACCGCTCATCCGCTTCGACAATCAGAATACTCCCCTCGGGAGCGCGATCCAGTACGGCGCCGATCAGCTCGAGCATGTCGCGCGACCGATCAACGTAAAACGAATAAGGCGGGCTGCAGAAGACAAGCCAGGGGATTTGGGATTTGGGATTTGGGATTTCAGATTTGGGCAAGTCCCGCTTCGACCACAGAAACGCACTGGTGGTCAGTAACGTCGCCCGGTCGTCGACGCCCAACGCGGAGATGTTCTCCTGAATCACCCGGGCCGTGGGGACGTGCTTCTCGATGAACGTAACGCTGAGGGCGCCCCGGCTGAGCGATTCGAGGCCCAGAGCGCCCGTGCCGGCGAACAGGTCAATCGCATGCAGGCCGTTGCACTCGGTGCTGATGAGATTAAAAATCGCCTCGCGGACGCGGTGCTTCATGGGCCGCGTCCCCGGGTCGCCATGATAGCGGAGCTTGCTCCCGCGGAATTTGCCGCCGATGATCCGCAATTCGGTCGGCTCAGGGGTCTCGGCCGTTCGTGCTTTTCGCTTTCCCAAAGGAACCTCCCGCTGGAACCGTCGTTGCGCGATTCCGACCATTGTGTTATCCTGGGCCGTTTCAACCCGCCCCCCATTGTGCCCGGAAACCGCCGAGGTTGCATCCCATGGTTCGAAGAGTATTTTTTCTGTCGCTGCTGATTCCGTGGAGTGGGAACTCTGCAATCGGCCAAGAAGGCGCCGCCCAACCCGCGGCCAATCCGACCGCCGTGGCGGCCAAGCAGTCGTTCGACCAGCTTCGCTCCCAGTATCAAAGCCTGGCCGCTCAGATGAAAGAGAAGATCGTCCAGGGGGCTCCCGGCGACGTCGCCCAGCTTCGGGAACAAATCACGACGGTCGTCGATCAAGTCGTTGCCGCGGGGCTCGACGTCTATCGGGCCGATCCGGTGAACTATCCCGACGTGAACGCCACACTGCGGTCGATTGCCGGTTTTCTGGTGACGGGCGATGCCGAGGGCGACGGGGGCGACCAATTCGAAAAGGCGCTGCCGATTCTCCAGTCTCTGCTCGACGGCGGGGCTGGCGCCCAAACGAAAGAGCTCTGGGTGTGGGGCGGCGTCAGCGCATTCTGCACCAACGAGTTCGACCTGGCCGAAGAATACCTCAAGCATGCCGCCCTGGTCGGTCAGTTCGAAAATCTGCCGCAAAGCCCAAGTTCCGATCCCGGCATGCGTGTGCGCCAATTCGGGGCAAGCAGCTTGCAGTCGCTCGACACCCTCCGCTCGGCCTGGCAAAAGGAGCAGCAGATCCGCGCCGCCGAAGCCACGGCCGACGATCTGCCTCGGGTGAAGCTCACCACGAGCCGTGGCGACATCGTGATCGAGCTGTTCGAAAACGAAGCGCCGCAGTCGGTGGCCAATTTCATTACGCTCGCCAAAGAGGGGTACTACACGAATGTGCCGTTCCATCGCGTGCTGCCGATGTTCATGGCCCAGGGGGGCGACCCCACCGGCATCGGCAGCGGCGGCCCCGGCTACACGATTCGCGACGAGCAGCGCCGCCCCAACTATCGCAAACACTTCCGCGGGTCGCTGAGCATGGCCAAGACCGCCGCCCCGAACTCGGGCGGTTCGCAGTTCTTTCTCACGTTTGTACCCACCAGCTATCTCGATGGCCGCCATGCGGTCTTCGGCCGGGTCATCGCAGGCATGGAGAACGCCGCGGCGCTTAAGCGACGCGATCCTCAAGCCTCGACCACCCCGGACAAAATTCTCTCCGCCACGGTGCTCCGCGACCGTGGGCATGCTTACGAGTTCGAAAAGATCCCCGAACGAGGGCGATAGCCTGCGACGGGGAAAGGATATTTGGCCTCTGAGCCTGGAAAACAAGCACTCTTTTGGCTGCTTGACCAGCGACAGCAGCGGCGGTATCCTAGTATTCTGATTATCGATCCTGGCGGCTTCTGGTATCAGGAATATCGATTTCGAGCATCTGGAGGCTCAAGCTCCCGGGCGGCAACCAGCTACAAGGCGAAAAGGCTTCTCTGAAAGTGGCTGCCCACCGTCAGATTCGCAAGTAGAGCAATCTTCTGTCCGTGGCCGCCTGTGGCGAGCCGCCGATGGTTTTTTGTAGTGCTCACGGCGCGCGTCGCCGCAAGCATGGTCCGAGACATGGTCCGATGGCAACTGGTCGAGCGTACGCGCCCGCCTCACCCCCCGAGCATTCACCGTGAACATCAATTTTCGATCCCTACGAATCTTCTGCGACATCGTCGAGCGACGCAGCTTCTCGCGCGCCGCAGGCGACAATCGAATCTCGCAGTCGAGCGCCAGCCAGGTGGTCCATCACTTGGAAGAGAGCTTGAGCGTGCAGCTGTTGGACCGTTCGAAGCGGCCCTTCGTGTTGACTCCCGAAGGCGAACGCTACTATGCCGGCTGTCGCCAGTTGGTGAAACAACACAACAAGTTGGGAGAAGAGGTTCGCGCGCTGCACGACGAAACAGCCCGACGGTTGTCGGTCGCCTCGATCTATTCGGTGGGACTTGCGCACATGAGCGCGTTCATGCGGCGGTTTTCCGCCAAGTACCCCAGCGCTCAGGTGCAGCTCGACTATCGCCATCCCGACCAAGTCTACTCAGCGGTCAAGCAGGGCGAGGTCGACCTGGGGTTGGTGAGCTATCCCGAAGAATCTCGCACTCTGGAAGTTACCGCCTGGCGGAGCGAACCCTTGGTGTTGGTCTGCCATCCTCAACATGCCCTCGCTGGACGAGAGTCGGTGGCGCTGGCCGAACTAACCGGTGAGCCGTTCGTGGCGTTTGAATCTGACCTACGTATTCGCGCCGAAATCGATCGTTTACTGTTCGTGCGCAAGGTGCAGGTGAACATCACGCATGAGTTCGACAACAACGAGATGATCAAACGCGACATCGAGGGCGGCGCGGGCCTGAGCATTCTTCCCGAGCCAACCGTCGAGAAGGAAGTTGCCGCGGGCACACTCGCCACGGTGGCGATCGAAGGCGATTCGATCGAACGTCCCCTAGGGATCATTCACCGCCGAGATCGCAAGTTAATCTCGATCGCCAACCAGTTTGTTGATTTACTGTGCGCCGGCGAAGAATTCGTGAATGGCGAAAACGGCAAAGACAATGGTCGCATCCACAGAACACTATCCGAGAAAGCGAGCCCGATAGCCTCCGCTTCGCTGGCAAGCAAATAGCCTGGAATAAACTGTCATGGAAAGCAAACAACCACTCATTCATCTTCCTGAAAAGCAAGGTCTCTACGACCCGGCGAACGAGCACGACTCGTGCGGCGTCGGGTTCGTCGCGCACATCAAGGGTCAGCGGAGCCATCAGATCGTGCTCGATGCCGAGGAAGTGCTACGCAACATGGACCACCGTGGCGCCTGTGGGTGCGAGGCGAATACGGGCGACGGCGCCGGCATTCTAACTGCGCTGCCGCACGAGTTTTTGCAGAAGGCCGTGAAAGCTGATCTCGGCGTAAAACTTCCCGATCCGGGCCGATTTGCCGCCGGCAACGTTTTTCTGCCCCAGATTGAAGCCGAACGCGGCCAGTGCAAGCGGGCCGTCGAGGAAATCATCGTCGCTCAGGGGCAGAAGCTGGTTGGCTGGCGCGTTGTGCCGACCGACAAGCTAGCTGCCGACATCGGCCCCACGGCCCAAGCGGGCGAACCGCACATCGAGCAATTGGTGATCGCCGCTGCCGACGACGCGGTGGGCGACGCCTTCGAGCGGCAACTCTATCTGATTCGCAAACAGGCCAGCCATCGGCTGCGGACCGACGCCTCGCTCAGCCAGGCGAAGATGTTCTACGTCTGCTCGCTGTCGACCAAAGTGATCATCTACAAGGGGATGCTCACCACGGAGCAGTTGTTCAGCTACTTCCCCGACTTGGCCGATCCCGACTACACCAGCCATCTGGCGATGGTCCACTCGCGGTTTTCGACCAATACGTTCCCCTCCTGGGATCGCGCACAGCCGTGCCGATTCATGAGTCACAACGGCGAAATCAACACGCTCCGCGGCAATATGAATTGGATGCGCGCCCGCGAAGGCGTTATTCAGAGCGAATTGTTCGGCGACGAGCTGCCGAAGCTATTCCCCATTGCCGAGCCCGACTGCAGCGACTCGGGCACGTTCGACAACGTGCTGGAGTTTCTGCTAATGAGCGGCCGGACGCTACAGGAATCGGTCGTGATGATGGTGCCCGAGGCGTGGCAGAATCACGAGACGATGTCCGAGGAGAAGCGAGCGTTTTACGAATTCAATTCGGCGTTGATGGAACCGTGGGACGGCCCGGCGTCGGTGGCGTTTACCGACGGCAAGTACATCGGCGCGGTGCTTGACCGCAACGGCTTGCGACCGTCGCGTTACTACATCACCCACGACGATCGGGTCATCATGGCCAGCGAGGTGGGTGTGCTGCCGACTGTCGAGCCCGACAACGTGAAGGCGAAGGGTCGATTGCAGCCGGGGCGGATGTTCCTGGTCGACTTCGAGCAAGGCCGCCTGATTCCAGACGAGGAGCTCAAGAGCGAGTTCGCCGCCCGCCGGTCCTACGGCCAATGGCTCAAGAGCGAGCGGATCGACCTGAACGAGCTGGAGCCTAACCGCCAACCCCACGGCTTCGACAGCAACACGCTACTCGAACGGATGCAAGCGTTCGGGTTCACGCTCGAGACGATGCAGTTCATGTTGCTGCCGTTGATCAAAGCGGAAAAAGACCCGATCGGCTCGATGGGCAACGACTCCTGCCTGGCGTGTCTCAGTGACAAGCCGCGGATGTTGTACGACTATTTCCGGCAACTGTTCGCTCAGGTCACGAACCCGGCGATCGATTCGATTCGCGAAGAAGTGATCATGTCGCTGGAATGCTACATCGGGCCCGAGCAAAATCTGCTGGAAACGACGGAACAGCACGCCCACCGGCTGCGCGTGCCGCATCCGATTCTTTCCAACGAACAACTGGCCGCGCTGAAACACGTTGCCGACGATCCCGAAAAGGGTCACGGCTGGAAGACCAAAGTGATCGACATCACTTGGCCCCGCAGCGCCGGTCAGGCCGGCATGGTCGCGGCACTCGACCGAGTTTGCGCCGAGGCCGAGGCGGCGGTCGACGACGGCTACTCGCTGGTTGTGCTTTCCGATCGCGGAATCAGCGCCGAGAGCATCCCGCTCAGCTCGCTGCTGGCCACGGGGGCCGTGCATCATCATTTGGTACGCACGACGAAGCGAACCCGCATCGGCATCGTCGTCGAGTCGGGCGAAGCTCGCGAGGTGCATCACCACTGCTTGTTGATTGGCTACGGGGCCGACGCGATCAATCCCTATCTGGCGTTTGAGGCACTCTGGCAAGCTCGTCGCGACGGGCTGTTGGACTCGGGCGGTGCGACGTTCGGAGAGGAAGAATCAGGCGAAGGCCACACTCATCCAGCGGTCGACGCAGGGTCCGACGGCGAACTGATCGACCCCGTGACCAAGGCCGACTACGAACTCGTGGCCAAATATCGCAAGGGTGTCGCCAAGGGAATGCTCAAAGTGATGGCCAAGATCGGCATCTCGACCCTGCAGAGTTACAAGGGAGCGCAGATTTTCGAAGCGGTCGGGCTGCGGGATGAAGTGGTGAAACGCTGCTTCGTCGGCACGGCCAGCCGCATTCAGGGCGTGAACTTCGATGTTCTGGCCGAGGAATCGCTTCGTCGCCATGCCCTAGGCTACCCCGAACAGCAAGATACCAGGCTGCCGATTCTGCCCAACCCTGGCGAATTCCATTGGCGGGCCGAGGGTGAACGACACATGTGGGACCCGCAGTCGATCGCCGACATTCAGGTTGCCGCACGCGCCGGCGACCAGGACGCCTACCAGCGGTTTGCCGATCACATCAATCACGATTCGCAAACCCGCTGCCAACTCCGCGGGCTCCTGAAGTTCAAGGAGAGCGCTGGCAACGGTCCGATTCCGCTGGAAGAAGTACAGCCCACCAAGGAGATCGTCAAACGGTTTTGCACCGGTGCGATGTCGTTCGGCTCGATCTCGGCCGAAGCCCACGAGTCGCTCGCCGTGGCGATGAACCGTCTGGGCGGCAAGAGCAACACGGGCGAAGGGGGCGAAGACCCCGAGCGTTTCAACCCACTGGAAAACGGCGACTCGAAACGTTCGGCGATCAAGCAGGTTGCCTCCGGTCGATTTGGCGTGACGATTTGGTATCTCACCAACGCCGACGAACTTCAAATCAAAATTTCCCAAGGCGCGAAGCCGGGCGAAGGGGGCGAGCTTCCCGGCCGCAAAGTCGACAAGAACATCGCTCGGATTCGCTACTCGACGCCCGGTGTGGGGCTGATTAGCCCGCCGCCGCATCACGACATTTATTCGATCGAAGATCTCAAGCAGTTGATCCACGATCTGAAGAATGCGAATCGGGCCTCCCGGATCAGCGTGAAGCTGGTCTCCGAAGTGGGCGTCGGCACGATTGCCGCGGGCGTGGCCAAGGGCTATGCCGATCACATTCTCATTTCCGGTGACGGCGGCGGCACGGGCGCTTCGCCGCTTACCAGCATCAAGCACGCCGGCTTGCCGTGGGAATTGGGCATTGCCGAGACGCATCAGACGCTAGTGCTCAACGACCTGCGTAGCCGCGTAGTGTTGCAAACCGACGGCGGGCTGAAGACGGGCCGCGACGTGGTAATCGCCGCGCTGTTGGGAGCCGAGGAGTTTGGCTTCTCCACCGCGCCGCTGATCACGCTCGGTTGCATCATGATGCGTAAGTGCCATTTGAACACCTGCCCGGTAGGCATCGCCACGCAGGACCCGGACCTCCGCAAGAAGTTCCGCGGGAAGCCGGAGCACGCGGTGAACTATCTGTTCATGGTCGCCGAGGAAGCACGGTCGATCATGGCACAGCTTGGCTTCCGGACGATCGACGAGATGGTCGGTCGAGTCGACTGCCTGGAAACCGACGCGGCAATCAAGCATTGGAAGGCCGACGGGCTCGACCTCACCGAGCTGTTGACCCCCGTCGAGAAGCCGCACACCGAGGTCGGCACCTACTGTACGCAGGGGCAGGACCACGGCTTGGAAAGATCGCTGGACGTCACCAAGCTGTTGGACCTGGCCCAGCCGGCCCTGGAGAGTGGCGACAAGGTGCGGGCCGAGCTGCCGATCATTAACACCAATCGCACCGTGGGGACGATCCTCTCGAACGAGATCGCCAAGAAGTGGGGCGAGCGCTGTCTGCCCGACGACACGATCCAATTCAAATTCAACGGTTCCGCCGGGCAGAGTTTCGGCGCGTTTTTGGCACGGGGCGTCACGCTCGAACTGGAAGGCGACGCCAATGACTACGTCGGCAAAGGCCTCTCCGGCGGCAAGATCTTTATCTATCCGCCGAAGAATTCCAGTTTTGTGCCCGAGGAAAACATCATCGTCGGCAACGTCTGCTTGTACGGTGCGACAGGTGGGCAGGCGTTTTATCGTGGCCGAGCGGCCGAACGGTTCGCGGTTCGCAATAGCGGCGCGCACACGGTGATCGAAGGCGTCGGCGACCACGGCTGCGAGTACATGACCGGCGGCCGCGTGGTGATCCTTGGCCCGACGGGCCGCAACTTTGCTGCCGGCATGAGCGGCGGCGTCGCCTACATTTGGGACCCGAACGATCAGCTGCTGATCAACTGCAACCTGGGCATGGTCGAGTTGGAGAAAGTTGCCGACGACGAAGACGTCGCCGAACTACGAGAACTAATCGTGCTACACCAGAACCACACCGAATCGACCATCGCGGCTGAGGTCCTCGACCGCTGGGACGAAACCCTGCCGCAGTTCGTGAAGGTGATGCCGACCGATTACAAACGAGTGCTCATGGAGCAGAAGGCCCAGGCACAAGAACAACCGGCAGTTGTGTAAATGTCTCTCGCAAAGGCGCAAAGGCGCTAAGGGCGGAGAGAAGGGGGAAGGTCGGCAGGAAGTGAAAACAAGTGCTTTGAAATGTCTCCTTTGCGCCTTAGCGCCTTTGCGAGATTCATAATCCCAAGCCCCATTTCACTGGACTCTGCCATGCATGAAAACTCGATCGCCAAGGAAATCGTCGACTCGGCATTCAAGATTCACACGACGCTAGGACCAGGATTACTCGAAACGGTCTACGAAGTGCTCTTGGCGCATGAACTGAAGAAACGCGGCCTCAAGGTAAAACGACAACTGCCAGTAACCATTGAATACGATGGCGTTCAGTTTGACGAAGGATTTCGCCTCGATCTGTTAGTCGAGGACAAAGTGATCGTTGAACTCAAAGCTGTCGAGCAACTTGCCAACGTTCACAAGAAACAATTACTTACCTACCTGAGATTAGATCACAAGAAGCTTGGGCTGCTGATCAATTTCAACGAAGAAGTTATTCGCACAGGAATCACCCGCATCGTAAATGGCTTAGAAGACGATGCCCCACAATGATCCTTCTTCCTTTGCGCCTTTGCGAGAAACAAACAACTAAACTACTAACCACGAACAAGACCATGGGCAAACCTACCGGATTCAAAGAATTCACTCGCCAGGCGGTTCCTTATCGCGATCCTGTCGAACGGGCCGGCGACTTCTTGGAGATCTATACCGATCCCGCCGAGGAGCTCCTGCGCACCCAGGGGGCGCGGTGCATGGATTGCGGCGTGCCGTTCTGTCAGTCGAACACCGGCTGCCCGGTCGATAATCTCATTCCTGAATGGAACGACCTCGTCTACCAAGGCCGTTGGCAAGACGCGCTCGCTCGGCTGCACAAGACGAACAATTTTCCCGAGTTCACCGGCCGGGCTTGCCCCGCGCCTTGTGAAGGGGCGTGTGTGCTGGGGATCATCGAACCGGCCGTGACGATCAAGAACATCGAAAACGCGATTATCGACCGCGGCTTTGCCGAAGGTTGGGTCGTGCCCCAGCCGCCCAGCCAGCGGAGCGGCAAGAAGGTGGCTATCGTCGGCAGCGGTCCGGCCGGGCTCGCCGCCGCGGCGCAGCTCAACAAGGCGGGCCATTCGGTGACGGTCTACGAACGGGCCGACCGCGTGGGCGGCCTGTTGATGTACGGCATCCCCAACATGAAGCTCGACAAGGGCGTCGTCGAGCGACGGGTCAATCTGTTGCGCGCCGAAGGCGTCGAGTTTGTCACCTGCGCCCACGTTGGTCTGGAAGAAGATTTCCAGCCGGGGCACATGACGCAGATCATGCTGGAACGCGGCTGCAAGATGCAGTTCATCGATCCGCAGGAACTGCTGGAAGATTTTGACGCCCTGCTGCTGGCCACGGGGGCCACCAAGTCGTTCGACCCCACCGGGCGCTGCCCAGGCCGCGACCTGGACGGTATCCACCTGGCGATGGACTTTTTAACTCGCAATACCAAGAGCTTGTTGGACTCGGAGCTCACGGACGACCTCTATCTTTCTGCCCGGGGGAAAAACGTCATCGTCATCGGCGGCGGCGACACGGGAGCCGACTGCATCGGCACGTCGCTACGCCACGGGGCGAAGAGCATCGTCAACTTCGAGCTGTTGGACGTACCGCCGGCCGACCGGGCCGACAACAACCCCTGGCCCCAATGGCCTCGAGTCTATCGGGTCGACTATTCGCACGCCGAAACGGCCGCCAAGCTGGGCGACGACCCGCGGCAGTTCAACATTCTCACCAAAGAGTTTGTCGCCGACACGAAGGGCGGTCGGGTAAGCGGCGTGAAGACGGTCGCTGTCGATTGGTCGAAGCCGGGCAAGAAAGCCCCGTTCACCGAAGTGCCGGGCAGCGAAAAGGTCTGGCCCGCCGATCTGGTGTTCCTGGCAACCGGTTTCGTCGGCCCGGAACTTGCGGTCGGCGAGATGCTAGGTGTCGACGTGCAAAACCCACGCGGCAACTGGAAAACATTCGCCGCCGAGCACGGCTCGTTCGCCACGAACGTCGAGAGCGTGTTCGCCGCCGGCGACTGCCGCCGCGGTCAAAGCCTCGTCGTCTGGGCCATCAACGAAGGCCGCGGCGCAGCCCGGGCGATTGATGAGTACCTCACGGGAACGACGACGCTCGCCGCCCCGGGGCTGAATCTGCCGCAGCAGGTGGTTTGATTGAGTGAGCTGTTTCCGGAGAGTTGCAGCGAGAGTACAATGAGTGAGGCGACAAGCACTGTTCTCGAAGAGCATTCCATGGAAAACCTGACATGATCCGCGTCAATCTAGACCAACAGCTCGAATCACAGCTTTCCAGCGTCGACGACGCGCAGCTTTGCGACGCCTCGGGGAAACCGCTGGGGCACTTTCTCTCGGAAGATCGCTATCGACGAATGGTCTACGAGTGGGCGAACGCGCAGATCAGCGACGAGCAACTGCAGCAACGACTGCAAACGCCCGGCGGCAAGATGTTGGCAGAGATATTGGCCGAGCTCGAAGCCAAATGAACTACACGGTCGTCTGGAAGCCTGCCGCCCACGCCGAACTGGCTGAAATCTGGACTTCCGCTCAAGATCGGCAGGCCGTGGCCGATGCCGCGAACCAGATCGATCAACTGCTGAAGACCGATCCCAGACAGCAAGGTGAATCACGTTCCGGCACGATGCGGATAGTGTTCGTGGAACCGATCGGCATCATATTCGACGTGAACGAAGGGGATCGCTTGGTGTCGATTGCTCATGTTTGGATCATGTGAAGTTTCCATGGTCGTGCAACTGTGCGGGACAAGAAACGAGCAGTGCCCCTACCGCGGAAGGTGAGTCACCGTAGACAGAGAATTACTGTGGAGCCAGTTCCAGTACCACGACGCCATCCAGAATCCCAAAGTCAGCACTCTTTTTGATATGCATGCCTCCGCCGACCAAATAGTATCCTTTGGCGCTGTGAGGAAGGCCTTTGTTGCTCCCCAATAATGTTCCTTCCTCAATTCTCTCAAGAGTAACATTCTCACGAGCAAGTGATGTGCCAGCTCGCGGGGCAGGATCATGCAAGACAAATACATCGCCGGTAGCGGAACCCTTGTTACCTTTGCGGTAACCGACTAACGTTACCTAGTGACCCCCGATCCGTTCGTACTCGCCAGTTTGTTCACCAGTCTTGTACCAACCGACGTTCCACCAAACGGCAGAACGATCGCTGGCGAACTCGCTCTTGATCCATTCTAGATCCGGCGTTCGCTCTTCATGTTGGTGTTGTTTCGAGACTGGTCTCCATCCTTGATGGAGAAGCATTGTATAGTGGTAGCCACAGCTCTCGACATAGCGGCCTGCTCCTCGCATCAGACTTCGGGGGCCTGTGCCGTTTTCCTCCGAAGTGTTCATCAGTTCTTTAGAAGTGAGGAGATGAACCATCTTGATCTGAGTATTCGTCCGTCCACCCTGTGCTTCAGGCAAGAGCTTGGGATAACCATGAGTCCCCAGCCACGTCAGTGAATTAGAAACCGCCACCGGTGCGCAGAACTGATTTCCATTTCCTTTAAACCCTGCTTTCTCCAGAGTCTGCAGCAGGTCGGGAGTTCCCCGCATCTTGGTGAGATAGGTCTCTGGGGGTGCGGCACAGGCAGTCCGAGTGTTACATCCTATAGCTAGCGTCAAAGCAGCCAGCGCTAATCGCTTGGGGAATCGCTGCGTCGTTCGATCACGCAATTGTAGGTGGAAATGGTACATGGCGTTCAGTGTATTATTAATTCCACTGAAGTCAAATCTTCCACACGGAGCCTCAGGATCGATCGAATCGTGTCACAATAGCCTGAAAACATCAAAGCGGAAGATAAATGACCTGATCGGCCATTTCTTCTGGCGTACACGACTTCGCCAGTAGTTCCAGGTCGGCAATGCAGCTGCCTATCGGGACTCGCAGTGGATGGGCGTAGACAACGCCGGCGAATGCTTTGCCGCTCGAGAGACGACTGGATGTTTCGCGCAAGAAATCTCGATCTTGCGAAAACAGAATGCGCCCCAGTTGAGAAGCCCTGTCCAAGAGCAGGTCATCGGGAAGCGTTCTTGTTTCGTCCTCCTGGGAAGTAATCACGTCGATTCCCCGTCGGCGCAGTCCGAGCGTAATGCCTCGATGAACATGCACATCCATGTAGAGCAGCAGACTCACAGTCTGGATTTCTTCAGCTGGAGGAGTTTTTGACGTAGCGGAGAATCCTGCGCGTCGTTGGCCAGCTGGTCGACTTCTTCGAGATCTTTTCTGATCCGTGCGTCGAACTCGTTCTGATGATCGTAGTAGTAGACCATCGCGGCATGGATCTGCGCGAGAGATAGATACGGATGCTGATTGTGCATCTCGTCAGGGCTCCAACCATAGGCCAGGTAATCGAGCGCGACTTCGATGACCTTGGTCGTGGTGCCCGCGATTCGTGCGACCCCTTGGTCGTCGACTTCAATATGGGTTGATCCGACGGTGGCCATGGCGGGCCTCGGTGTTGGATGGCATGGGCAATTCGACTCTCCAATTATACCCTGCGCGGCAGAATACCGGAATCTCGGCCGGACACCGTTACGCTGAAAACGGACGTGAAAGTCGGCGTGCCGCACCCCCCCGGCTCTGCGGCGTGTTCCGGTCATGCGGATTCTGCCCGCGACCCCGACCCGTCAGCCGGCATCTATTGTTGCTCGATGCTGTGATCTGCAACTAGAATGGAGGTTGGGATCATTCGAGAGCATCATGAAGCTACGGCAGTTGATATTTGCCCTGTTGGCGACGGTAGGCGTCTGGACTTGCGCGACGGTCGGGCCTGCGCGCGCCTTTCTCATCGGCAACAATAATCCCGACTACTGGCAGACCACCGCCAGCGGTTCGCGCAGCGGCAACGGCGGTCCAGCCACGCTCACCTGGAGCCTCGTTCCCGATGGCACGAATGTTCCCTCGAATACTTTTGGAAGCCTGGGACCGAGCGATCTGATCTCGTTTCTTGACACCGAGTTCGGCTTCGATCCCAACGAGCCGGATATCGAGCAGCGTCCCTGGTTTCATATATTTACCGATGCGTTCGGCCGTTGGGGCGAACTGAGTGGCGCGACCTACGTCTACGAACCCAACGACGACGGCGCTCCCCACGCCAACAACAACGGTGTGCTGGGAGTGCGGGGCGACTTGCGGATTGCCGGTGCGGGGATCGACGGAGCGAGCGGCACGCTTGCCTTCAACTACTTTCCCGACGACGGCGACATGGTGCTCGACACCGACGACGGCAACCTGTTCGACAACCCCGCCAACAGTTTTCGATACTTCCGCAACACGATCATGCACGAGCATGGCCACGGGTTCGGCCTCCATCACGTCAACTCGAACACCGACGCCCTGCTGCTGGAGCCGTCGATCAACACGAGTTTCGATGGTCCGCAACTCGACGAGGTGCGCGCCATTCAATACTACTTTGGCGACGCCAACGAGAAATCCAACGGCGGGCTGGGCAATGATGAAGTCGGCTTGGCCACGAGCCTCGGCGCTATCGGCAGCGGCGGAGCAGTGAGCGTGGGCTCCGACGCGGACGTACCCGATCAGTTCATCCAACCCACGGCCACCGATTTCGTGAGCCTCGCCAATCTGGGGGACACCGATTATTACAGTTTCAGCGTTTCGCAGCCGTCCGATTTGAGCGCGGAACTGACTCCCCGAGGCGGGCTTTTTAATCAGGCTTCGGAAGGCGCCACGCCGACTCCTTTCGACGCCTCGGCCCGCAGCGATTTGGTGTTGGAGATTTTCGACACCAATGGCACGTCGCTCCTGGCCACGGCCGACGACACGGGGCAGGGTGGAATCGAATCGCTGTTGGAGCTGAGTCTGCCGGTCGCGGGAGAGTATTTTGTCAGCATTACCGGCAAGCAAGATACGATTCAGCTCTACGAGTTGGAGCTGTCCGTCACGAGTGCCGTCACCTATCAGGCTGCCGACTTCGACCAGGACGGCGACGTCGACGACTCGGATCTGAGCATCTGGGAAACGGCCCTGGGCCTGAACACCCTGGGCGACGCCGACAGCGACGGCGACAGCGACGGCAACGATTTTCTCACTTGGCAGCAACAATACACCGGCCCATTGGGAACCGTATCGACCACGACAGTGCCCGAACCGACAGCCATTGTGCTAATTCTGAGCGGCCTGCTGAGTCTTTCTTCTCTGGGAAGAGATCGATTTTAGGCAGCGGTGCGGCAAGAGTCGCTATTCGTTGCTGAATCATCGGCCACCAAGCCACGATAGAACGCCAGGTGTTTGTGGACCATCTGCTCGATCGAAAAACTCTGCTCGGCCCACTGCTGTGCACGGTCGAGCCGTTGTTGGCTGGCGGCATTTTCTGACAAAGCCGCGTCGATTGCGGCCATCGATTCCTCGACGTTCCCCGGCGCGAACGTGGCGGCAAAGGGAGAGACGTCCTTCTCACTGACGTCGAGTACTTCGCGGCTGCCGCCTGTTGCGGTCGATGCAATCGGGCACCGGGCGAGCATCGCTTCCACGAGCACCAGCGAAAGCCCTTCGCTGTGCGAGGCGCTGGCGAATAGGTCGGCCGCTGCGAGCAGCTCGCCAATGTCGTCGCGGAAGCCCAACAGTTGCACGCGATCTGCCACGCCTAGCTCCTCGGCAAGCGACTGCAGACTGCTCCGCTCGGGCCCGTCTCCGGCAATCCACAACCGCCAGTTTCGCCCCAGCTTTCGGCCGCGGGCCACGGCGCGGATGAGCGTGTCGAAACCTTTTACTGGCTGCAAGCTGCCCAGGGCCAGCAGGTGTTTGTCAGCGTTGCTGGATTCGGCACGCAAAAACATCTGGCGAACCTGTTCGACTCGTTCGCTGTCGACCTGCAAAGTTGGGACGCCGCCGTGGATCACGCTCGTCTGTTCCGCGGGAATTCCCGCCGCCGCGCACTCGCGCTGGGCCGCCTGGGAAACGCAGACTATCCGGTCGAGAAGCCGACGGTGCTTCCACGCCGAGCGGATGGGGAACACCGTGTGGCGGATACCGATCCTCGCGACGTTGAGCCCTAGCATGGCGATGCCGCCGCTGGTGATGGCATGGGGATCGTTGAGCACCACGACGTCGAAACGGTTGGCGACGAGCCACCGTCGCAGCCGCCACAGGCTGCGGGGGCTTCTGCCTCGGCCGGGGAGTTGCAGCAGGGGCAGGCCGGCATGGTCGCGGCCCCAGTCGGCCAGCGGGCTCCCTTGTCGGGCGACCAGGGCAACCTCTTCGCCCGCGTCGGCGATGCCGGCAACGAGCCATGCTAGCAGCCGCTCGCCGCCGCCCCAGGCCTTGCCGGTACTCACGAAACAAATTCGCATCGCGAAAGAACCCATTATTTTCTACAAAGTGCGGCGTCTTCGGGGCGCTATCGTACCGGTCGCCGCCGCCAACGACCAGGGCGATCTGCAACTCAACGTAAGCCGCGAGGCGGTAGCCGAGCGCTCGGCTACCGCCTCGCGGCTTACACAATCCATACATCGCAAAGGGAAGAGTTCCATGGGCACGCCGTCAATTAGCATTGTCATGCCGGTCTACAACGGCGATCGCTACTTGCGGCAAACGCTGGCAAGCTTGCGTTGGCAGACGTTTACCGATTGGGAAGCGGTGTGCGTCAACGACGGTTCGACCGACGATAGCTTGGCCATTCTCAAACAGTTCGCCGCGGCCGACCCGCGGTTTCGCATCGTCGACCAGGAGAACCAGGGCATCGTTGCCGCGTTGAACGCCGGCATCCACGCGGTCCGCAGCGAGTGGATCGCCCGTATCGATTCCGACGACGTCGCCGTGCCCGAGCGGTTAGCCACGCAGTGGGAGTTCGTCCGGCAGAATCGCGACGTCGTGGTCGTCGGCAGCTACATGCTCTTTACTGATCCCGACGGCTTTCCCATTTGCACCGAGCGTTACGCGACGCGGCACGAAGAGATCGAACAAGCCCTCTTGGGCGGCAAGGCGGGCAGCTTCGGCCATCCCAGCGTTCTGATTCGCCGCGATGCGGCCATCCAGGCGGGACTCTATCGCAAAGAATACGAATGGGTTGAGGACATCGACCTGTGGCTGCGGATCATCCAATTGGGCCGCGTCGCCAACATTCCGCAAGTGCTCATGCACTATCGCCAACATGAGCAGAGCGTCTGTTGGAATCGGCGAGCGCTGCAACACGAACGGGGACATCGGCTATTGGCCGCGGCACGCGCCGAGCGCGGGCTTGCCACGGCCGACGCGTCATCCGAACCGCCGAGCGCACCGCGCAAGCAGACTGCTGCCGCGGGAAAATGGGCTCGTCGCGCGGCCCGGTCGGGCTACTACCGCACGGCCCTACGGCAATGGCGGCGACAGGCGGTGGCCGAACCGTTGTCGTATTTAACGCTTCGCGTCACGCTGGAGATGGCACTACGAGCCGCGGCCTCACTGCTGAAGAAGCGCGAGCCGCCCGTAGCGCCGCTCCCCGACTGGCGCGAATGGGACCTCGCCCCCCCTGCCCCGTCAGTGTCCACGCAGAAAGCCGCCTAGAAAACGCCGCCTACTCAAGGGGTGTAAGCCGCGAGGCGCTAGCCGAGCGCTCTGCTATCGCCTCGCGGCTTACTCGGTCTGTTCGTTGGCGGATGCGTGAGATACAATCGCCTACAAGCACAATGGAAATTGTCGTCCCGGTCCGGTCTACTGCAGCGGACGAGTTGCGGGAACTGGCCGTCCAACTTGAGCAGCAGGACGGCTTCGCGGAGGTGCTGGCCAGCTTGACGGCTGGCCACGGCGGCACCCTCGGTGGAGTCTGGGGCTCTTCGTGCGCGCTGGCCGCGGCGGCGATCGAGCGGTCGTGCAAAGCGGCGCTCGTCGTGGTGCTGCCCCACGCCCGCGACATCGACGACTTCTGCGACGATCTCTCCCTATTCAGCCAGGCCACGGTTGAGCAACTTCCCGCTTGGGAGACCGACGCCGCCGAACGCGTGCTGCACGACGAAATTTTCGGCAGTCGCCTACGACTATTGAAATCGCTAAAGAACGGGCAGGCCCCCGCCGTGATCGTCACCGCGATCCAGAGCTTGCTGCAGCCCGTGCCGAGTAGTGAGGATCTGCAGGCAGCCACGCGTACCGTAGCAGTCGGCGACACGCTCGCACCCGAACAGTTCACCCTCTGGCTCGCCGAACAAGGTTGCCAAAACACCACGGCAATCGAACTGCCGGGAGAATTTTCCCTGCGCGGGGGCATCCTCGACGTCTTCCCGCCCGACGCGCTCAGCCCGGTGCGCATCGAGCTGTTCGGCGACGAGGTGGAGTCGATCCGCTCGTTCGACGTTGCCACGCAACGGAGCATCGAATCGCACCAGTCGGTCGAGCTGACCATCCTACAACCGAATCGGACCAACCGGACGCACTTCACCAGCTACCTGCCCGCGGATAGTTGGTTTCTGTTGGTCGAGCCGAACCAGTTGCAGGAAGAAGGTCGCTACTATCATCAGCGTCTGGAAAATCCTGAAGACTTCTTCGCCACGACGACCACGCTGAGCGAAATCTACAAGTTCCCGTCGGTTACGGCCTCGGGGATCCCCGCGGGTTCGTTCGAGACGACGGCTCATCTGCAGTTTGAGTCGATCGAGCGATTCAGCGGCGACGTACACCGCGTGCGTGAAGAACTCGACCAGGCCGCCGCGGGGCAGCGGGTCTATCTCGTCGCCGAGACCGAAGCCGAGACGCAGCGGTTGGCGGAGTTGTTTGGCGAGACGCAACTGATGACCGAGGGTCGGTTGCAGTTTGTGCTCGGTCGGCTGGCGAGCGGATTTCGGATCGTACATCAACAGGTGGTGCTGGTCAGCGCGCTAGAGATGTTCCAGCGGCAGGAAGTCGCCCGGCCCTCGCAGCGGCGGGTCGGTCGCGCGATCGACAGCTTCCTGCAACTGCGCGAAGGCGATCTCGTCGTACACTTGGCCCACGGCATAGGCCGCTATCGGGGACTCAAGCTGCTGGAGAAAGAGGACGGAGCCGAAGAGCATTTGGCCGTCGAGTTTGGCGGCGGCACGCAGATTTACGTCCCCACCAGCAAGATCGACCTCGTGCAGAAGTACGTCGGCGGCCGTAAGGCAACGCCCCGATTGGCGACCATCGGCGGCAAATCGTGGCTGCGGCAGAAACAGGCGGCCGAAAAAGCGGTTACCGACCTGGCGGTCGAAATGCTCCAGTTGCAGGCGGCCCGCAGCGCCCGGCCGGGCATCGGGTTTCCCGCCGATAGCCAGTGGCAGCAAGAATTCGATGCGGCATTCCCCTATCAGGAAACTCCCGACCAAATCGAAGCCCTGATCTCGATCAAGCACGACATGCAGGACTCCAAGCCGATGGACCGGCTGCTTTGCGGCGACGTCGGTTTTGGCAAAACAGAAATGGCGATCCGCAGCGCGTTCAAGGCCATCGACGCCGGCTACCAGGTGGCCGTGCTGGTGCCGACGACCGTGCTAGCCGAACAGCACAAGCGGACCTTCACGCAGCGGATGGCGGAGTTTCCCTTCGAGATCGCGGCCCTCTCTCGCTTTTGTACCGCCAAACAGCAGCGGCAGATCGTTGAAAAGGCCGCCGAGGGCAAAATCGACCTGTTGATCGGCACCCACCGATTGGCCTCGGCCGACGTGAAATTCCAAAACCTGGGCCTGGTGATCATCGACGAGGAGCAACGCTTCGGCGTCGCGGTGAAAGAAAGACTGAAAGCTCTGCGCGCCAGCGTCGACGTGCTGACAATGACCGCCACGCCGATTCCACGAACGCTGCACATGTCGCTGTTGGGTGTGCGCAGCATTTCTAACCTGGAGACCGCGCCCAAGGATCGGCTGTCAATCGAGACGCGCGTCTCGCGTTTCGACGACGGACTGATTCGTCACGCGATTCTGCGCGAGCTGAATCGCGACGGGCAGATCTTCTTCGTCCATAACCGGGTACACGACATCCAAGCCGTCGCCGATCGGCTGGCGAAAATCGTTCCCGAGGCCTCGATCGGCATCGGCCACGGGCAGATGCGTGAGTCGGAGCTGGAAGAGGTGATGCTGGGCTTCGTCCGCCACGATTTCGATATTCTGCTGGCGACCACCATTGTCGAAAGCGGCCTGGATATTCCCAACGCCAACACGATGTTCATCGACGACGCCGACCGCTACGGCCTGGCCGACTTGCATCAGCTACGCGGTCGGGTCGGCCGTTACAAGCATCGGGCCTATTGCTACCTGTTGGTCGACGAGAATCGCCAGTTGACGCCCGAGGCGGCCCGGCGGCTGCGGGCCATCGAGGAGTTCAGCCAAATGGGTGCGGGTTTTGCCTTGGCGATGCGCGACCTGGAACTCCGCGGCGCGGGCAACCTGTTGGGAACCCAACAGAGCGGCCACATCGCGACGGTTGGCTACGAACTTTATTGTTCGCTGCTAGAAAAATCGGTCCGGCAACTCAAAAACTTGCCGCTGCCCGATTCGGTCGACGTCTCGCTCGACTTGCCCGTGGCGGCCTACTTCCCGCGACAGTATGTGCCCGACATGCGGATGAAGATCGACCTCTACCGTCGCCTGACCCGCACCGCCGACGAAGCGGCGCTGGACGATTTCCAGGCCGAGCTCGCCGACCGGTTCGGCCCGCCGCCGGCGGCCGTGCTGCAGTTGGTGGAAATGGCCCGCCTGCGGATTTGGGCCCATCAGTGGAGCATCGGCTCGATCCACCAGGAGGGAAAATACCTGGTACTGGGCTACTCGGATCGGCGAAAAATCGAAGCTCTGCGAAGCCGCAACAGCGATCGGCTCCGCGTGGCCGATGCCAGCAGCGCGTATCTGCCGATGCCGCAACAACTTAGCGGCTTGGAGGAGATCCTGGCCGAGCTGAAATCGCTCTTGCGGCCAGACTCTACTGGCCACTAGAATTCCGCCGCTTTTCTTCCGGGGTTCCGTGCGTCCTGAGCTTGCCGTGGCGAGTTCCGTGGCAAGCTTATCCCCCACCAGGGCGCCAACCGCAGGCAGACAACGTGCAGATCATCGACCATCATGGATCGCTCAGACAGTGGCCCCCCCTTCTAGCCACGCTATTGCTTGGCGCTTTTGGGACGTTCGTCTCGCCGACACAGGCGCAAACCGCGTTCAATTCCGCTGCGCTGCCCGCTGCTCGGCCCACGGGCGTGACCGCCGTGCATAGCCAGCCTCAACATGTGAATTCGCCGGCATCGATCGTTCCCGCCCCAACCACTCCGCCCCCGGGAGTCACAGGCGAAGATTCGGGAACGCCGAAATCGGTGGAAAACGCTAAGCCGCTGGAAGGGGGCAAAATTATTGCCCGAGTCGATGGCCAGATCGTGTTGGCCGGCGACGTGATGTGGCAGGTGAACAAGATCATCGAGGCCAACCTCGACAAGATACCACCGGCAGAACGAGACCGAGCGCGCCAGATGCTGCTCCGTCAACAGACCATGGGGCTGATCGACACCAAGTTGCTTTACGCCGACTTCCGACGCAAAGTGCCTGCCGAGAATATTCCCACGGTCGAAGAGAACCTTGCCACGCCGTTCGAGGAGATGGAAATTCCTCGGCTGATAAAAGTGTTTGAAATAGAGAGTCAGCGCGAACTGGCCGTGGAGCTGAAGAAGTTGGGCACGTCGCTGCCAGAGATGCAGCGTCAATTCATGGAACGCACGATCGCCGGCGAATGGCTCCGCCAATTGGCGCCCAAGCCGGAGGAAGTTACTTACGACCAGTTGGTCGCCTACTACAAAGAGCACGTCAAGGAAGGGGAGTACGACTATCCGGCCCAGGCGAAGTGGGAAGAACTGATGGTGCGGGTCGACCGCTTCGGCGGCGACCGGACCGCCGCCTGGCGGGCCATCGCCGAGATAGGCAACCAGGTGTGGAAGCGCGTGGCGGCCAATCCCGACTTGCGGGGCGCAGTCTTCACAGAACTGGCCAAACAGAAATCGCACGGCTTTACCGCCAAACAGGGCGGAGCACACGGTTGGACCACCAAAGGCGCACTGCGGAACCAGAAAATTAATGAGGCATTGTTCAGTCTCGAAGTGGGCCAGCTGAGCAACATCATCGAACACGACGGGGCATTCCACATCATCCGCGTGCTCGAACGCAAAGAAGCCGGCCAGACGCCTTTCACCGAAGCCCAAGCCAAAATCCGCAAGAAACTAGAGGGCGAGAGGAAGCAAGGGCTCATCGAAAAAGAGCTGATCCGTCTCCGCAAAGAGAGCCGCGTCTGGACCATTTTCGACGGCGATCTGTCGGGACCACGCCTGGCCGAGCTGCTGGATGGGCCGAAAAAGCGTTAACGGCGGAAAGTTCAGAGTCGAGCCTCCAGGGCCCGAGGAAAGTCGACTTTCCCACTCTGGCTCTCGACCCTAGACTCTGGACCCTCGACTCCTAAGCCGACTCCCAGGCGATTGATCCTTGGCCCGATCATCGCTACACTTTGGTAGGCGCTTTCTGTGCCTTCGTCAGCCATTCCAGGGGGATCGCAGCCACTACCCCCCCAGTCGAGAGAACGAGAGAATCTATGAGTAGCACGGCGGCAAAAACTGCTTCGGTCGACGAGGTCGCCAGACTGACGGTTGGCGATCAGGAGCTTGAGCTTCCGATCGTCGAGGGAACCGAGCAGGAGTGCGGTCTGGACATTTCCAAGCTCCGAGCCGCCACGGGGGTCATCACGCTCGACGAAGGCTACGTCAACACGGGCTCGACGACCAGCGCGATCACGTTTCTGAACGGAGAGAAAGGCATCCTCCGCTACCGGGGCTATCCGATTGAGGATCTAGCCAAGCAGTGCGACTTCGTGGAAGTCGGCTACCTGTTGATCTACGGCGAGTTGCCGACTGCTGAGCAGCTGGAGGCGTTCCGCACGAAGCTGCGCCTTCACACGATGTTGCATGAGGACATGCGCTCGTTCTACGACGGGTTCCCCCGCGACGCTCATCCGATGGCGATTCTCAGTTCGGTGGCGGGAGCCCTGTCGACGTTCTACCAGGACTCGCTCAATCCGCACGACGACGCCCAGATCAACGAATCGATCACGCGTCTGCTGGCCAAGTTGCCCACAATCGCGGCCTTCGCCTACAAGAAGTCCGTGGGACAGCCATTTGTTTATCCGCGCAACGACCTAAATTACTGCGAGAATTTTCTACGGATGATGTTCGCGGTTCCGACCGAGGAATACGAAATCGACCCCGACTTCGTCGAAGCCTTGAACTTGCTCTTGATCGTACACGCCGACCACGAACAGAATTGCAGCACTTCGACCGTGCGGATGGTTGGTTCTTCGAACGCCAATCTGTTCGCTTCGATCTCCGCGGGAATCGGCGCCCTCTGGGGCCCGTTGCACGGCGGAGCGAACGAAGCGTGCGTTGCGATGCTGGAGCAGATCCACCTCGACGGCGGGAACGTTTCCAAGTACGTCGATCTGGCCAAAGACAAGGACAGCAGTTACCGATTGATGGGCTTTGGGCACCGCGTCTATAAGAACTTTGACCCACGCGCCACGATCATCAAAGCCTCGTGCGACAAGCTGCTCAAGAAGCGCCGCATCGACGACCCGATCTTCGACATCGCCCAGCAGTTGGAAGAAGTGGCCCTCAAAGACGAGTATTTCGTCGAGCGAAAGCTCTATCCGAACGTCGACTTCTACTCGGGCATCATCTATCGGGCGATCGGAATTCCCGTGCAGATGTTCACGGTGCTGTTCGCCATTGGCCGGCTGCCAGGCTGGATTGCCCATTGGCGCGAGATGCACGCCGACCCGAACAAGCGAATTTGTCGTCCTCGACAGATCTATATCGGCCACGGCAAACGCGAGATTCCGCCTCTCGACCAGCGCTGATCGCGGCGACAGCAGTGTCGCGACTCGCTTTTCTTACTTCAGCTCGGCCACAAACCGTCGGAGCTGCGCATCGAGTAGTTCCACGTCGTTGCCGAAACAGCGCGTAAAATCGGTCAACCGCGCTCTGGCCGGATACTCGCTGAACGCCTTGCGCGCGGCGACGATCTCCAGATAGCGGCAATACTCCTGGGGCCGTGTTTCGCACAGAAAGAAATTCGTCGTCCAGGCTTCCGTGTAGGCGAATACCGGGTTGGTGCGGAACAACTGGTCGGATGCCACCAGGGCCACGATCGCCCCGTCGGGCCGTTTGGGCAGGTAATAGCGGAAATCGTTGAGACGCCCTCGATTGATCCGATCGCTGCGGGTGTAGATCGAGCGGGCGTCCCACACGCCGCGGGCCTCGAACATCATCGCCAGTCCCTCGACCAGCCACCGCGGCTGCTCCGCAAAGCGGCGATGCACGCCGACGTTGAAGGCCGTCTGGTGGGTCGCTTCGTGGATAATCGTCTCGGCATTGGCCGACCAGTCGTCGCCGTTAGAGTGGCTGGCGTCGAACAGAAAGATGCGGTTCGACGTGGGGTCGTAGTGACCCAGCGTGCCCGGCGCCAGCGGCGTTCCACCGGCGGCGGCATGGCTGTAGTAGTCGTGCTGGTTGCGGAAGACCACCGCGACCAGCGGCACTCGGGGCTCCGCGAGGCGAAATCCGCGTACCTGCATGTAATGGGTGAACGACCGGTGGAGCGACTCCAGACGCTCGGCCCAAGCGCTCCACTGCCCTGGCGGATGAACCACTACAAAGTGCGACGTCGTGCTGACCTCAAACCGGCTGTCGAATTCCTTGTGCAGCAGGCTACGCATTTCGCCCATCGTGTAACCACGAAACGTCGTGCCCGTCTTGCGCGACTTCTCGGCGGCCCCGGGTGCGAACTCATGGAGTTGTCCGTCCCGGCCGAGCAGGAGCATGTTGCTGTCGCTCCACTCGAGCGGCTGGCCTTCGATCGTGCGGCCCTCGACGCGCGTGAGCATCATGAAATCGGCCGGGCCGGCGGCCTGCAGGCTCGTGGCCGCCAGGGCGATCCAAGCGCCAACTACAGAGAGGCCTACCGCCCAGTGCATGAAAATTCGACCAATCATTCCCCCTCCCTTGTGCTCGCAACGTAGTGCCAAGCTTCTATCGCAAGCCTAGCTCACCCGCGAAGCTGGCAGTCGTCACAAGCGTCATGCCCGTTACAATGGAACCGCTGGCCCTGCCCTCAGCTGCTGAGCATCTCCAGGAGACTTTGAACATGCCACCGATTGACCAATGTCGAGCACGAGCCGTTTCGCTTCGACGATGGCTTGCCGCATGTGTGCTTACGCTGGCGGCTGCCGGCCTGCTGCAAGCTCAGAGTGATCCGCCGGTGCCAGAACGGGAGATTGAGCAGGCCAACCAGGCGCTCTCGGCCAGTCGGCTGTCGCTCTCCGCCAACGCTCTGGATCTGGCGGCTGTGTTCGAAGCGATTAACACCCAGACAGGTAACCAACTGAGCGACTACCGCGAACAGTTTGGCCAGAACGCCACGCCGCGCCCGGTGACCATTGAAATCGACGACGAAGAATTTTGGCCGGCGGTAGACAAGATTCTGGACCAGGCCAATCTATCGCTCTATGCCTTCTCGGGCGAGAAAACGTTGGCGGTCGTCGATCGCGAGCCGGGCGACGCCAAGCGCAGCACTCGGGCCAGCTACGCCGGTCCGTTTCGCGTCGAGGCGATCGAAGTCGTCGCGCAACGAAATCTGCGCACTCCCGCGCAGCAAGGCGCTCGTGTCAAACTGGAAATCGCCTGGGAGCCACGCCTGCGGCCGATCGCCCTGTCGCAACCGATCGAGGCGATCGAAGTGACAGGCGACGATGGCTCAGCGATTTCGCCAACCAGCCGTCGGGCAGTGCTCGACGTCGAGGTTCCTCCCGGCAGTCACTCCACGGAGTTGACGATCCCGCTGGCCCTGCCGCCTCGCAGCGTCTCGGCGCTCGCCACGTTTCGGGGCCAGTTGTCCGCCCTGGTGCCGGAGCGAATTGTCGAGTTTCAATTCACCGATCTCGCCAAGGCCAAAGGGGTCGAACAACAGCAGGGCGGTGTGAAGGTGATCCTCGACGGCACTCGCAAGAACCAGGCCCTCTGGGAGGTCCACATGCGCGTGCAAGTCGAGAGCGAAGAGGCCGGACTCAAGTCGCATCGCGGCTGGGTGTTTCAGAACATGACTTATTTGTTGGACCGCGAGGGTGAGATCGTCGACCATGCGGGATTCGAGACCACCAGACAATCGGAGCGCGAAATCGGTCTGGCGTATTTCTTTGACCTGCCGGACGACGAGATCGGCAAGTACACCTGGGTCTATCGTACCCCCGCCGCAATCGTTCGCGTGTCGGTTGAGTACGAGCTGAAGGACATCCCGTTACCGTGAGGGGAGGCTGGAGACGGGCGTTACATCGGTGGGCCCTGCCACAGATTTTCCAGATCGACCATCGGCTTGCCTGCGGTGCGGATTTCGTCGAGCCAGGCCGCCAGGCCGAGTGGATCATCCGGGTCGAGCTCGAGCATCTGCTCGACGACTTCCAGGGCCATGCCGTGCTTGCCGAGTTGATCGAGGCACCAGACCAGCCCACGACCTGCGTCGTAGAACGTCCGATTGGCCGGGTGCAGCGCCGGCACGGGCTTGGGCTTCTTCGCACGCCGCAGGGCTTGAATCCCCAGTTGATAGGCGGTGCCAAAATGCCCGCGAGCCAACGGTACGTCGTGGTCGACCTCCGCGGCAAGCTTGCCCAGCAGAAAGTGCCCTTCGATCATCTCGGGGCAGGTGCCCAATAGCCAGCGCAGCTCGTCGACGGCCACGTCGGTTTCGCCGGCGTCGATGATCCGTTGCAGTTCCTCCAGGTCCTCGGCCATCTCGCGTACGGCGCTCGGATGCACGAGCACCCAGCCGTTGCCGCTCTTGGCGCGCTGTACCGAAATCGCGTTGCGGCGGGAAGATCGTTTAGCCACGGCTGGTCGTCCCGCTCACTTCGGCTTCAACTCCAAGCTCTTGCCGAGTGCGTAGATCGCATCCGCGTCGAGCACCAGGTCGTTGGTTTGGAACAGCCGCCCGATGGCCGCCTTGTGGAGTTTCATTTTCAGCCCCCCTACGCCGAGCGCGCCGTAGCAAATCTGCCCGTCGTGCTCGACTGCCTTGTCCTGAGTCGCCACGCCGCCAATGCCGGCTGGGGGAACGGCGTTCAGATCGATTGCCACGCGTAGCACGGCGGCCGCTTGCCGCGCGGCTTGGCTCAACAGCTCGACGCCTGCCGCCCCGGCGGAGATCACTAGCTGCGCGCCGGCGATAATCGGTTCGACGTCGCCGTCTTCGACCACGTGGGGCGTCAGGCGGGCGCCGCTGATTAGTTGAGAGACGCGATGGCACACCCCCTCGGCGCGGGGCATCTTCCGCGAAACCACCCGCACCTCGGCGCCCTCTTGGGCCAACATCCGCACCACCCGTTGCCCAACGGGCCCGGTGCCGCCGAGGACCACCGCCGTGGTCTCGGGACCGAGCGACAGATGTCGCCCAGCCGTGATCACCGCGGCAGCGGCGGTGGTGTTCGCTCCATTGCTGTCGAGCATCAGCGACACGCGCACCTTGCCAAAAAACGCTTTCCGGGCCGCGGCCAACAGCTGCTCGCCCTGATGCACGTCGCTGCCGCCGATGAACACGGCCGTACTGCGCAGCCCCTCGCCGCCCCGAGTGAACATCGCGCCATGCACCAGATCGCGCACCTGATCGGGCGCAACGCCACCGTGGCGCAGCAAGTGGTCGACGCCCGCGTCGATGGCCACGACGCTGTCGAACATGCTCGGCTGCGGATCAGCGTCGAGACACAACAAGATTGTTTTCACGGCAATCAGAATCCTCGGAACGGATGTGTCGCTTCGTCCTTGCCGGCCAGCATCTCGTCGACGGTCGGTTTGCATTCCATCGCGCTCTTGATGGCCATCTTGGTCGCTTCGTAGTTGTACTCGTAGATCTTCTTGTCGTCTTCGGCCTCGGGATGGATGAACACACCACAAACGCAGACCAAATCTTCGGCCTGACCTTTGTTGATCACTCCATCGCCCACCGAGTCGGCGACCGCTTTGGCCACTGCCGCCTGCGCGGGACCGAACATCTGCACGGCCTGGCGCATGCCTTTGATCGTCACCTTGGTGATCATCACGGTCGAAGGCTTGACGGCCAGGTTGGGAGTGAGTACCGCCAGCAGGTTGGAATGCCCTTCGCTTTGGCGCGCCAAGGCATTGGCGTAGGCATTGCCCACGGGACCATCCTTCGAGCCCAGCAACAGATCGATATGGGCGATTTCGTTGCCGTCGCCCGCGAGCGCTTCTCCGATAAACATTGACATGGATTGGTTCTCCTAACTGCTATCCAAAACTGGATCGTTTCGCCCCGTTTGCTGGTGGCTCTGGTCGCGGCTCTTACTACTCGGTCCGCGCTCCCGGGGGGCGTTCCACAAAAATGGTTGAGAGCCCGCCAAGATACCACTTTGGGGGAACAAATATCAACCACCCCCCGTTCACGTTTAACCACTGTCGGACAAGCCGATTGCGGGGCTGGAGACGTTTTGACCGCGGATAGGCTCGGGAGAACTTGCTGGACAAATC
>CAXMSB010000104.1:0-7923 GCA_964195615.1 uncultured Granulosicoccus sp. | reverse complement strand
TCGGGATAGAAGTCGATCTGCTTCACGCGGTCGACGATAAAGTTCCCCCCGGCGAGGATTCCCTTGCGACTCGAACTTGTTTGTTGTGTGGACACGCTTTTTCCTTATTCGGCGGCAGCGGCGAT
The DNA here is from genome assembly GCA_964195615.1 of uncultured Granulosicoccus sp. GTDB lineage: Bacteria > Planctomycetota > Planctomycetia > Pirellulales > Lacipirellulaceae > Bythopirellula. Next base: position 7,798 of record CAXMSB010000104.1, on the reverse strand, counting down.
TATATCACAAGCAACTGTTCAGCCCAGGCTGACGTCGATACTATCTCGGAATCCAACATTCTAGTACTACAGCGCAGGGTTGAACCGCCAAGGACGCCAAGAGCGCCAAGGAAGATTCGATCTGATTTGCGAAGAAAACAGGCGTGAACGACCTTGTCTCTTTGCGAATGAATGCAACATTTCCGCACACTCGTAGAGCCACCAAGCCCGATTCGATGTTCCGAAACGAAGAACCCTTGGTTTTCTTGGCGATCTTGGCGTCCTTGGCGGTTAATCATTTGTCTGGGCTCTGCGCTGTAGTACTAGCCTCCCACAGGATAACCGATCTGCAACTCATCCCGTGCCGCCCGGATGCCGTCAATGATGGTCGCACGGCTTTCATGCGAGTCGGCAGCTTCTCCCCAGACGCTTTCGAGCAGCGTAGACATGGATTGCTGAGGCTCCTCGGCGAGCAGCAACTCCACGGCTGCCGCGGCGCCCAGTGCGTAACGCCTTGGTTCGATGCCGTTCTCCAATGCGATGCGCATCGTGCCGACCAGCCGGTCGTCCCAGGCGAGCTTTCTCTGCGGATCGCGAATCACCCGGTCGACGCGGTCCTGCAAGTACGGATTGGTCATGCGACGGAGCAGATCCTGCACGTATTCCTGCCAACCTTCCTGGGTGAACAGAGGATCGACGCCCGCATGACGTTGGCACAATGCGCCGCCCGATTCTTCGACAAACGCTTGCTCGCAGAATTCCAGCAGCCCAGCGCGGGAAACCTCGGACATGAACGTAAGCTGCTTGCGGTCGGCGAGTAGGCCCATCAATGCGTGCGTCGAGTTGTGTCCGTAGAGCTTTGCTTCTTCGAAGGGCAACAGATTGGGTTTTTCCTGAAACACCTCGATCCCACGCTCGAAATCTGGCAGCTTGATCTGACTAATGAGAATGCGATTGAATTCTTCGACGAGCACTGCCTGACCGCAGCCCGCGACCAGCGGCTCCAGGCCGGCATCCGAAATCTGATCCGCACAGGAAACCTGCCCGCTCATCTTTCCGATGACCGTGTTGACGAACTGCACGCGATCGTCGAGTTGCCGACGCCCGGCTGCGTGGAGTTCGGCAAGTACGGCCTCGCGCAACAGTTCGGCCGCCCTATTGTTGTTTTCGGCGGCATAAACGACCGTGCGCGGCGAGTCGCTGCTCTCTAGCTTGAGTCGAAAGCCCTCTGCCAAGAGCTGGGCCGGGCTTGGTGAACCGCGATGGTAAAACTCGGCACTGGGCAGCGCGGTGGCCACTTCGTCGGCCGCCGCGATGGCGGACACAAGCTGCGCATGATCCTCAGACTGCCGGGGATCGCAAATCTGCAGCCCGTCGACCTGCTGCGACCGGATGCCGTCGGCCGCGGCGACGTTGATCGTAAAACGCCCGGCGGACTGGCGGACTGCGTCCACGACTTCCGGCACAATCTCAGCAACGACCAACCGGTCGAAGTTACCCGACCGGTGTGCCTCCAGCAGAAAGAGCCCACTCTGAATGGGACCGAAACCAATACCGACGAAGGTGCGTGCCACAAATGCCCCTAGCCAAGTCCAATCTGCGACCTCTCGACGCAGCAGAAAAACAGCGCAAGTCATTTGTAATTCATGGCTACCTGCCGAGCAAGCCTGCCCCCGAAGGGCTAGAAAAGGCTTGAAGAATGCGGGCAAGATCCAGGCCCTGGCCCGTATCGCGTCCTCCTGGTAATCTGGCGGTTTCGCTAAATGGCTGCGGTGGTAGAAAGTGGCGAGTGCCACCGCCAACAAGACCAGACAATCGGCCACGGCGGGTTGATAATCGGGGAATGACAGGCATGTCTGAAGACCAGACAACCGAAGACCAACAGCCGAGCATGCCGTTCGATCTCGCGGGCCGAACGGCCGTGGTTACCGGCGGCGGATCGGGCATCGGGCAGGCAATTTCCTTGCGATTGGCTCGGCACGGCGCGCGGGTCGAAGTGCTGGACCTCGGCGTCGAAGCGGCACAGGAGACGGTTGATCAGGTCGAGCAAGCCGGCGGCGTGGGCCACGCAACGGCATGCGACGTCGCCGAGCAGGGCGCCGTCGACGCCACCGTGGCCGAGATCCTCGACCGTCGTGGTCGGATCGATATCCTGGTCAACAACGCCGGCGTGGCCGCCGTTGGCACAGTCGAGGAAACTACTGTAGAAGATCTCGACCGCGTCTATCGAGTCAACATCAAGGGCGTCTACAACGGCCTTCATGCCGTGGTGCCGCACATGGTCGAAGCCGGCGGGGGCGTCGTTCTGAACATGGCCTCAGTGGCCTCGCTCGTTGCCATCAAAGATCGTTTCGCCTACGCGATGAGCAAGGGGGCGGTGCTCACCATGACCTATTCGATCGCCATCGATTACGTCAGCCAGAACATCCGCTGCAATTGCATCTGTCCCGCACGCATCCACACGCCCTTTGTCGACGGCTATCTCCGAGACAACTACCCAGGCCGCGAGGCCGAGATGTTTGAAAAACTCAGCCAGTACCAACCGATCGGCAGAATGGGCAAGCCCGAGGAAGTCGCCACCTTGGCTCTGTTCCTTTGCAGCGACGAAGCCGCGTTCATCACCGGGGCGGCCTATCCCCTCGATGGCGGCGTGACCACACTGATCCACCCATAATCGCCCGGCAACAACATACACCTATCACCCAAATCGAAAGAGCGAGATACCTACGATGAAATTGATTCGAGTCGGACAAGCCGGTCAGGAAAAGCCGGGTCTAATGCTAAGCGACGGACGGCGCGTCGATGCCTCGGCCGTTGCCGATGATTACACCCCTGGCTTCTTCGAAGAGGGCGGACTGGCCCGGCTAGAAACCTGGGCCCAGGGCGAATCGGCATCCGCGCCGCGGCTATCCGACGACGAGCGACTCGGCTCGCCAATCGCCCGGCCGGGCAAGATCATCTGCATCGGGCTGAATTACTCCGACCACGCCGCCGAATCGGGAATGGAGATTCCCAGCGAGCCGATCATCTTCTTCAAGGCAACCACCGCGCTGTGCGGGCCGAACGACGATCTGGTCATCCCCAAGGGTGCTGCCAAGACCGACTGGGAGGTCGAGCTTTCCGTCGTGATCGGTCGCCGAGCTTCCTACGTCGAGAAGGCCGAGGCCATGGACTACGTGCTGGGCTACGCGCTGCACAACGACTATTCGGAACGGGCGTTTCAGCTCGAACAGGGCGGCCAATGGGTCAAAGGCAAAAGCTGCGATACCTTCGCACCGCTCGGCCCGTTCCTGGCGACCCAGGACGAAATTCCCGACCCGCACAATCTGCGTCTGTGGCTGAAGGTGAACGGCGAGACCCGACAGGACGGCAACACGAAGACCCTCATCTTCGACATCCCGACAATTGTCAGCTACCTCAGCCAGTTCATGACCCTCGAACCGGGCGACGTCATCAGCACCGGCACCCCGTCGGGCGTCGGCCTCGGTTTCGACCCACCCGTTTTTCTCAAGCCGGGCGACGTTGTCGAGTTGGGAATCGACGGCCTGGGCGCATCGTGTCAGCACTGTGTGTCGTACGACGCGTCACGAGAATGAGCACAGTCAACGCGGCCGCCGTTAGCTGGCGTTGTCCGAGTAGGCGCTCTCTTCCGAGGGATAGGCGATCGGGTCGCCTTGGATCTGGTTGATGGCGTTGTGGGCAGCGCGTTGCTCCGATTCTTTCTTGCTGCGGCCCCACGCGGCGGGGAACCGTTGCTGGGCCACTTCGACCGAGATCTTGAAGCACTTGCTGTGGTCGGGGCCTTTTTCGTCGAGCAACTGGTAGACGGGCGTCTGGCCATGCTCGCGTTGGGCGAACTGTTGGAGCTGCGACTTGTAGTTGCCGCCGAACTCGCCGGAAGCGACTTGCTCAATTTCCGTGTCAACGTGCTGCAGCACAAAGTCGCGGGCCGCATCCATGCCGCCGTCCAAGTAGACAGCCGCGATCAGCGATTCAAAAACGGCGGCTATCACCGACCGCGGAATCTCCGGGTCGGCCGCCATTCCCTTGCCCAGAAACAGGTACTCGTGCAGGCCGATTGCCTCGCTGATGCGGGCGCATGTCTCGCGGCTGACAACCACCGACTTGACCTTGGTCATCTCGCCTTCCAGATACTCGGGATACTGCAAGTAAAGCTGCTCGCAGACGACCACGCCGAGAATCGCGTCTCCCAAGAACTCCATGCGTTCGTTGGAGGCCAGTCGGTGCGACACCCCCGAGGCATGCTTGAGCGCCGCTTCGAGCAACTGCGGGTCGGCGAATTGATAGCCAATCCGCTCCTGGCAGGTTTCCAGATCGCCGGGCGTCAGAGTTCTAGTATCGTTCGTCGAGTTGTTGCTCATTAAGAAATCGTGCGTCTGGCACCATCGAATCCGACCGGAAAAGGGTCCACAGGCAGACCGCCACCGAAAGATCGGTATGAAAAGAAGTAAAAAAACGTAAAAGCTTGTCCTGTCAATACTTCCGCATACTGTTTAGGCTAGTCATGAGCCCCATAATTGTCAACGGAGCCCAGTTCGACCCCCAGGAGAACAGCAAAGTCGCTACTTGCCCACACTGTCATTCCGAGAGCCTGCCCTGAGTTCCTCGAAGGGTCCGCCGAGGAATCTCTTTGCCCACCGTGTCATTCCGAGGTCCGCCGAGGAATCTCTGTCGTGACGCGGTTTCGCAGGGCAACGGAGATCCCTCGGCGGACCTCGGGATGACAGATGGCGGACCCTTCGAGGAACTCAGGGCAGGCTCTCGGGATGACAGGTGGCGGACTTTGCAGTCCTCTTGGGTTCGCCCCCCCCGTCGACTCACCCCACTGCGGCCGAACCGACAAAACCAATCGCCATGATCAATACCCTCTTTCTACCCGAGCTTCGCGAAATGCTCCAGGCCAACGATCTGGCTGGCCTGCAGGAGTTTTGCACCGCGCTGCACCCCGGCCGCACCGCCGAGTTCATGGAGGGGCTCGACGCGCAGCAGTCGTGGGCCGTCCTCAAAACAGCCGACCTGCACCATCGGATTGCCATCTTCGGGTTTCTCGAAGAGGAAGTTCAGCTTGAAATCCTCGAAACGCATGCCCCGGAGGAACTCAGCGAACTGATCGCCGAGATGCCCGCCGACGATCGGGTCGACTTGCTCAATCGGGTCAGTCCCGAGATCGTCGAGGCCATGCTGCCGCTGATTCCCATGGAGGAACGGCGCGACATCTTGCGTTTGAGTCAGCACCCCGAAGGAACCGCCGGTTCGGTGATGACCACTGAAATGGCAAAACTCTCCGAGAACCTGACCGTCGCCGAGGCGCTCGAAGAAATCGGCCGACAGTCGCAAGACCTGGAGACCATTTACTACATCTATATCGTCGACGACGAGAATCACCTACGCGGGCTCGTCTCGGCACGCCAGTTGGTTACTCGCATCGGCAATCCGGAGATCACACTCGCCGACTTCATGGAACGCGATCTCGTCACCGTGGGAGTCGACGACGACCAGGAAGACGTCGCCGAACGCGTGGCCGACTTCGACTTCCTGGCGATCCCCGTCGTCGATCACGAGCAGCACCTGCTCGGCATCGTCACGCACGACGACGTCATCGACGTCTTTCGCGAAGAAGCCGAGGAAGACGCCTACCGAGCCGCAGCCGTCGCCCCGCTCCGCGACAGCTACCTGCAGACCTCGATCATCCAGTTGGCTTGGAAACGCGGCATGTGGCTGGTGATTCTGTTTGTGGCCGCGTTGCTAACGGCATACGCCTTGAAATCTTACGAAGTGGCCATCGATCGCATCACTTGGCTGGTCTTTTTTATTCCGCTAATCATGTCCAGCGGAGGAAACACGGGCGGACAGTCGGCCACGCTGATCATTCGCGCCCTGGCGAACAACGACATCACACTGGCCGACTCGCGGCGAGTGATCCTCCGCGAAATGCAGACCGGACTCGCCCTGGGCGGCGTTCTGGCCTTGCTGGGCTACGTCGTCGGACTTGTGCTGCTCGACGAACCGACGGCCTACGAATTGCTGGTGATTCCGATCACGCTACTGGTGGTCGTGCTGTTCGGAGCATTTTGCGGCGCGACCCTGCCACTACTATTCCGTCGGCTCGGCGTCGACGAAGCCCTCATGAGCACCCCCTTCGTAACCGTGCTGATCGACATCGGCGGAATCATTATCTACATGACCGTAGCCATGAAAATGATCGCCGAACTGTCAACCATGGCGGTCAACTGACCGTGAAGCCAATGAGCCGCAGGCGCTAGCCTCGGGTTCTTCTCGAAGCCTCGGGTTCCCCCTTCCCCCTTCTGACATCTGGCTTCTGACATCTGACATCTGGCGCTCTCTCTTCGCGCTGAGTTATCTATTGGCCCAGCAGCTTCTTGCCACGCCCCCCCCGTTTGGATTCGAGAAAAACAGCGTTCTGCTTTTTGAAATACCACAACATCTTGTGGTCGGGACCCTTGGACCTACAAGTCCGACTCGACACAGCCCACGGTCTGCGGCTCCTCGGCATCTTCGGAGAGGTTTTCGGTCGATCCCGCGGAGGACGAAGCGATCGCGCTTCTCGCCGGCGTCGCACTTTTCGCTTCATCGTGGTAATTAGTCTCGTAGAAGGCCGGCGGCTCGTACGTCCACTCGTCCTGAAGCATCTCATCCTGCTTTCGCAGTTTGTGATACAGATACCGCCCCACAATCGGCGTAGCCAACCGCGACAGCCAACCGCATTCGTCGTAAAGCTCGTGAAGCAATTCGTCGATTTTGCGATACAGACGAGGATCGTCACGATAATGCTGTCGACACGCCCACAGCACGCCGGCGTACCGCACCGGCAAGTTCGACGCATCGTGGGCGAACCGAGCCCGAATTCGCGGGTCGGGATGCTGCTTGTATTTCTTCCACGACCGCAACACGGTACGCACGATCCGCACAATGCTCGGACCGTTCACCTCGAAGTCGCGCCGAAACGCCCTCAGCAGTAGTTCCGACTCCTCGCCGTCCGGGATGTTGGGGTGCCGGTAGTTGAACACCAACTGCCCATGGATGTCGGCCACCGAAACCTCCGCCAGACTCTTGATAGCGCCTTTAGCTTCGAGTTCCGTGAACAGCGGCGTGCCCGGGATGGGCGTGTAGAGCATGAACTGATGGAACTCGGTATCGTGGCTGACCGCATGTTCGATCGCTTCGTCGATGTTCTCCGGCGAGTGTTCTTCGAGACCGATGATGCTGGATCCGAGCACTCGAATTCCATGGTCGTGTAGGTCATGTATGAACTCGACCGTATCGGTGCCGGCAAGTTTGGTGTATTGCGAGCTCTTCCCTTCCAGGCCGAGCCAAACCCACGACACGCCGAGCCCCACGAGTTGATCCATCGTGTATTTCTGCAGCACGTTGGCTGAACTGAACACATAGAGCGACCACGGCTTGTCGTGCTGCTGCATAAGCTCCAGCAACTGCAGGGCACGTTTTTTGTCGAGCAGGAAGTTCTCGTCCATGACAAAGAAGGCTTTGATGCCGAGATCCGATTCCAGCTGACACATGATTTCGAACAGTTGGTCGCCCGTTTGGTAGTATTCGATGAATTTTCCCTTGCCGCCGAACATCGCCGAAGTGGAGCAAAAATTGCAACCAATCGGGCAGCCGACTGAGGGGATCAGCGTGGCGCAGGCGTCGCCCGGATGGTTGTTCAGATCCACGCCCATGATCCGCGAGCCGATATTGGCCCGTACCATCGGATGGCTGATCGGTCGGTTTTCGTCCTCGCCCAGGAAGCGACGCATCCAACGCACGCCGTCGCCCA
>CAXMSB010000103.1:0-12186 GCA_964195615.1 uncultured Granulosicoccus sp. | reverse complement strand
CACGTCGTCGTCGAACACGGCAATGTTGCCCGAGGTTTGGTAGGCGATGTGTACTTCGTGGCCCTGGTCGGCGAGCCGGCTGAGTGTGCCGCCCATGGAAATGAAGTCGTCGTCGGGATGCGGTGAGAAAATCAGCACCCGCTTGGGGAAGATGTCCTCGTGGTGCTGCGGCCGATCGCCCGGCAGGCGGGCGTGAGCCGGTTTGCCGCCGGGCCAGCCGGTGATGGTCGACTGCAGATAGCGAAACACGTTGAGGTTGATATCGTAGGCCGACCCGTGCTGGGCCAAGAGATCCTGCATTCCCTCTTCGTTGTAGTCCTCGACGGTTAGCTTGAGGATCGGCTTTTTCAGATGCTGGGAGAGCCAGATGACCGCCTTGCGGATCTGCACTTCGTTCCAGTCGCATTCGCCCAGGATCCAGGGACAGCGGTAGCGAGTGAGCTGCTCCGCGGCGGCCTCGTCCATGACGATCTTGGCGTTGGAGTGTTCCTGCAAGAAACTGGCGGCGATGTGCTTGGAAACCTCGCCCTCGATGGCCTGGGCCGCCACCGGCGCTTTCCCTTCGCCGAAGGCCAGCAAATAGATCTGCCGAGCTTCGAGAATGGTGCCGACGCCCATGGTGATGGCTCGACGAGGCACGTGCTCTTCGCCGAAGAAATCGCTGGCTGCGTCGCGACGCGTCACCTTGTCGAGCGTGATCAGACGGGTGAGGCTCTCGCGACCGGAACCAGGTTCGTTGAACCCGATGTGCCCCGTGCGGCCAATCCCCAGGACTTGAATGTCGACGCCGCCCGCGTCGTGGATCGCCTGCTCGTAGCTGCGGCAATACTCGGTAACATCCGCTTCCGCCTGCAGGCCGTCGGGGATGTGAACATTGTCCGGCAGGATGTCGAGATGATCGAACAGATGCTCTCGCATAAACCGCACGTAGCTCTGCAACGCCTCGGGCTGCATGGGATAGTATTCGTCGAGGTTGAAGGTCACGACGTTGCGAAAGCTGAGGCCTTCCTCTTGATGCATGCGGACCAGCTCGTTGTAGACCGAAACAGGGGTGCTGCCGGTCGCCAATCCCAGTACGCACATCTTTCCGGCGTCGGTACGTTGACGAATCAAGTCGGCAATCTGATTGGCCACATAAATGCTGGCGTCGCCTGCATGTTGAAACACATGGCAAGAGATCTTTTCGGGATCTGCGCCGGAACTGAAAGCGGGGGCGTCGGGGGGGCTGTCGTGGGTCTTCATTCTCTCGGTTCGCCTGTTTTGCGGGGTAGTGAACCCTTCAATCTATCAGTCGAAAACCACATGGTCAAACCTGTTGACCCGTGCATGACTCTGTGAATCGCGCAGCGCTTACTTGCGAATGCGCAGCTCGAAATCGCCCCGGCAGACGTCTACTCTTCTGAGTTGGCAGAGCCATCGCCCCGTTCATGAAACAGCAGGGCGAACAACACCAGCACGCCCCCAGCCATCGCTGCGGGGATGAGCCAGATGGTGTGCCAATCGTGGGCCGGATTGCCTTCCGGTACCGCATAGTGGCCGACCACTTTGCCAGACAGCAACGAGCCCAAGAACAATCCGACGCCCAAGGTGACAAACGTGAGAAAACCCTGGGCGGCTGCCCGCACCTTCGTGGGAGCCTTGTTGTCGACGTAGATTTGTCCCGTAACGAAGAAGAAATCGTAGCAGACGCCATGCAGGAGGATGCCAATGTAGAGCATCCACATTCCTTCGTTCGCGTCGCCGAAGGCAAACAGCAGATACCGCAGGGCCCAGGCCAACATGCCCACGATCAGCATCCATTTGACACCCAACCGAACCAGCAAGAGCGGAATGACCATCATGAACACGACTTCCGACATCTGCCCGTAGGTCATGATCCCCGCGGCATTGCTCACCCCCAGCTCGTTGAGAAACGGGTTGGTGAATGTGTAGTAAAACTGCAAGGGGATGCAGATCAAGAGCGAGCCGATCATGAACACGGCAAACGACGTTTGCTTCATCAAGGCCAAGGCATCGAGTCCGAGGATGTCGCTGATGGTGGGTCGTTCTGTTGAGTTCGATGGGGGCGTGTGCGGCAGAAGCAGGCAGTAGAGCCCCAAGATTCCCTGAGCAGCGGCGGCGATCAACATCGGAATCGTCGTCGGCTCAATGCTCGACTCTTGGCCCAACTCCGCCCCGGAGGAGAAAGTGAAGGGCAATCCCAGAGGTTGCTGAAAGAAGAAACCGATCGACCCCTCCGAGACGCGCAGAGCGCCAATCGCAAGGCCCGCCACGATCCAGCCGATGGTTCCCAAAACTCGCACTTTCGGGAATTGACGGTTGGGATCGTTCAAGTGATGGAATGACAAAGAGTTTGTCAGTGACAGCGTGGGCATGTAGCACAGAAAATACCCGATCAGCCCAGCATAGAGCAGCGTCGGGGAGGTAATCGTCGAGAACGCGTAGAGCATTGCCGCCCCTGCCAAGTGGAGTACGCAGAGGAGCTTTTCGCTGGCGAAGAATCGATCGGCGATCATTCCGACAATAAACGGGGCGATCATTGCCGCCACCGCGGCCGACCCGTAGGCCAGGCCGACAAAATCGTCCGAAAAAATACGCCCACCGTCGTCGCCCGAGGCATTGCTCAGATAGGTGCCCAGTGTGACGAACCACGCTCCCCACACGAAATACTGCAGGAACATCATAACCGAGAGTCGGAGCTGTACGTTCTTCACGGGACTTTCCTTGCTGTAGGAGTACTTCGGTCGCCTGTCGAAAGGAGCGAGGAGTGGGAGACACCCATTTTGGAGAGTCGCGCCTGGGTTGGCAAGTAGTTTGTTTCAGACTACGCCAGGACAGGTCCTGCCGTGTCTGCCTCTTTCTAGGTTGACAATGACGCCAAAAACTCCATGATCGTCATCAGTCACACTCTCATCGCCGGCTGAACTGCGGATCAAGCTCAGGAGATACCCATGAGATGTTCTCGTACGCTCCTGGCCAGTGCAATCACCGCAGCACTCGGCGGCCTGCTCTTCGGTTTCGACACGGTGGTGATCTCAGGGGCGGAGCAGCAGCTGGAGGAGATCTTCACTCCGGCCGCCGATCTCTCTGTCTGGTGGGCAAAGTTTTGGCATGGGTTTCTCATGGCCAGCGCCTTGATCGGCACGGTCGTTGGGTCGATCGCCGTCGGCAAACCGGCCGACCGGTTTGGACGCCGGTACGTGATGTTCTGGCTGGCCTTGTTGTTTTTTGTGTCTGCCGTGGGCAGCGCTTTGTCTTGGGACTGGTACTCGCTGGCGATCTTTCGTTTCATTGGCGGCTTGGGAGTGGGCGGCGCCTCGGTCGCCAGCCCCATGTACATCGCCGAAATCTCTCCCGCCAAAATCCGCGGCCGGCTCGTCGCGCTCGCTCAGTTCAACATCGTCTTGGGCATTCTGCTCGCCTTCATTTCGAATCTTGGCATTGCCAGCTTGCAGTTGGGCGAGACCGAGTGGCGGTGGATGTTTGGCGTCGAAGCGATCCCCGCCGCGGTTTATTTCCTGCTGCTCTTTGCGACGCCTTGCAGCCCTCGCTGGCTGGTGGCCAAAGGGCGTGATGAGGAAGCCCGCACTGTTCTGGAGCAAGTGGGTGTCGACGAGTCGGTCGGCAGCGTCGACAGCGAACTGGCCGAGATCCGCCAGTCGATCGACCTGGCGCATCACGATCTCCAAGAGCCCTTCTTCCAACGCAAGTACCTCAAGCCGATCATGCTCGCTTTTGCCATCGCCGCTTTCAATCAGCTCAGCGGAATCAACGCGGTGCTCTACTACTCGAAGCGGATTTTCGAGAGTGCCGGCTTCGACGAAACCGCCGGGCTGTGGAACTCCGTCGGCCTCGGGCTGGTGAACCTCGTGTTCACGATGATTGGGATGTCCCTGATCGACAGCTTCGGCCGCAAGAAGCTGATGATCGTGGGATCGATCGGCTACGTACTCAGCCTGGGGGCCACCGCCTGGTCGTTTTACACGCAGCAGACCGTCGACGGAGGCTTCACGGAACTAGGCGGACGGGTCGTCTTCGTGAGTTTGCTGGCGTTTATCGCCTCGCACGCGGTCGGCCAAGGCGCAGTCATCTGGGTTTTCATCGGCGAAATCTTCCCCAATCGCTTGCGCGCCCGCGGCCAGGCCTTCGGGAGTTTCACCCATTGGATATTCGCCGCCGCCATCAGCCAGACGTTTCCGCTGGTCGCCGAGCAGTCGGGTGCCCACGTGTTCGCGTTCTACTCGATCTGCATGGTCGCGCAACTGATCTGGGTCCTGACCAAGATGCCAGAGACAAAAAACATCCCGCTGGAGGAGATCCAAAAGCGCCTGGGCATCGACTGAGCTGCCAGGCATCGAGAGCTTGGTTCAGATCCTGCTCAAGCCGTGGGCACCGTTGCGCGAGCCCGGCTGCATAAGTCTCCAAGCTCGCGAATCTGCTCTGCAATAGTCTCCAACTCTTCGCCGGACTTGGCGCTGAATTCGACCGTCTTGGCGGCGTCGGTAATGGTCGGAAAGCCATACGCTTCCCCGGCGCCCTTCAACTGATGGGCGAGCGTTCCGAGGGAATCAAGGTCTTGCTCATCGAGTACTTTCTCGATCGCAGAGATTCTGTCCGGCAACCCGCCGACGAATATCTCGACAATCTCAAGCAAGTCGTCGTCGGCCAGTTCGCTGACGAGTGCATCGGGCGTGTTCTGCTGTGATGGCATCGTGGTCTCTTCGTTGGAAGTGTGCGTTTGTATCATGGCGATCAGTTGGGCTCGGTTAATCGGCTTGGTGGCGTAGTCGTCGCATCCGGCGTCCAGGCAGTTCTGTCGGTCTTCGGCCATAGCGTGAGCGGTCAGGGCGATGATGGGGGCACGGTAGCCGGAATCCCGCAGTTGCCGCGTGGTCTCATAGCCGTCCAACACCGGCATCTGCATGTCCATCAGAATCACGTCGAAGGGACTTCCGTCTCTCCATGCCGCGGTCGCCATGTCGAATGCAATCTGTCCATTGTCAGCAAGCGCAACCTCTGCCCCGGCTTTCTTCAAAATGAATCCGATCAGCCGTCGATTGTCGGGGCCGTCTTCGGCCAGCAGGACACGGCAACCGTGAAGCGGAGATTCCGATTCCTCGACCCTTTTGGCTTCTTCTTTCTCCTCCATCGACTTGCCAGCGCCATGGATGAATCGCACATGGTCCAAGGGGCCGGTGGAAATAGAGAATGAAAACGTGCTCCCCACCCCAAGTGTGCTGGACACTGAAATCTTGCCGCCGAGGAGTTTTACCATTCGCTTGCAGATAGCCAGTCCAAGACCGGTTCCACCGAACTGTCGAGTCGTCGAGCCATCGGCCTGTGTGAACGGCATGAAGAGCTTTTCGATTTTGTCTTCGGCAATCCCGATGCCCGTGTCGATCACGTCGATTCGCAGATTCGGTTCCTCTCCCGGTTCGTTCAGCAGGCGAGTCACAATCTGAATCGATCCCGTTTCCGTGAACTTGATTGCGTTGCCGAGGGCATTGATGAGTATTTGCCGCAGTCGCGTGGGATCGGTGCGAATCGTTTCGGGAAGGGTTCCCTCAAATCGCACTTCCAGAGGCAGGTCTTTCGCTGCTGCCCGCACTCCCATCAACTCGGCGACTTCCGAAACGATTCTGTGAGGAGAGCAGTCGATCTGTTCGACTTGGAGTTTTCCCTCCTCGATCTTGGACAGATCGAGAATGTCGTTGATCAGATCAAGGAGACACTCGCCGTTTCGTTTGATCGTTCGTGCGGCGTCGAGGTCTTCCGGTTTGTCGACGCTGCTGAGAAGGATGTCCACGAAGCCGAGTATGGCCGTCATCGGCGTGCGGATTTCGTGGCTCATGTTGGCAAGAAACGCACTCTTGGCCTGGTTCGCGGAATCGGCGACTTGCGTGGCTTGCCTCAGTTGCTCCACACCCTGCTCACGATCCTCTTCCAGTCGCCTGAGATCGTCTACCATCCGGTTAAACGACATCGATAGTTTCGCTATTTCGTCGTTGGACGTGATCTCAATCTCTTGACAGAGATCGCCTTTCGCGACCGTTCCTAACGCGGTCGCGAGCCTGCGAACAGGCTTTGTTACGCCTCGAGTGATCGCTATCGCCATGATCCCACCGAAGATCAAGATAACGAGGGAGAGCAGAATGGTAGTATTCGTTGTGCTGTGAGATGTTTGCGACGCGCTGGAGAACCGTCCAGCCGTCAACCGCTCCTCTTCCTCGATGAACAATCTGAACTGTTCTCTAATACGATCGAGTGTTCTCTTGCCGGTTCCCTTCTCGAGGAGAGTCGCTACATTCTTGAGGGACTCAGGATGTTCATTCATTTGCCGACGAGCTTTGATTTCTGGTTCGGCAACTGTGCGGCTCCATTCGGCGGCCAGTTGCTCCAACTGATCTATCTTTCCAATGAGTTCATACTCAACGCCCCTGTCGGATACGATTGTCCGCAATCTAGCAAAGTATGCAGGCAGCTTCGTTTGCTCCCCGGTGGCGTATTTTTCCAAAAACTCCCTTCTTCCGGCAATCAGGAAGCCCCGCTGACCAGATTCTCGGTCGGTCATGCATTTCTCGATGGCCTCAGTAATGAACGCTCCTTCCCAGTCTCCCCGCTCCGAGAAATAGACCTCGACTTCATGGCCCAGAGCCATGAACCGATCCATGATGCGTTTGCCTTCACCCCGAGAGAGCATCTCCTGCAATTGGTAGGCGTCAACGGTGGCCTCGCCAAGGGGAGCAGCTCACCGACGAGGAAGTCGAGCGAGCCCAACACTATCTGCAGCAGATGGGGCAGATCGACCTGCAGAAGAAGCCCTTCGCCGTGCTGTCGCAAGGAGAGCAGCAGAGTGTCCTCTTAGCCAGGGCTCGCATGGCGCAGCCGATGATCATCGTGCTTGACGAACCCTGTGCCGGATTGGATCCGGGAATACGCGAGCAATTCCTAGCCACCATGGCCGATGTCATTGCCGCGCCGGACGCCCCAGCGATTGTCCTGGTCACCCATCGTCTCGAAGAGATCATGCCAGGAATCGAGCACACGCTGGTCCTGAATTCAGGCCGCATCGAAGCGAAGGGCAAGACGGCTCAAGTCATCGATGAGCAGCTGATTGCCAGGATCTATTCCGTAGCCCCGCCCCAGCTAATCGCCCGGGAAGGACGATATTGGACGATCTGGCCCTCGGCCCGTGATTGAGCAGCTCGACAGGCGTTGAGATCAGGTCGAAACAGCCGCGATTGCCGACTCTGTACCGTGTCCTGATCTTGCGTCTCGATGTCTCAGCCTGTACTCTCCGCCGCCCCCCTCTTGCTGTTCGCGCCTCCATCCCCATAGATCACTAATGTCCAGATCGCCTGCTTCGTTGAGTGTTGAACGCCTGCTTGATGACCATCTCGCGCACGATGCTGATGCTAGCTGGTATCGGGCTCCCGACATCCCGACAAAGAAACTGCAAAACGCCCTTGGGAAGTATGCCAGCAGTGCGTCGGCGGCTAGTGTTCTCGCTCTGGGAGACGGCACGGTGTTCGGGTCGGCCAAAGAGGGGGTCGTGATTACCGCGGACACCCTTTTCAGCCATACCACCGAAGAGACGTTTTCTGTTCCGATGCAGGAGATCGAGAGCGCCAAGAAACTCGGCGGCTGGCCCGGTTATGGCGTCGAACTGCAATGCCGCGATGGCAGCACGCACAGAATTCTGACGACCTGCTTTGATAAAAATCAAGATGACCTGGTCGCGTTCCTAAACTCGCTCGCCGAGAACAACGCGGTGCCGATTGCCAGTCCCGAGCCGTCGCCAGTGAGGCAGTTCAGGCCTCTTGAGGTGAGCGATTCCCGGATCGGAGAACCTCCCGCTAGCGATGTCTTGGCGGGCTTGAAGCAGATTGAACTTTGCCAGCAAAACGGGATCGACGACGTGGGAGCCCTCTTCAACGAGGCATTTCGGACGGATGCCGAGTGGCCTCTGCTGAAAGGCTATTGTCGGTACGTTGGGTTCAACGGGCGTGAAGTCGACGCGGTGTTTCTTCTGACCAATCGACGTCTGCTGCTGTTCTCGATGGAAATGGGCGCCAAGATTGTCTTCGTCGAGCTGACGAAGCGCCTGCTCGGCAAGTTGCCGATTCCCTTTTTCGACTCGATTGTTTGTTTTCTTCTGTTCTCTATTCCACGATCGATCTACGTGGCGCTGCGAGGCGGAAAGGAACAGTTGATCGCGCAAGCTCTGGGCCAGGAAGAAGGCCAATTGCTTTCGGCAAATCCGCCTTTGCGAAAGGTACAAGAGTTCGACTTTGCGCAGCTCGCGCAGTCCGTCACCCAGGTCGACGTCGGCACGGGAGTCTGTACCGGTTTCTTGGACCGCAAGTTCGGCGTCACCTTTGCCCCCGTAAAACTGGCCAAGACGTTTAGCCTCCCCAAAGATCTGATCCTGCCGGAGCACGAAACTCTGGAACCCTTCGAGCGGCTGCTGCACGCCATCCGTCCGACGCTCGTGAGTGTCGGCTTGGACTACCGATTGAACGACGACGGCAAGAAGCTGACGATCGTTCCCGCGGCATCTGAACGAAGAGCTGCCGCTTGAGTGCCGAGACCTGCGTCGAAATTCCCTTGCCTTCGATCCGCCGGTGCTGGATAATCTGGCGTGGGAGGAGGGCAGCCCCACTCAGGCTGTCCGTTCTGATCTCTCTCCTGTCGAACTAACATCCTCGGGCATCTAAGGTGCGTTTGCTATTAACCGCAATATCGTTCTGGTCTATTCTAATCGTTCTGGCCGCTGCGATTGTTGTCCTGACGAACTCAGCTACCTCTGCTTCCTCCTGTAACTTTCACTTCTCTCACTACGACGAATTTGAACACGATTACTCCTTGCACTAGCAATCCAGAATTCCAGAGGCACTGATCATGCCAGAAAACGTCAACCCGATGAATTGGTTTCTCGGCATCGCAGGTGCGATCGTTGGCGGCGCGCTGGGGTACTTCGCGTTCTTCCTCTTAGCTAGACAAGGTCTCTACGCGTTGGTCTTGCCGGGCGCGTTGCTGGGCCTCGGCTGCGGATTTCTGTCAGGCATCAAGTCATCCGCTCTTGGACTTGCATGTGGACTAGCTGCGCTGCTGCTCGGGTTCTTCACCGAGTGGCGGTTCGCCCCCTTTATCGCCGACGGTGGTCTCAAGTATTTCATTACGCACGTGCATAATCTCAAGTCCATGACTCTTATTATGATTGCTGTTGGTGGGCTCTTTGGGTTTTGGTTTGGCATGGGGCGCGCAGGTGGAGTAGGGCCGCGGCGCAGCGAGAGTGGCGCCGCCGACTAGGCAAAGCCCTTCTACTGATGATTGCGCGACGAATGAACCTCAGCGCCAGCGTTTGCGAGCGAAATCCGGGCTTCCGATGGGCGCCCTCGGTTCATTGGTGGCGCAAGCATCAAGGATGCCCCCGAATGACAGGGTTTGCAAAGCCGCCGGCGATTCGTTAGAGTCTTGCATAGCAGGGCGATCGTCGAAAAACGGTCGAAAAGCGTTGGTGTGCAGACTCGCTCTGTCAACGCTTGCGGAAGTTGGATTCCGCAAACCGAAATCCCCAATCCGCATTGGTTTGGGGCCGTAGCTCAACTGGGAGAGCGCCGGCTTTGCAAGCCGGAGGTTAGGGGTTCGAGCCCCCTCGGCTCCACTTTTGCTAAATACCGTCGAAACAAGAGTTTCTGTTACCTGTCGATGGTCGGCAGTGCGGCGTTTCCTAAGGCTCACAAACGGTACATACCGTTTTTGGGCAGAAATCATAGGAGACCTGCACCATGCCATGGTCGAACAATCATCTCCCCAAGTACCGCAAGCACAGGGCTAGCGGCCAGGCCGTCGTCACACTCAACGGACGGGACTTCTACCTCGGTCCGCACGGCACCAAGGCCAGTAAGAATGAGTACGACCGGCTGATCGGCGAATGGCTCCAGAATGGCCGTAGCCCGCTAGTTGGGTCGGCTGGCGAGCTGACCGTAGTAGAACTCTGTGCCCGCTTTTGGAAATACGCCAAGCGTTATTACCGAAAGGGCGGGAAATGCACTGGGGAGGCTCCAAACATCAAGGCAGCCATCCGCTTTCTCAAGGACTGGTATGGAATGACCCTGGTTTCCGATTTCGGCCCGTTAGCCCTCCAGGCGGTGCGTCAGAGCATGGTTGAGGCCGACTTTTCCCGAAATTATGTAAATGCTCAGATCGGACGCCTTAAGCGCATGTTCAAGTGGGGCGTAGCCGAAGAGCTAGTACCTCCTGCGGTATACCAGGGTCTGATGGCGGTCACCGGACTGCGGCAAGGGCGAAGTGAGGCCCGGGAGAGTGTACCCGTAATGCCTGTGGAGGACGCAACAGTCGAAGCCACGTTGGCTCATCTATCGCCTGTCGTGGCTGACATGGTGCGACTACAGAGGCTGACGGGTATGCGTCCGGCGGAGGTCTGCAAGTCGCGGTCTGTCGACATCGACCAAACAGGCGACGTATGGCTGTACCGTCCTGCCACGCACAAAACTGAACACCATGGCCGAGAGCGGACCGTGTTCTTTGGTCCGCAGGCTCAAGGGATCCTGCTGAGCTACTTGGCCAGAGCCGCGGAAGAGTATTGCTTCCAGCCGCGAGACAGTGAGGCCAAGCGGCTCTCCGAGAAGCATGCGGCTCGCACCACCCCCCTCAGCTGTGGCAACCGCCCCGGCAGTAAACGCAAAAGAAAACCCAAGAAAAAACCGGGCGATCACTACACAAGCGACAGCTACCGAAGGGCGATCCACTACGCCTGCAACAAGGCTGGCATCGAAAGATGGAGCCCTAACCGGCTGCGACACACGGCAGGCACTGAATTTCGAGAAAAGTTTGGGCTGGAAGCCGCGCAGGTACTCCTAGGTCACTCGAAGGCCGACGTCACACAGATCTACGCCGAGCGAGACCTCACTAAGGGCATTGAAGCGGCGCGCCAGATCGGCTGAGCGAGTATGGTTTTCAGAATCGGATCGCGTCGTGAGCCGAAATAATAGGGATTGCAGTGGAATGCAATAACTTGCAATACCAACTAACATCGTTACGGCATGCGGACATTACGTATTGATGCTAACGCACCACACACGGCTCTCACGGGCCGTCTGGCGAGTGCTTTCGGTTCGTGGCTATCCTCGCCCGTCCGCAGCCAGGGCGTTAGACGATCGCTGAGGCCCTCGGCTCGACGTGGCCGCGCGATTCGCAACGTATTGCAAACAAGAAACGTCACTAACACCCTGCTAGTGCATTTTTTCAGTCCTTCGGCGGAGGTGCGCTTCCCCAGACGCATACGTTTTTTTGATGCGTGAGGGGTCCCATCGCCGCCCAGGGTTTTTGCCAGACCCCCCCGGCTCTCTCCTCCGGGGAGGTAGTTAGCCGTGTCGCACTCGCCGCCGCTGGAGTTTTTCTCTGCCGAGCCGATTGGGCGGAGTGATACCGTATCGAGCCCAGGCACCTCAAGTTCAGCAACAACGAGCACGCCGCGTGGCGCTGAGAGCGAGTCCTCCGAGGACCCAAGTCCATGGGAAGACGCGGTGGACGAGGTGTTCGCATCCGTCTTCAAATGATGGCCATCGTCCCAAGACTCTGCATGATGGCGATCGGATGTCTGATTCGGTCCAAATATCCACCATATGAATAGAAACAGCAGGGCGGGAAGGTGACGCACCAAGGTTCTGCCACGTTCCGATTCTACGGCACAAATATGACGTAAGCCGTTTCATTTCTTGGCTTTGAATTTTACACCCCGTACTGCACACCTGTTCGGACACTCGGTCTCCCGGTCGCCTGTCAGTCCGGGATTTTGGGTCAAAAGAGCATCTCATCCGTGAGCTCGAAATGCACAATGTCGGTTCGACATGAGCGTTCAACGGATGCTGCTTTGGCGCATCGAACGATGAAGCCGTGGGGAGTTCGGGACGTGCATTTCGTGCCTTCGATGAGTCGGTTCTTGGGTGACAATATCCCCAATTGGGGGGCGATTGAAGGGAGTATGCCAACGTCCCTTTCCTGTTATGGTTGGACCTGTCACCGCCGTGCGCAAACAGGAAGTTAGCCAGCTTTTCGGCGGCGGGGCGTGATCAATCGGCGATCGGGCGAAGCTTTCTCTTCGTGAGCCGTCAGTCGCGGATCAGCCTGGTCGATCGTTCTCTTGAAGTCCCGGAACCA
>CAXMSB010000102.1:0-1645 GCA_964195615.1 uncultured Granulosicoccus sp. | reverse complement strand
AGCTACTGGGGGGGCCAAAGATCCGACGCCCGGTTACGACGATCCCGAGAGGGGCGAATGAACGTAGGGTGGGTCGAGCGCAGCGAGCCCGGGTGTAAATCGCGCTTTGTAGTGTTTCAGGTGGCGGCTTGGTAGTGACGCTGGCCTGTGGCGTGGTCTTGGCGGCTCCTCCAGAAGGGGGTGAGCGGCTCGGTTTCGGATAGGTAATCGGCCGACAGTTGCAGCAGTGCCTCGGCGCCTCTGGTGGACCAAAACTTTTCGCTGCCCTTCACGCGACGATTGATCTGTTTGATCGTCGACTCGATATGACTGGAGGTGATCGGCAGGCCTTCGCGACGATACTCATCGTAACGCATCCGCGACTGCTGGTTGGTCAAGTATCGAAGTGCATCGGCGACAACACAACGAGGCGAGTGCTCTGGGTCGTCTTTCTTTGGCAGACCGATCTCTTCTTGGCGTGCATGCAACGCGGCGATCACTTCTTCCACTCGGCCGCTCCAGACGGCCTGGACCCAGCGGCAATAGATGTCCCAACCCGCCGGGAACGTTCGGCCCGCCATGGCCGCCGCGTAGACGTACATCACCGCATGCACGAAATCGAGAACCGGCGTGTAGTGCGAAAAGTGTTTTCGCCACACGGTCCAATTGGCCGCCAAGCCGTCGCAAACGAACGCCTTTCTCGCGGCTGCCGCGAAGCCTCGTTGCCAAGCGGCGGTCGCTAATTGCCGGCCGAATGCGTGGATGTTCTCACGCGAGGCGACGACCGTTTTGACCAAGATCTCCGGCCGTTGTCGGCTGGCGTCGCGTGTTTCTTTCGCCGGGACTGATGGTTCCGCTTCGGCCGAAAAACCCTTGATTTCCCGAGACATTTCGTTGATGCGCCTCGGATCGACGAACACTTCGGGAATCGTCGGGCAAGGATCCTCCGCATGGGTTTGGCTCTCCATCGACAACAAACAACCGACTTTGCTCTCGCGCCAAAAGCGTCCCTTGCGCGACGTGCCGGTCGGTTCGTCGTCCGGAGTCGGCTTTGCCTTGCGATCTCGAATCTGAATCCGCCCGCCGTCCATCTCCACGCAAGCCAATGATAGAATCTCGTCGGTCGGGCTGCGTTGTTGCTCGGGCAACGGAAGCTTCATGAATCGCTCGACCTCCTCGTCACGCCGGGCCACTCGCTCGTGGCCGATCCGCTCCGTCGCACGTCGAATCCGTTGGCTGGAGACGGACATCTCGGCCAATGCATGCAGATCGGCTTCAGCCTGGCGAAAACTGCCGGCATGCACGCCCGCATGGACCACCTTCTTCAACGCGGCGGGAGTCAACTGACTGTCCGGTTCAATCCCCAACAACTTGCTCGTTGGGAAAAAAAGACTTCCGACAAGCGGAACAATAATACTCGGGTTCTTCGAGGCGGACCGTCCCGCGACGGGTCTGCAACAGCCTGTCACGATTCCCTTTGCAGTGCCCGGGCCGTCCGCAACTCGGGCAACATTCCGGGCGGTCCGTCGACGCTCCCGACCGCAGCCCACGCTGCATCATCTTGGCCATCACGGCATCGCCGATCTCGATCGCCCGATCCTCGATCTGCGTAATCAACGGCTCGTCCGACTCCGGCAATTCCCCAAATTCCTCCGCCAATTCCCGG
>CAXMSB010000101.1:0-2129 GCA_964195615.1 uncultured Granulosicoccus sp. | reverse complement strand
CTCGGCGTCCAAGTCAACGGTCGCCCGCTCGGCGGCTTCGGAGTCGGGCCCGGATTTCTGCGCGGCGTAATCGAGATGCTGAAGATAAATATAAAACAGGTTGGGCCGATACTGTTTGGCGGCTCGCAGGGCCGAGTCGACGATCCAAGCGGTCGACTTGATGTTGGCCATGGGGCCCCAGAAGTGTTGCAGCGGAAAGTGGCCTAACTCGTCGATCATCTCCGCGTAAAAACTCTCGGGCTTCGAGTAGCACCAAAGCGATTCGCTGCCGTCTGGGTTGTGGATCGGCGCCGGCGTGCAGACGTAATCCGCCCCACACTTTTTGCTGTGCAGCGGGAACCACACTGCCGAGGTCAGCGACGCATCGTGCTCGCGCATGATGTCCCAGAGTTGTGGCCGCAGGATGCAATCGTTGGCCGAGGTCCACATCTCGACTTCGCCCCGCTCGCGCCAATAGAAACCGTTGGCCACGACGCCATGCTCCGCGGGCGGCACGCCGGTGGTCATGTTCGCCTGCACGGGGCAAGTCACCGCCGGAAACCCGGCGACCAACTCCGTCGCGTCGCCCCCGTCGACCAAGGCCTGCAGACGCGGCATTCGCGCCAAATCACACCGCCGCAAACCGGGAACCGATAACAGAATTACATGCTCGGACATTTCAATCTTCTCTGGTGTTGGGGCTAGTGAGAACTGCTGGGAAGACGGATTTTAACCACGAAATACACGAAAGGGGGAATGAAGTGGCCCTGTTGGTCTAGCGAACGATGCGTTCCCATTCGGTCTTTGGGTGGTGTCCGAAGTTTACCAATAGACCAAGTTTGTAGCCTGTTGACTTCAGATAGTTGTGTACCTGTGCACGGTGTGTGTCGTCAAACTGTGTTACGGCCTTGATTTCCACGATGATTTTGTCGTGACAGATGAAGTCAGGCACATATTTCTGAGACAGCGTATTCTGTTTGTACGAAAGCTCCAGTTCCTCCTGCTCACGAAATGGAATGTCTTGAAATCCAAACTCCAAGGCCAGACATTCCTGATAGACAGCCTCCAAGAACCCACATCCCATCTCTTTGTAGACCTCAAAGCAAGCGCCCATGATGGCATAACTCTCATCCTTAAAGACGATCTCCATCCCAATCCCCTTTCGTGTGTTTCGTGTATTTCGTGGTTACTCCCCCGTCCCCATAAGCGGAGCCAGAAATGCGTGGGCCTGTTGGGCTGCCGTGGGGCCCAGGTGGCTGTGGCGGCTGAGTTCGACGTGGAGCCCGCCGGCGTAGCCGACTTCGGCGAGAGCCGCGATCACGGGCGGAAAGTCGATTTCCCCTGCGCCGAACATCAGATGGTCGTGTACGCCGGCCTTCATGTCTTCGATGTGTACGTTCACCAGAGAATCGCTCCATCGGCGAATCACGTCGGCGATCGGCACTTCCCCCAGGCAGTGCAAATGGCCGACGTCGAGCGTCAGCTTCAAACGGGGCGAATCGATCGCATCGACCAATTCCGCAAAACTGGCCATCGTGTCGATCAGCATTCCCGGCTCCGGCTCGAAACCGAGCACCACGTTCTTGCGGTCGGCGTAGTCGAGCACAAGGGAGAGCCCCTCAATCAGCCGAGCAAACGCCTTCTCGTGGGGAACGGCGTCGTGCAGGATTCCGGACCAGAGCGAGACGCAGTCGCTGCCCAGCGCCGCCGCCAGATCGACGGCGTTCCGCAGGAACTCAATCCGCCGAGGTCGGCCGGCCGATTTGGGCGAAACCAACGTCGGCTCGTGCTTGTGCAGCGGGTCCAAGAGAAAGCGTGCGCCGGTTTCGATGACAGAACGCATCCCCAGCTCTTCCAGCAAGTCGCGGGTCTCCTGCACTTCCTGCTCGAAACCGGCTTCGTAGGGATTGAGCGTGCCGTAGTCGATGGTGATGGCCACGCTCCGGTAGCCGAGCGAATCCAAGAGCCGCAGCGCGGCAGGCAAACTGTGGTGGGCCAGGCCGTTGGTGTTGTATCCGAGTCGCATCAGGAGAACCGCCTGGGACTGCGTGAATCGATGAAATGCACCTGTTCTTTTTTGGCAAATGAGGATGAATGAACCACCGAGGACACAGAGTACACAGAGGAAAATGATTGAAAGCTACCCAATA
>CAXMSB010000100.1:0-8864 GCA_964195615.1 uncultured Granulosicoccus sp. | reverse complement strand
GACGACCTATCGCGATTGGCAAATCGTCGGCTTCCCCCCGCCGAGCTCCGGTGGCGTTCACGTCGCTCAGATTCTCAACATCCTGGAACAATTCGATCTAGCCGACGAGTACCGGCGCGATCCGATTCGCGCCACCCACATCACCCTCGAAGCGATGAAGCTGGCGTTTGCCGATCGGGCCTACTGGTTGGGAGACCCCGACTTCGCCGACGTGCCGCTCGGGCTGGTCGACAAATCGTACGCCCAGACGCTGGCCAAGCGGATCCAACCCGATCGGATTACCAAGGTCCCCGCTCACAGCAATCCTCCCCACGCTCAGGAGGCCCTGTTTGGCCGGCACACCACCCACATCGCTGCCGCCGATTCGGCCGGTTACTGGGTCGCGATCACCGCCACGGTCAACACTACTTTCGGATCGAAAGTCATCGTACCGGGGACCGGCATTGTGCTGAACAACGAGATGGACGACTTCTCCAGCCAGCCGGGTGTGCCCAACGCGTTCGGTCTCGTCGGCGCCGAGAACAATGCCATCGCCCCCGGCAAACGCCCCCTCTCGAGCATGAGCCCGACCATCGTTTTAGATTCCGCCGGCAAACCCGTGTTGACCGCCGGCGCCGCCGGCGGACCGAAAATCATCACGCAAGTGTTGCTGACGCTCATTCGCTCGCTCGACCTGCGGCAAGACCTCTCCGACGCCGTTGCCGCACCGCGCTTCCATCATCAATGGCGGCCCGACAGCGCGCTGCTCGAATCGGCCACGCCACAGAACATCGTTGAGGGCCTGAGTCGGTATGGACACAAAATCAAGACAGTAGAGTCAAGCGGCGTCACGCAAG
Organism: uncultured Granulosicoccus sp.; assembly: GCA_964195615.1. Lineage (GTDB taxonomy): Bacteria > Planctomycetota > Planctomycetia > Pirellulales > Lacipirellulaceae > Bythopirellula. The sequence continues at coordinate 8,028 of CAXMSB010000100.1, read as the reverse complement.
CGATCGGCCTCAACGCCGAGGGTCGGCTCGTGGGAGTCCACGACCCCCGCATCCCCGGCAAGGTCGGCTACGGCACAAGGGCCGAAGCAAAGTAAGCCGCGAGGCGCCAGCCGAGCGCTCGGCTACCGCCTCGAGGCTTACATCACTCGATTGAGTATATCCTTATTCGTTTGCAACGCGCTCCGCCTGCCGCATGGCGCGGAGCAGGTTTCCTCCCAGAATCTTGAGAATGTCCGCTTCACCGTAGCCGCGATCCAAGAGCGCCTGCGTAATCAGCGGATAGCTGCTCACGTCTTCCAACTGCTTGGGCAACACCGAGACGCCGTCGTAATCGGAACCGAGACCCACGTGGTCGATGCCCGCCACTTTCACGATGTGGTCGATGTGGTCGATCACGTCGTGAATCGTGCCGGGCAGCACCGGATTCTGCACGTCCCACTTCTTCAAGGCGACTTTCACCTCGGCCTCGTCGAGCGACTGCTCCAGTTCCTTTCCATAAGCCATGCGATCGACGCCGCGCCGCGCCGACTCAGGTACGACGTAACCCGAGTAATAATTCACCATCACTACGCCGCCATTCTCGGCAACCAATTTGAGCACATCGTCGGGCACGTTCCGCGGATGATCGGCGATCGCCAGTGCCGAGGAGTGCGAGAAAATCACGGGGGCCTGAGTCACGCGCAAAGCGTGTTTCATCGTGTCCACGGATACGTGCGACAGATCGACCAACATGCCCAGGCGGTTCATCTCGCGGATCACGTCTTCGCCAAAGGGAGTGAGCCCGTCGTGACGCGATTCGTCGGTCGCCGAGTCGGCCCAGTCGAGCGTGTCGGAGTGCGTGAGAGTCATGTACCTCGCGCCCAAGCGATAGAGTTGCCGCAACACGTTGAGCGAATTCTCAATCGAGTGCCCCCCTTCCACGCCGATGAGCGAGGCAATTTTTCCCGTTGCGCAGATTCGCTCGATGTCGTCGACTGTCAGAGCAAGCTCAAACGTCTCGGGATAGTGGCCGATCATGGCGTCGACCATTTCGATTTGTTCCAGCGTGGCGGTCAATGCCGTGCCGTCGTGGGCGGTGCTGGCCGGCACGTAGACGGACCAAAACTGCGCACCAACGCCGCCCTGTCGCAGGCGGGGGATATCGGTATGCAGCGTCGACTGCTCCTCGGCGATGTCCAGCTTGTCGAACGAGAGCGAACCCTGCTTGCGTAATTCCCAGGGCAAATCGTTGTGTCCGTCGATCACCACGGCTTGCGCGTGAATCCGTCGCGCTGCGTCACTGAGCTCGACCGGCGGCCTGTCCTGCGAATCCTCACCGTGGACGGACATGCCGCCCACAAGACACGCGACGACGAGCAACGACACTTGGGAGGGGAGTCTTCTGTTCATGGATTCTCTCAGATGTTTCTCGCTACGGATCTTCAGCCTTCCGGCCAAATAGCGCCAACACGACGAACAAGGCAACCACCTGCAGCGGCAGCAGCAGCCACACCGACACGCCCCAGCCCAACGGCAGCGTGCCGCAAACGACCGACACGGTCGCCACCAACAGAGCGTACGGCATTTGCGTAATCACATGCGCAACATGATCGCAAGCGCACGACTGGGAGGAGAGAATCGTCGTATCGGAGATCGGCGAACAGTGGTCGCCAAAAACGGAGCCGGCAAGTACGCTGCCGACCGAAGCGAGCACAATCGGATTGCTGGCCGCGACCATCGCACCTTCCGCGCTGAGCAGCGCATGAACGAGCGTGACCACAATCGGCAACATGATTCCCATCGTGCCAAAACTCGTGCCCGTGGCAAACGACAGCCCCGCCGCCAAGAGAAACACGATTGTCGGCAGCAACTTCCCCATCGTGCTAAGTGATTCTCCCCCTGAATCAATGTCGGCGTCTTCACTTGCCAAGAACGATTGAGCAAGGAAGTCGCCCGTGTAGAGCCGATGATCTTTGAACTCGTAGGACGCCACGGTAGGTTCGCCCTCCACCGAGCGGCTGCCCGTCATCCGCGACAACGCCGATGCACACAAAAGAATGGCGATCGCGGGCAGCACAATGCGGGCCCCCTGCCCTGCGGCCTGCATCAACTGGGGCCACCTCACCAGTCGCTGGACGCTTGACAGGAACATCGCCAGAAGGAGACCCACTAACGCGCCGTATTGAAGCGAGAAGCTCGAATCGGCCGCGCCCAGGATATCACGCAGCTTGGGCGGGGGTTCGCCTGCCGCGACCGCGAGCGACTCCAAGCCCGTGGAGTACAGCAGCCACACCACCACGCCCAGCGTTACCACAATCGGCAGCACCGCGTTGTACCAGCGAGCGGGCATGTCACGAGATTCTGCGTCGAGAATCGCAGTCGTGTCCTCCGCTTCCTTGTGAGACTCTTTGAGTCGTCGTCGCTCGGCTCGAAGCATGGGCCCAAAATCTCGCCCACTCAGAGCGATCATGGGGATCAGGGCCAAAGAGGCCAGGATATAGAACCGATAGGGGATGCTCCCCATGAACAGGTCGATGGCCGTCCAATCGGTAGCTGCGCCCAGCGTTTCGATCCCTTCGCGAACGTATTCGATTTCCACGGCCACCCAAGTCGACAACAGCGACAACCCAGCCACCGGAGCCGCCGTGGAATCGACCAGGTAGGCAAGCTTCTCCCGAGAAATCTTCAGCCGATCGCAGAGCGGACGCAGCGTACTGCCGAGCAGGATCGTATTGGCGTAGTCGTCGAAGAAAATCAGCAGGCCAAGCAGCCAGGTAACGAGCTGCCCCCCACGACGCGTTCTTGCCAGGGGCGAAATCAGCTGAATCAGTCCCTGCATGCCTCCGCAGCGACAGATCACGCCAATCATGGCTCCCATCAGCAGAGTGAATGAGAAGACGCGTAGCTTTCCCTGATCGGTAAATGTCGGCCAGATATGCACTTCGCACGTATCGTGCAAGGCCTGAAAAAGATCGCCGCCCGTTGTGATCAGAGCGCCGCAGATGATTCCCACCAACAACGAAACCGAGGCCTTGCGAGTGGCGATCGCCAACACAATCGCGACCAACGGGGGCAACAAGCAGAGCCAACCGTAAGGATGTGGTTCCATATCGATCGGTCGTCTATTCGCTAAAACCCAATTGATGCCATGCCCAACGATACAAGTTTCGCGAATCGACGTAGCGGGCGTCTGTCGAAGCGGCGCCAAGTACGACGACGATCAGCGATCGGTCGCCACGACTGCCCTGCGACACGAGACAAGATCCCGCAGCACTGGTCGTGCCCGTCTTCACACCGTGATAACCCTCGGTCCGCAGCAAACGATTCGTGTTTCGCCAGAACAGATTCCGCTGGTAGCCCCCGGGACCAACAACCGTGCAACCGCGCTGCACCGTGCCAATGTACTTACGAAACAGCGGCTGCTGTATAGCATGATAGGTCAGAGTCAGCAAGTCGGCGGCGCATGCCTGGTGCCCTTCCTGAGGCAACCCACTGGTGTTGGTGAAACCGGAGCGTGTCATTCCCAACCGTTGAGCCATGCGATTCATCGCCCCGATGAAACGATCGTAGGAGTCGCCCTCAGACGCGTCGCCAAGCCGATCGCCAAAATGCTCGGCCAGCGCCACCGAGGCGTCGTTGCCCGAAGGAAGCAGCAAACCGTAGAGCAACTCGTCGACCGACAGCTTCTCACCGGCGCGAATTCCCGCGGTGGATCCGCCCGTCCCATCAGCCCGTTGGGAGAAAACGACCGTCTCGTTCAACACTTCCGGCTGCTTCTCGGCAAGCGTGGTCACCAGATAGCCGGTCATCATCTTGGTGGTGCTGGCAATGTCGCGGCGCTCGTCTTCTTTGAAGCCCCACAGCAGCTCGCCAGTTTCAGCGTCGCCGATGGCCCACGCCTTGCACGTTACGTGCGGCGGCCCCGTCAACGAGTCGGCAGGCTGTTTTTTGATGACTTCCGCATTGACGACAGCCGGGTCCGGTCCGCTGGAGTCTTCTTCCACCAACGTTCCCAGGGCCTTCCAGGTTTCGGGGCCGACGCTGCCCGTCTCCTCCAGTTTCTTGAATCGCTGAAAGTCGATCACGGCCCCTTGAGTCATCGGTCCGAAATCGCCGTCGACACCCAATCGAGGCGAAGGCTTCAGTCGCGCATTAAGCGTTCGCTGCAGGGCCTCGACCAGCAGACCGTTGGCCCCCATCTTCAAGACCTTGGGACCCGAGGCGTCCTTCGCCACAACTCCGGCATTAAAATGGTCGTAGGCTTCCTTCGCGATGTGAGAACTCAACATGTCGCCAGCGTTGTCGTCGCTCCAACGATGATCTTTGTTCTTTGCGGTGAGCACGCAGAGCGCGATCGGCCCGTTCGGGCTCAAAATAACGCCGGCATCGCAGCGCGAAGCCGACACCGAGCCGCCTTTGTGAAACACTTTTACTTCTGGCGGCAGCAGGCGCGGAAACTTAGCACGGCTTTCGATCGAAGACATGTGAGCAATCATCTGCTGGCTGGCTTTGTTGCTGGCGAGATCACCTTTTTGCAGCATTTCCAACAGCCGAATCATCTCCGCGGCTGTCGTACTTCCCAGACCAAACTGTTGGCTCCGCTCGGGGAAGATCGACGTATCGCGGCGAAACACCTTCGAGTGGAGCACTGTATTCTCAAGGCCGAGCGCTTTCATCCGCTTCGCGGTCGCATCGAGGCCAACCTGGTCGATGACCAGATTGGTTGCCGTGTTGTCGGAGTACGACATCATCAGGCGAATCGCGTCGAACAGCGGAAACGTTGCCCCGTCGGAAAAATGGGAGGTGAGAATCCCCGAGCCGGGCACCTGGTCCTCCTTGCGGAGCGTCACCATCTGATCCGGCTGCAAAGAACCTTCTTCCATCGCCTGGTAAGCGGCCACCATTAGTGGGAACTTAATGAGACTGGCCGTCGGCATCGGGGCGTCTTCTCGATGGGCGAACGACTCGCCCGAGTCCAGATGCTTAACCATGACGCCCACTTCCCCCTTGTGGGCGTCGATCAGAGGCTGCAATCGTGCGCTCAAGTCCTCTGCGGCAGTGGCAAAAGGGAAACTTGCCGTCAGCCACGACATGGAGAGGACAACGACGACCAACCGGCGACAAACAGCAGACATGTTCGGTACTCCGTAAGACAATTGAATCATCCGTTCTCAAGCAACTGCACGCCATTGCCGTTCACGGCGGGATACCGGCACTTGCCCCGGTCGACGACAACACCCGTGGCGATATCCTTGGCCAACAGGGCGGCGCCGTCCATGTCGACGTAATCCAGCAGTGGCAGCAGTTGCCCAATCGCCGAGATGCCGACCGACGACTCGGTCATGCAGCCGACCATCGCCTTCATACCCAACTCGTGCGCTTCGTCGATCATGCGACGAGCCGGCGTCAGTCCACCGCATTTTACGAGTTTGACGTTCACACCCTGAAAATAGCCCTGGCAGGCCTTCACGTCCGACTCGGTAATGCAACTCTCGTCGGCCATGATCGGTAGCACCGACTGGTCGAAGACTCTGCGGTAGCCGTCCCAATCGTCCGCGGGCAACGGTTGTTCGATAAACTCCACGCCAAGGGACTGAAGTTTCGGGGAATTCTCGATCGTCTCGTCGGCGGTCCAACCGCAATTGGCATCAACCCGAAACACGGCATCGGTGTGCTTGCGCAATTCAGTCAGGATTTCTATGTCGTGCTCTGTGCCCAGTTTGATCTTGTAGATCGGCCAGTCCGGTACTTCCTTGAGCTTCTCGACCATCACCTCGATCGTGTCGATCCCGATGGTAAAGTTCGACAGCGGCACTTGCGAATTGTCGAGCCCCCACAGCCGATAGACGGGCGCCCCCTGTTGCTTGCCCCACAGATCGTAAGCGGCCTCGTCCAAGGCGCAGAGCGCGAACGGGCAATCCTGCAACTTGGGAGCCACCTCGTTCCAGAGCGATTCCGGCTCCAAGCGATCGATCGACTCCACGACGGGCCGAACCCGCGCCAGCGCCTGCTGCATGTTCTCCAGCGTCATGCCATAGTAGGAGTTGCTCGTGGCTTCTCCGTAGCCTCGGTGCGTACCGTCGGAGAGTTCCACGATCAGCGTCGGCTGAACGGTGGTCGACTCACGAGAGATCGTAAAGGCATGCTGAAGTGGCAAATCAAATTCGTGCGTCAACAGTTTCACAACGAATACTCGCGACGTAAGAGAAAAGATTTCAGATCAGACCGACAAACCATGAAGCGTTGTGCTTTAGCACGGCAAGCCCTATGAGACCGCCATCAGGGGAGTCAATTCACGAATGGCTTGGACCAACTCCTCGGGACCGTGGCGGATAACGTCGCACACGGGCAGCCCCAGTTCACTCCGCACCCGTTCTCGCTCCCGCTCGGCCTCCTCATCAGAGAGGTTCCTGCTATTCATCGCCACCCCAATCACTTGCGAAGGGAACATCAGATCGGCCATCTCTTCGTAGACGTCGCACAACTGCGCAAGCGATTTCAGCGGTATGTGTTCCATGCCATGCACCGACTTACGGCCGACTTCGTAGCACATGATCATTCCGTGTGGCAGGCACCCGTGCAACAGGCCGAGCGTGACCGCCGAGTAGCGGGGATGGGCGAGACTCCCCTGCCCTTCGATGAGCAGAACGTCGTGGTGCTGGTTGGCGAGCACGAGTTTCTCCATCGCGCCGCTGACGAAGTCGGAAACCACGCAATCGATCGGGCAGCCGTCTCCTTCGACGAGAATCCCGGTCTGTCCGGTGGCGACGAATTTCGATTTGACCCCCTGGCGTTGCATCGCCTGCGAAACTTCAATCGCAACCACCATCTTGCCCACACTGCAGTCCTGCCCCACCGTATGAATGCGCAAACAGTCTTCGCGAATCCCTTTGCGGTTGGAGACGTCGCTCTCGGAGTTCTTCCGCACGTCGACGAGTTGCACGCCCTTGGCGGCGGCAGCCTGAGAAAACTCGGGGTCCTCGCACAGAAACTCGTGAAGCCCCGAAACGACGTCCATGCCCCGCTCGATGGACGCCAACACTATTTTTCGCCACGAGTCCGGCATCCGCCCCCCAGCAGACGCGATGCCCAGCATCAGCGTATTGGCTTCGGGCACTTCCTCCAGGCTTGCCACGAACGGCGTCTCGCCGCCGACGTCCAACACCTGCTGAGCCGTCTTTCCAGCGTGCATCGAGTCGAGCAGTGCGACAACCTGTTCCGGTCGGTAGCGCAACAAGCTGACAGCCGTCTTCGCGGTGACTGGCTTCGCATGGCCTTCCGTCAGAATAACCAGTTTACGGTCTGTCTGCGGAGGCGAGGCAATATGGTTACCGGATTCGTTCATCTTCAAGCTCTTCGGTTTCATTCAACGTCTGCAGGACAGCAAGGCACGACCGGCGCACATAGCTTCATACACTTAATCATCGAATCCATGACTTCCAACGTGCCGTCGCACCTTCTCTCTGCATACGATTGAGTGTAATGACAAGCTGCGTCGCCGAGAAGACTTCGACGACTGGCGGAGAAATATCTTCTCGCTCGGCTCTGAGAATCCCTAGCGGTTGCGGTTTCTGGAGCGTCGTTTCTCTCGCTATCCAGCGACCATTGCAGACTGTTCACGGTTTCGCGCATTCAGCTATTGCGATAGCGCACCTTCTTTTTTTCTTGAACCATCGCATCGCGGCAAGATGTTAAGTCAACGTCTCGCTGTGCCTCAGGCGTTAGTGACAATGCCGGAGCCCATGAACAAAGTTGAGCAAAGTGTTACAATCGGTGACATCCTTGTACTGCAGCGCTAGGTCAGTTCACAGCAAACGTCGTAAATGACGAATGACTGAGGAAGCACGAATGACTAAGCACCCAATGACGAACAAGTGTCATCCCGAGGTCCGCCGAGGGATCTAGCGGGGAGGGCGCATGCTGTTACAATAGGCGGCATTCCGAGCCTGGAACGGTTCCAGACAATCTCAGATGGGAAATGTCGGATTAGCAAGGTCATTCCTGAACTTATTCTTCATGAACTGTTGGATTGAAATCGACGCCGAGAAT
>CAXMSB010000099.1:0-2698 GCA_964195615.1 uncultured Granulosicoccus sp. | reverse complement strand
CAGTGCACCAATAGCGATTGCCATGCCGCCAAGTGTCATCGTATTGATCGTTGCGCCCCAGGCCTTCAGCACAAGCACCGTACTCAAGAGCGACAGGGGAATCGCAATCAAGGTGATCGCACTTGCGCGAAGATTCCCAAGGAAGAGAAGCACGATGATCACGACCAAGATGCCCCCATCGAACAATGCACCTTCAACATTGCGGACGGCCGTTTCGATGAAGTCGGCCTGCCGGAAGATGTTCCGCTGAATGGTCATGCCCGTGGGAAGGGTTGCTTCGATCTCGTCCAGCGCCGTTTCCAGGCGTTCCGTCAATTCCAAGGTATTGACGTTCGGTTGTTTCGTGATGCCAAGGATTACCGCCGGACGCCCCATGGCGGAACTTGTACCGCGCTTGAGCGCAGCGCCGATTTGCACTTTGCCAAGTTGGCCTACGCGAATGGGAATGCCTTTGCGTACCGTCACCACGGTCTCGGCAATTTGTTCCAGATGATGGACCCGACCCATGCCATGAATCAGAAATTCTTGCCCGCCATCGAGCACGATCCCGGCCGTTGAGTTTTCGTTCGTCTCGCGCAACGCCTGGGAGACTTCCGCAGCCGCAATGTTGAACGCTTGGAGTTTCGAGGGAGAGAGGACGACCTGATATTGTTTGACATCTCCGCCGATGGGCGTGACCTGGGCCACACCCTCCACCCCCAAAAGTCGTCGCCTGACGGTCGTGTCGGCAAGGGTACGCAACTCAAACGACGAGTGGGTCTCCGAGCGCAGGGCGGGAAAGAAGACCTCGCCCATGATGGAACCTTGGGGGGCCATCACGGGAGAATCTATCTCCGGCGGCAGGCTGTCGCGTACCAGCCCCAACTTTTCGGCCACAATTTGCCGATCGGTTTTGATGTCTGTCCCCCAGTCGAACTCGACCCACACGACCGAGAATCCAACTGCCGTAGACGAACGAACCCTCCGCACCCCGGATGCCCCGTTCATGGCAGCCTCAATCGGGAAGGTGACCAACGTTTCAACCTCCGTGGGGGCCATACCATGGGCTTCGGTGAGGATCGTGACAGTGGGGGCCGTGAAGTCGGGAAAGACATCCACGGGTATGGTGGTAGCCGTATACAGCCCCATCGCCAAGAGACTGGCAGAAACCACAACAACCAGTGCTCGATTGGTGAGTGACAGATGAATGAGTTTGGTGATCATGATAGCGCTGGTTTCCTAATGTGCGTGACCGTGGCCAATGACTTGTTTAGAGAGGGTAGCCAACCGGATTGAATAGGCCCCCTTGCTTGCGACCCGCTCACCCGACTGGAGCCCTTGACGAATCTCCACGAGATCAGCATCTCGAATGCCCAACTCGACACGGCGACGCTGAAACGACTCGCCACTGTGTTGCACATAGACGACGGTCTCGCCGGCTTCATCCATGACAGCCGTTTTCGGAACGGCCAAGGCCTGCTGCCGATGTCGGGTTTCGACCAACAGATCAGCAAACATCCCCACGCGAAGCGACCCATCGCCGTTGGCCACTTCATAGCGGATGGGAATGGTTCGTGTTTCGGCATCCACTTCAGAACCGATGTTGATCAAACAGCCACCGTTTTCGAGGATCGGCACGATTCGGTGGGGATAGGCCGCCAGCCGGTAGCTTGCGCCAGGCGCCTGTTCCACTCGGGCCAGATCGTATTCTGAGACGTTTGCTTCAATCCACAGTCTCTTGAGGTCGACGATCCGGAATAGCGGTCGCCCTCCGTCGACAAGTTCTCCCGACGTGGCTTTGAGCTCCACGACAGTACCAGCAATTGGGCTGCGGAGCGTGACCTGCAAGTGTCCGGGTCGATCGCCCATGTTTCCAGAAGACTGCACCTGTCCCAGCACCGCGGCCACGCGCTCTCGGGCCTCGCAGTAGGGTCGCCGCAATTCCAAGAGCCCGGCAAGGCGACCTTTGGCTAGCGCCAATTCATGTTCTGCCAGCAGGAGATCTTTGCCCGGCGTGATGCCTTGTTCCACTAGCCTCTGTTTGCGCAGATAGACCTCTGTGGCACGTGAGATTGTCAACTCAGCATTCTTGATCTGGGCTTCGATTTCCAGTTGTTTGATCACCAGATCGGCGTCGAGCGTCTGCAATTGAGCCTGGTTGGCGACCAACTGGACGGCCTCGGCTCCTACGACGCTTGGTTCAATCGTGCCCAACACTTGGCCTTCGAGGACCATTTCACCGACCTGGACAAAACGTCCGCCCGCGGGCGGTAGAATCTTGCCGCTGATTGGGGAACTGACGGCAGCGCCTGACCCTGGTGGCACGATCACCGCTGCTGGCACGACCAGACGTTCAACTAGTTCCTGCTCGGTGACTTCAACGGTCGTCACACCGACGCGCCACTGTTGTTCTTTCAGGAACGGAATCAAATCGCCAGGCTCTTGCTCGTGGGAGTTTTCGGCTGCTGCCACGGCTGCTTCAGAATCGTCGAATACTGCAACGGGTGGCAATTCGATCGTTTCCTCCCCGCCCTCAAGTTGCGGGGATCGAACGACGAGCGAAAACTGGTACGAACCGGCTGTCGGAAAGGTTACCTCGGGGATGAAGATACCGGGGCGAACAGGTTCATCGACAGAAACGTGCACCACCTCCTCTGCGGGGCCAATCGCCTGCACCGTCAAGCTCCCTTCGGTCACCGAGCTTCCATCGCTGATGACG
>CAXMSB010000098.1:0-14688 GCA_964195615.1 uncultured Granulosicoccus sp. | reverse complement strand
AAATGACCTACCGCGCCTCTCTGGTCAAAGGGAAATCCCCCCTCCTCAAATATCTCGCTTCCAAGCAAACCTAACTCAGGAGCCCAGATGAAAAAAACAGACTTGACAGAACACCTCAGATGTCTGGGCTGACATAGGATCGCCCCTTTGGGGCTTTGTTTCGGCGTTGCCGGTGATCCAAGGCGACGCCCTGCGCCGGCTTCGGTCTGTCCCGTTGGAGCTTATCATATCGGTGTTGCCTCTCAACCCAGGGCGCAGCCGGACCGTCTCAGCCCCAACGGTGTGGTCCCAAGCAAGCCCAGGGCAACGCCCTGGGTTATCGGGAACGTAATGAGTCGATAGCGCCAACCGGGGCGGCCCTAAGTCAGCCCGGGGCAACGCCCTGGGACATCGGGAACGTGATGAGTCCGCAGCCCCAACAGGGGCGGTCCTAAGTCAGCACGGGGCAACACCCTGGGACATCGGAAAAGGTAGCCGCCTTCATAGTCGGATTTAGCGGACCGGAAGATCGGCACCAAGCCATGAAAGAACTGTGCGCCCGTCAAGTACGACAACGAGAAGTCTGCAAATTCACGGTACGCAACTCTTGAGGGACCAAAGACTTGTTCCAGCAATGTCAGCACCGATACTCTCCACTGAGAGAATAGGCTTTGATCAATAGTCTGCACCACATGCTCCGATTTCCCCTGTGGCTGGTCCATCTTCCAAACTCGATTTGGCTTGCGGACAACTTTGATTCCCCAAGCTCTCGGCAACTTGCTCCGCCATCACGTCGAGCTCGTCAAATCGTTTTTGAATAATGTCCATTCTTAGTCCCCTAGGAGGTCGTGACGGCCACGGTGGCTATCCAGGCGTAGGCGATGAGGGTGGGCATGGGGTCAGCTAGCCGGGGATCGGCGGTTCAATGGTTACCTCGAAGCGGGTATCACTAAGGCGAGCTTCGTGAATCTGGATGCGACGAGAGGAATTATTCGCCGTCTCCGTGACTTCCCGGCGTGTGTCCTCTGTAGCAAGAGCACCGACAACAACTCGCTCAACACATTCTGGGAAGTAGTGCACACCCGGTTCCATTGATGTTCGCCACTCGTGCTCATATCTCCAGGCTACAGACTTGGAAAGTGCGATTTTCTGGAATGTTTCGTGCGTCCCTTCGAGGAATTCCCATGCAGTTGTAACAGGGATACTTTGCACGTATTGAATTGGAAGAAACACCTTCGGCGCAAAGCGATCTGGCAAGACAGCTATACTGACTCCCCGATGGTGATGGCCGTAATGTGACCACATCAGAACATCGTCGCAGTGGTCGGCTGCAGAGAAGACTCCATGTTGATCGCTCACCCTATACTGGATCGGACTGCCCTTGGATCTTTCAGCTATTTCTTGGATTTCTTTGCGGAGCTGTCCGTATCGCATCGTTCGCATGGAAGTCGAATCACCTGGATGTTGCTGCGCCAAAACTTCCCTAACATACCTGTCAAGCTCTGCAGAATCACTGGGAAACCGCAATAAGCAAGCTCCTTCAAACGGATCATTGAAATCCGAAAGGCGAGAGAATTTTACTTCCTCGTTTTCGATCATCGCGCGGGCGTGGTCGTTCCACTTACGGTACTTCCAAAGCAGCTTCGGGGCAGAAGACTGATCGGTCATGGAGGTCATGCTCACTTTCTAGTCGCCATCTCGTTTCTCGATCTGCTCAAGCTTCGATGTCGGCAAAGCGTCATACATCTCCTGCGTCTGCCTAGGCAGAGTAAGCTGTTGGTAGGCAATCGTGTTAACAAGCGTGAACAGGTCGGCCACGTTTTCGAGATCGTCCCTGACGTCAAGTTCGCCGGGGTGGACGCTTTCGTTCCCTGTGACGCGAACAATGTCAAGCGATTGCTGAATCTGGATCGGCAGTCCGTCAGACACAAGACTTCCAATGTCCTCATTCAGATTCTTCCCGGGCTTGCCGAGTTGCACACAGAGCTTTTGGATGGCAAGCCGCAAGAGGGCAGCCGCGCTTCGTGGTGAGGCTACAGCGATTTCTCTTGCTTCGTTGAAATCGTCCTGATGTCTTGGGTCAGATCTTCGTTAAGCTGAGGCCCGGAGAAGCCTTGCGGGAAAAGAACCTTCTGTGCAAGCCAAATGGTGGGTTCGTCGCACTTGTCGCACCTGGAGATCCTCCAACGATCAGCAAGGTGAAATGAACTACCTCCGTGGACACCGTTGCCAACCACCTTGAACCAGTTCTGCTTTGCGTGAACGTCGCAATAGGGGCAATTGAAAACTTCTGCGTCAAAAGTAGGGGGAATTTGATTGGCCATCGGGAAGGGCTTTCCAGGGGGCTATTAGTGGCTACAAACCGCCAATCTTGACACCCGCAGCCCGATTCGTCCATACCCGCAGGCGTGAAAGCTAACTAGATGGGTTTTTTGCCCTAGAGCAACCAAGAAGAATGTAGAATCTAGGACAGAAGCGGGGGCAGGTCCAATACTGCCAATCTAGCCAAGCTCGTAGGTCAGGTGCCGCGCCTGACGGAAAGTGATTGAACAGGAGCAAGCAAAGGCAGCAGAGTCTGTTGGAAACTCTTATCTCTGTTTCCTCTGTTCCCTCATGTCAAGATTCAACGGGCGAGTGTCGGGTGCGGCACCCGACCTACATTTGCTCAATTCGCAAATCAGCCACCGCCGCCCATCCGCCCCCGGGCACGCCCCGGCCACCCGCTCCTTTTCTCCCCGATCTCTGCGCCCCTGCGCGAGACTTTTCTTGTGAAACACTGATCCACGCTAATCTGATTAGTTCGTAGTACTACAGCGCTAAGTCACTGCCCTCACAGGACAAGAAAGTCCACGAATAACACGAATTGCACGAATGAAATGGTGGCTGCGAACGATCCCTCAAGTCGTAATCAGCGGTTAACCATTCAGGGCATGCGACGACTAGTGCAAGGTGCATGCCCATGTTCCGACGACTTGCACTGTCGCTGCAGTTTGTGTGAGGAAACGCGGGAACGATTTTTGGTAAATTGCTCCAACAGAAATATCTCCTATTCGTGACATTCGTGTTATTCGTGGACCCAAACCGGCCGAGTAACCTAGCGCTGTAGTCCTAGCCCGAATTTCTCACCAGAGGGAACCACGAAACACACGAAATACACGAAAGCCAGGAGATTTGTTGATGGATGGCTACAGTGAGCCAGACGACAGGCTGTTACTTCGCATTCCTTCTTGAGTTCAAGAATATCTCGACAGCTGTATTCTTTTCGTGTGTTTCGTGTGTTTCGTGTGTTTCGTGGTGAGAAATCCGGACTAGGGCACGCTTCGCTTTGCCCCGGCCACCCGCTCCTTCGCTCCGCGACCGCTGAGGCCGTAGGGTGTGTGGAGTGATAACGGAACGCACCATTTTCTCTGGTGCGTTTCGCTGCGCTGCACGCACACTACGTCTACTTTCCCCTCGGCGCCTTGTACCCGGTGGCAATACGGCTGACGACCAAAGAACGCCTCTGAACACCGAACGGGTTGTGGTCAATAATACTCAGAGTGAAAAGAGATGTGCCCGCGAATCACGCGAATGGTCGCGAACGGACCCAATGCTTACGTACATTCGACACGCACATGTTTGTGACTCCCAACAAATAGTTCTACTGAAGGAATCAAAAAATCATTCGCGCTTATTCGCGTGATTCGCGGGCCCTTTGTTGCTGGCGGACCAACCTCGTCAAGCGGCGATTGCTGGCCACACCCGACAAGGTCCCCGTCAAGCAAAAGAATCAGCCACCCCACCAAACCGAAGACCTGGCATCAAAACAGCACGTCGATATTTCGAGGACCACAATCCCTTGCGATTCGGACCCTGCGGGACCACCAGATATGTGGACAAGGCGAGGTTATTAGAGCGTCCAACCGAACAGACGATGCCCTCCGTTTTCCCGAAGAAAACGGGTTTTTCGTGCCGGTTCGACACAGAACACGGCGCAAGAAAAAACGAGATTTTCGTTTTGAATACCACAACATCTGGTGGTCGGAGGGTGCGGGACCACAAAGTATTGAGGGGGAGCGTAGAACTGGATTATTCCAGTTTTTTTCTCAGCGGTGGACGGCCTGCCACTGCCGGCGGCGGGCCAGCTCGCCCGACGCGTCGATGGGGCTGTAGCGGTAGTAGACCTCCAGGCACATGGCCGACAGGGCGGTCGTGTAAACGCGTCCGCCGTAGCCGCCCCAGGTGGTGTCGGCGGTCCAACTGCCGTCGTCCTGCTGGGTGGTGACGAGCACCGTGGTGAGGGCCTGATTCCAGTCGTCCCAAGCCTCGGTCGCCGCGGCCGACCGCCCCCTGCCCTGGTGCAACGCGAGCGTAGCATAGTACCAGTAGTAAAGATTGCGACGAGACGTCGACGGCAACTCTTCGGCAATCGACCGAGCCGCTTCCATCGCGGCGGCGGGGCTCAATCCGTTGGTGCCGCTCGGCTGGAGCAACTGACGACAGAACATCGCTTCGGCCGTCATTGTGCGACTGGCCGGTGTTTCGGGACGATAACAGGCCAACCCGCCCGTGTGGCCGCGTTTCACGCGTCGGAGGAATCGCTCGACGCGGGTCCAGGTGGATCCCGGCACACGAATGCCGGCCAACTCCGCGCTTTTGAGCGTCATCATTTGCCAACCGAGCTGGCTCGTGTCCCCCGTGTCGCCGCGACGATAGCGCCAGCCACCGTCGGTCGGGTGCTGCATGGAGAGTGTGTAGCGTACCGCGGCTTTTGCCATCGGCTCCAAGCGGGGATCTTGTGTGAGAGCATACGCTTCGCACACGGCAAAGGTTGCCATCGAGTGGCAATACATCTGCGCGAACAATTGGGCGTCGCCATAGAGCGAACCGTTCTTCCGTTGCCGACCGCGGAGATACTCCAAACCGGCGGCAACTTCGTACGTGTAATCGCCACCCCGGTGGGTGTGGCCTGAACCGAGAAACGCCAGCAGCGCCAGGCCGGTGACTCCGGTATCGGCATTGGCGCCGGCACCGTTTCGGTTGTGGCCGAGGACCGAGCGTTCGTGTCCGGCTCCGAAACGTGAGGCGTCCCAGCCGCCGCCGTCCGACTGGGCATCGGCCAGCCAGCCGAGGGCCGCACGGACGGCCCGTTCGGTCTGCTCGCTGCCGCCGCCTTCTGCGGCAATCTGATCTCGATTCTCGGCGAAGCGGTCGGCGTAGGTTGACGGCACCGCTGGTTGCGGTGGGGGAGATTCCGGCGCGGGCGGTGCGGCCGCGGGTTGTTCGGGCTCAGGTGCTTGAGCTATCTGCTCCTCGACTGGTGGCGACTCGGCTGGCGCGTCTTCCTTGGGTTCGGGCGCGGCCATCAGCGGCGGTGCGTCCAACGGTGGAGCAGGTGTTGGTAGAGTGTCCGAAGAGGTTTCCGTGACTTGCTCGACCACTGCCGCATCGGGACCGGGCTCAGGTGGCTCGAGTGGCGGAGCTTCCGGCGGCGTGAGTTCGGGAGCGATCAGCGGCGGATCGTTTGGCTGTTCCCAGTCGGGAGTCAACTCTTCTTCAGGTTCCTGCTGGGGTTCATCAACGGTCGCCAGTACCGCGATGCGGATCGGCTCGCCGTCGCCGGCATCGGGAGCGCCAGCCACGATTCGCACGGTCATTGCGGCACAGGCCAACAGCACGTGTACCCACAGCGAAAGAACGGCATAGCGGCGCCACGGCTTGGCTTTGCTCCAGCGGGTGCGCAGCACTACCAGCAGCAACACTGTCAGAGTGGCCAGCACCGACCACATCACCACCCAAGTGACCGTCGGCAATCCCCAGGACGCCAGAAAGAGCTGGTTGTTAAGGGGCATGGCTTATCGTCGCTTCGACCGGGGCGCGTCGGCCACGTGGACCGTGATGCCCAGTTCGGAAATGTTGGCGTCCTTGCACGCGGCAAGGGTGGCGGCTACGTGTTGAAACGCGCATGCCGCATCACCGCGGATCACGACACTCGTGTTCGGATACTCGCTCCGCGCGGCTGTCAGGCGTTGCGTGAGCCCAGCCAGCGAAACCTCCTGGCCGTCGAGGGCAACTTGCCCCGTTCGCGTGATGGTCACCACCCGCTGCTTGGGAGCGGATGTTAGCGCCGATGCGGCAGCCACTTCGGGCAACTCCAGTTCGATGTCTCGTTCGCGCTCGGAAAACTTCGTCGCCACCATAAAAAAGATGATCAGCAGGAACACGACGTCGATCATCGGCGTCAGGTTCAGCGACGGCTGTTCGTCTTGCTGGGTCTTGAGTGGCATCCGGTTGTCGGTGGGGTGAGAGTTATCCCGTGCGCTCCCGCATCGCTGAAGCGATGCTCGCCTAGGCGGCCTTCTTTGTTCTTGGTTTTCGGGAATTGGCGCGGCGGTCTTCCAATGCTTCGGCTGAGATGAGATTTACCAGCTCCTGGCCACAGCGGTCGATTTCCATGACCAGCATGTCGACCCGGCCGACGAACCAGAGATAGAGAATGAGCGCGGGAATCGCGACGCATAGACCCGCGGCGGTCGAGAGCAACGCGCCGCTGATGCCGCCGGCCAGCAAGTCGGGCCTACCCATGGCCGAGCTACCGGCGATCGCCTCGAAGGCCTGCATCATGCCCCACACTGTGCCGAGCAGGCCCATCAACGGGCAGACAGTTGCCACGCCGTTAATCACCCGCAGGAAGCGGCGCATGTGGCTGGCCATTCGTTCGCCCTCGTCGAGGACCGCCTGTTCGACTTCGACGGCCGGCTTGCCCCATTTGCGCACGGCCGCCGCGAAGACGCAAGCGATGTGGCTGTTGTTGTCGAGGCAACGCTCCAAGGCGTCGGTCCGATCGAGGGCCCCTTCGCTCGTCTGCAGCAGGAACCTCTCGGTAAACAACCGCGGCACGACTCGGCTGCGGCGGAGGCTCACGGTCCGTTCAAACACAACCAGCAGTAGCACGAACGAGCACGCCACGATGGGCAGCATCAGCGGCCCGCCCGTCAGCAGCATGTCCCACAGGCTCTTGCTGCCGAGAGACCCGTCGGCCGCGCCGGTTGCCGTCTCTGCGGCCAAACAGGTCGGAGCCATGCAGGCGATTGCCAGCAGGGCTGTGAGCAATCTGGCGGCAATACTCGTAGTAAATCGCATCCGTGCCTCGTCTCCCCCCCTGTCATTCCACGGCAGGCCTTGGAGTGACAGGGCGTGTGGTTATCTTGTTTGGTTTCGTCGGCTTTCAGCCCACTTCAGCCGAGCCTGGAGTTGTGGTTCCGGTTCGGCGTCTGGCCAGCGTTCAATCGCTTGCCTGTACATTGCCTGAGCTTTGTCCCAGCGGTCTTCCAATTCCCAGCACTTTCCCACCTGCAACGCAGCCCGCGACTGCCAGTCGGCAGACGCTTGCCGCTCGGTCACCGCCAGGTACGCCGCGCGCGCCTGGCCGTAGTCGCGCTGGTGGAAGAACGTCTCTCCAATCATCCATTGAGCCATGACGACCGTTTCCGAGTCGCCTGCGGCCTCGTTGTCCAACACACGACCGTACGCCTCGCGGGCAGCGGCCATTTCGCCCCGCCCGGCCAATGCCCGACCGCGGAGGTAATCGACTTCGTACTGCAGTGGAAATGCGGGGTACTGGCGACCGATCCGATCGACCAGCTTGAGTGCCTCGGTCCACTGTTGTCGCCGCGCTGCCAATTGGGCCCGACGCAACGGCACCATCGCCACCCACGTCTCGGCAATCCCAACCGTACGCGGATCAAGTTCTGCCAGTCGTGAGCTCGCCTCGGCAAATCGGGCAGTGCGAAATTCGGCTTCGGCCAACCAAAAATCGACGCGAACCTGATCGGCGCCCTGCGGCAACCGCGGCAGCGCGTCGGCAGCGGCGTCCTCGACCACCTGCCACTTCCCTTCCGCGGCAGCGAGCTGACACTGCAGGCACACGGCCTGCGCCCATAACTGCCGTTGGCGTGCGGTTAGACTCTCCCGGTTTTCGAGTTCATCCAACAGCCAAGCGACATATTGGGCGGCCGGCGCGCTATCTTTTTCATCGGCAGCCGCGTGTGCCAGCCAATAGGCGGCTTCTGGAGCCTGGGCACTCTGGGGAAACTTTGACACCAATTCACGGCGGAGTGCCTTCGCTTCGGCCGTTTTTCCCTCACGGTCGAGGATCCGGGCCAGGGCGGCGATTGTCTCAGCGGCATGGGGTGATTCGGGAAATTTGGACAATAGCTGCTCAAACAGGTTTTGGGCTTCCCGGTGTTGGTCCAGACGTTGATGCAACCGTGCTCCCCGCCGCAAGGCTTCCGCCCGCAGTGGAATTGCCAGTCCACGATCGATCAGTTCGTGGTAGGCGGCCAGAGCACCGTCGTGGCGACCATCGCGCTGCAACCCAGCCGCTTCGTCGAGCAGTTTTTCCGCTTTGATCGAAGTGTCGGAACTGCCCGTGCTCGCGCCTGCCGATTCCATCTGGGTCAGGTACTCGCTCGTGGGCGTTTGTTGTTGAAGCTGGACGAGGGCAGATTGGTAGGCGGCGGTGTCACGCTCGGCTCGTGCCACTCGGGCCAACCCCCATAGCGCGTCGTCAAGCCACGCGCTCTGCGGATGTTCCGCGAACACCTGTCGGAAGCAGTGCCGGGCGTCGTCGAACCGTTCGTCCTGAAAACAACACTCACCGCGATAGAAGAGCATGGCTCCCCGATTGGGATGTTCCGGCCCCGCGGCGATGGCGGTGCCTAGCTGTTCACTGCCGCGGGCCCAGTCTCGCTTGCCGTAAGCCGCCATGCCCAACAGGTAATGGTAATCCGCCACCCACTCGGCCTCGTGGAACAAGGACGAGACTTCTTGGCTGATTTCGTCAAACCGCTGCAAACGCCACAGCGTCCAAGCCGCGGCCAGCCTCGCGCGTCGCGCCAGAGGGCTCTGCGGAAAACGACGCCACGCTTCGCGGAATTGAGTGAGCCCGTTTTTGTAATTGCCTGCGTCGTATGCGGCCCGACCTAACAGCAAGTAGGCCTCGGCCGCAACTGCTTGGTCTTCGTGTTCGGTTACCCGACCCAATGCGAGTGGTACTTGGTCGGTGTGCTCCAGAATCAGCAGCGACTTCGCCAGCCCCAGTCGGGCCGCTGCAACTCGCGGGGTGTGGCCATAGCTGTCGACGACCATGCGATAGGCGGCCGCGGCCCGAGTCGCATCGCCTGTCTCCAGCGACAGATCACCCAAATAAGTGAATGCGTAGGCCGCCGACGGGTCGTGGGGGTTTTCGCGAACGAACTGCTGAAGCGTCACCTGCGCCGCGGCCGCATCGCCCGAGAGCCAGGCCGCTTCGCCCGACCGGAACAATGCCCTCGCTTGGAAGGATTTGTCACAGTCACGGAGCACTTTGCGGTAAACGTCGCGCGCCGTGGCGTACTCGCCCAACTGCATCTGGCACTCGGCGAGGTAAAACTGGGCAGCCGCGGCATGTTGCTCATCGGCAAGACAATCGGCGAAAGCCGTGGCAGCTTCGCGCCAGTCGCCTTGTCGATAGCGTTGGACAGCCGAACTGAACGAGGAGTCGTCGGCGCAGGCAGTCCCGCTCCGCAAACTGGCCAAACCTATAGCCAGAGCTAGCAGACTGCAGCGGAGGACCTTGGGCATGGTCGCCTCTCCCTCGTCCCCCGGACGATTTAGCCGAAACAGAAAAAAGGCTTGCCGATGCCCAACAGTTGGACAATCGGCAAGCCCGGATGTGAATGATGCTTAACCAAGCAGCCGGACGGTCCGTTAGAACTGGCTGTTGGCCCCGGTGTCGACGTTCCCCACCATGTGCAGGTGGTTGTGGTCGATGTAAATTACTTCCTGCGAATCCTCGTCTCGCAGCGTGTGCGGCACAGGCCAGCCGATGCGGCGGACGTCTTCGTAGTAGATTGTGCACTTGTAGTGAGCGTGATGCTGCTGGGCAGGCCCGATCATGGGATAGACCCGCGGCGGATCGATGTAGTCGGCGATCTTCTCCTTGACGATCCGCACGTCGTTGCGACTGTGCTCGTACAAGAACGGCACGCCGCCCTGCACTTTGTCGGCCTTCTCCAGGGCCCGCATCACTTCGTCATCGCTCGGCGGATCCAAGGCAACGATTTCGCCGCCCGAGGTGATCGGTCCCAGGATGGGCACGCGATCGTAGCGCTCGTGTTGCCAGAACTCGTCTTCCTTCTTCTTCTGGAGATAGGGACTGATCGGAATAGGGATCGCGAACGGTCCCAAGCTCGGGCCCAGTGTGGTCAGGCCCCAGTAGCATCCGCTCGTCGAGAGCGAGCCTACCGAAATCAGTAAGGCCAAGGCCGCCTTCGTAAACTGGTTTGGTCGTGACATCGAATCTACCTTTGGTCCTTCAAGTGATTCGCTCGGAAGACCTGATTGCGAGGTCCCCGCGGCGCCGGGGCGCCGGTGCGGATTTGAAAAGGAAACGTCCCCCCCGGCCTCTCTGCCAGGGCGACGTATTTGTTATCGAGTGAAGCTGGGCAAAACTTGCGGGTTTTTCCGATTGGAATAGAAAAAGTGCCGCTAGCACTTCCAGCAGTCAGGCACAAAAAAACCCTCGCCGACTTTGCGAGTCAACGAGGGTCGATAGACGTGCAACGCGTCACTCGGCTACCTGCTATGCTTGCCATCCTTGAAGTCGAGGAACCACCAGCCGTCGTCCCATTCCAACGTTACCTTGCGCCAGCCGAGTGGCACTTGGGGGTAGGGATAGAACGGACCAATGTACGGCCAGGCCGACGCCGAGTACTGCTTCGGATAGGTCAGCGCCGCGTAGTTCGGCGAAGCCGCATAGCTGGGCCAGGCGTAGCCGGGCACCTGCGGATTGTCGTAGCCGACCGATTGTCCCATCGCGGCGGGAACGTGGCCAGCCGGAGACGGTCCCATCGTGCCGCCGGGCGCACAGTTGCCACCCGGGCAAAACGCAGCGGGCTGACCATAGGAAGCCGCTTGGACGCCCCGGCCTGCCCGAGCATAGGGCACCGGCATATTGTTTTTCGCGGGCATGCGACGAGCAGATTGCCTTGATCGATTCGAGCCGCCTGACGAAGTGCTAGCATTGGCAATCCGCTGGCCTCGTTGCTGGTCTTGTTGCTGGTCTTGTTGCTGGTCTTGTTGCTGGTCTTGTTGCTGGTCTTGTTGCTGGACTTGCTGCTGGACTTGCTGCTGGACTTGCTGCTGGACTTGCTGCTGGACTTGCTGCTGGACTTGCTGTTGGCCCTGGGGCGATTCAATTTCCAGATTGCTTACCAGATGAACCACGCCCTCGCAGTTGCCGGCAATCAACTCGGCTACTTGCTTCTGTTGCCGGCTGGTGACGGTACCCGTCAGCCAGGCGACGCCGTCCTTGTACTTGACGCCGACACGATAGTCCTTGAGCCGACCGCTTTCCTTGAGATCGTTGGCGATGAACTGGGCCATCGTCTCGTCGCTCATGACGGCATAAGCCCCTTGGGCCGCCAAACCCGACACGGCTAGCGCCATGACTAGACTTAAGAATAAACTCCGCATTGTTTCCCCCTCCTGAGTAATTCCTTTACACAGTTGTCCGGACGGACTCGCCCGGCGCAGCGATGTTCTGTAGACAGACGACTCTGATGGTCTGCTTAGAAGTTTCGGCAGGCGATGATGCCGGAAGGGAGCTTTTTTCCGATTTTGCCGATGACTCGGGCCCATGAGTGTCAAGCTGGGAGATTACCGCATGCTGGGAGAATCGCGGTTGCTGTCAGAAACGGCTAGCTTGGGGGGACGCTCGTTTCAGTTGCCTGCTTCGAACGCAGCCATGGCAGAGCGTCGCGGAGAGAAGTCAGCGATTGCCAGCACGATCATCACTGCCAACGTGGCTGCCGACAGAGGCCAAACGGCCAGGCACAATTGCTGACCCACCACCGTCGCCAACGCGATCACCGGCATACAGGCGAGAAAGACGAGCTGTGCTAGCCCTTCGCTACGACGGTGCGCGTGCAGTCGCACCATCCAGGCCGCGGTCAGGCCCATGAAGTGAATGAGAATCCAAACCGCTTGCAATCCTGCAAAGAGAGTCATGGGAGGGCTTGCCGGCAATCCCTTGCCGGATCCTTGGCGAGTAGAAAGCTACGAGTGCTTATGCTGACGACGTCGCATCCTGCGCGTCGCAGTGCCGGCGACACCTTTCGCTGGCAGTTACGATTCTCATTACGCGACTGGCGTGCCAAAGGTTTTGCCGTGCAAGTGCTGGCATCGTTTGAAACACACATACAGGCGTACGACGAGAATGGAAGCTGCGCAGACTTTGCCGGTTAGAGTGAATAAGTGTCCGACAGTTTGCAGATTCTACAATCGCACGTCTCAGAATGAGCACTACCGCTTCAGCGGCGGCTTGGTGGCTTGAGCTCGCGGCCGCATTAGCTTTTTCAGCTCCGCCTCGATCTCTTCCGCTCGGATGTTGCTGCTGATCACATTACCGTCGGGACCGACAAACAGCATCAACGGCACAGTCACGATGCCCATGTCGGTGGCCAAGGGGCTGTCGAAACCGCCAGGCTGGTAAAGCTGCTTCCACGGCAGTCGATTCTCCTTGAGATACTCGACGAGCTTGTCGCGGGAGTAGTCGAGGTTCACGCTGATGATCTCCAGTCCTCGCCGGCCCCCG
Source organism: uncultured Granulosicoccus sp. (assembly GCA_964195615.1). Taxonomy (GTDB): domain Bacteria; phylum Planctomycetota; class Planctomycetia; order Pirellulales; family Lacipirellulaceae; genus Bythopirellula. The sequence goes on along the minus strand of CAXMSB010000098.1, from coordinate 2,093 downwards.
TATTTTTTGTAGAGATTGCCCAACACCGAGTGGTCGGCCGTGCAGACGTCGCAGGAAGTAGTCCAGTACTGAATTACCACCGCCTTGCCGCGATAGTCGGCCAGGCTGACGTCGCCGCCTTGGATGGCCGGACCCTTGATGCTGATCTGACGACCTTCACTGGTCAGCCGGTTGACGGCGCCCCGCGACATCGCCGCGTGTACGCTGCTCGGGAACTGTTCCAAAAGCTGGTTGTACCACTTCACGGCCGTTTTGTTCTCGCCAGAAATCTCACTCCCCATGGCCAATTGTCGCAGGGCTTCCGCACCATGCTCGCTCTTTGGGTGCTGTTCGAGAAATGCCTCGAGCGATTTGAGCCAGTCGGCATGGGCCTGGGCGGCGTCGACGCCCCCCTGGGCCAGCGTCACGCCGTAATACTCGGCCAGCATGCGCTGAAACTGGAAGTAGCCGGCCAAATCGTCATCGTTCTGCGCAGCAAGTTTCGTCTCCCACTCTTTCAAGTAGTCGACCCCTTCCGGATAGGAGCCGTCTTGCGTCGAAGCGCTAACCATGTCGGCCAATTGCTTGAACCACTGTTTACGCTCTGCCTGGTTGGGGGCCACCTCGGCCAGTTCGGCCAACAGGTCGGCCCGTTGGCGATTGAGCATCGATCGGTCGGCGGCCTCTGCCGTGGCGATCTTTTGATCGAGTTTCTCCAAGCTCGCCAGGATTTCCTGCATCCGCTCGGTCGGTTCCGTTCCGGTTGGCAAGGCGCTGGCAACGCCCGCCCCACCGCCAGAGCCGTAGAAGAAGCCGCTGGCCACTTCTTGAGAATCACGGAACATTGGGCCGTCCGCCAGTTTCCAAGACCCGTTGAAACTGATCATCGTCCCCAGCCGCAGCTGCTGGTGCTCCTGCCCATTGCGGATCATGGCCCACACATTTTCGTAAACCAACAGATCTTTGGTCGAACCACGCGTGCCGGCGGGAACGACGCCCGGTTTGACGCCGCCAAAATCGCTGAACTGGCAGTTGGCTTCGAGCTGTTTCGCCGCCAGCAGTGCCTCGAACGAGTTGGTGGCCGCGCGGATCTGCTCGGCGAGCTTTTCGGTTTCAGCCGGAGAAAGCCCCAGTTTGGCGATCTCGTCGCTGGTGAGCAGCAGCGCTTGGAATCGCTTGAGATCGCCAGTCCGCAACGCCTCGACGACCTCCTCGGCGGCCTCCTCGGCGGAGATCAGCTTCCAGCGATCGATCGTGGCCTGTTTGTCCTCGTCGACGTTGATGCCCCACCGCGAGCCGGCACTGTGGAACCAGCGGTGCTGGTCGGCCTGTCGGTTGTGGTTGGCGTCGATGTCGCGATAGACGACCAGCCCGTCGCGGAAATAGCTCCAGGTGTCGACGACGTTGTCCCCGTCGGCATCGGCGAATTGCCGCAGAATATTGCCATTGGGCCCGCGAACCACCCAGGCGGTCATGCCATTGACCTTCTCTGCTTTGATCGTGCAAGCGGCCTGCTCCTCCGGTGTCGGCCGATCGCACTCGATGCCGGGCTGAACTGGTGCGAGCGACAAGGCCGTACTCATACTGGGAATTTCCCCAGCCCGGGCGGACCCCGCGAAACAGCAGACTACGGCCAGAATCTTCAGACTCAAGAGGAAACGAATCATCGAGCAATATCCTTATTTGACTACTTTTTGGCGCCGGTCGCTGGACCTCGAAGCGGGGCACGCCGGGAGGGCAATTTCAGAGTGCTTTATAGACGGAGATACCCACCCCGGGCCAGACCGATGCCCCGAGACCGCCCCGATCACCGCCCAGGCGCGAATTGGCGTTTGACAGCAGTAGAAGTCGATCTAAAATGGCCGATTCGGTAGTAAAACGCCGAAAGGACAGTGTGGCAAGTATTATTCCCGCCGCGGGGTGGTTTTCCGACCGCCCGACGTCGGGCGCGTAGCTCAGTTGGTTAGAGCGCAGCCCTGATAAGGCTGAGGTCCCAAGTTCGAGTCTTGGCGCGCCCACTTTTATTGGTAGTGACGAGCAGGCACGTTGCGAAGAGCAAAAGGCAGAAGGTCGAGGGCTCGGGAACGGCGGTCGTGAACTGGACCTTCACGCGG
>CAXMSB010000097.1:0-1961 GCA_964195615.1 uncultured Granulosicoccus sp. | reverse complement strand
CGCATTTGTCGTCGTATTCGGAGATACTTCTGGTGCTCAATGTGCAAGACCGAATTGTCCCTTCAGCAGGAGACGGGCGCACGACGCACTTTGCGCGCCTGCGATGATTTGTTAGAAATCGGTGTGTGGAATTGCTGGAAGGAGTCTTTATCACTTCAATGGGAGACCAAGGATGGTCACGCGAACTTTTGGTAAGGGGAAATTGACACCGCAGGTTCGGCAGCGTCTGGCTGAGATCGCGGCCGAAGCACGCTGCTTGATGTACGGGGATGCGGGCTGTCCAGAGTGGGGAACACTGTTCGCCGAGATCGAGGATGACGCCAAAGAAGTCGGACACGAGTTGATTCGCGTGCTGATGCAGCAGACGGCCCAGGGACAGGCGAAAATGCTTCCGGACGAGGTGTTGACGACCGACACCGGGGAGGTGGCCCGGTCGGCTGGCGTCGAGACACGGACGATCGAAACCGAGTCCGGCGAGGTCAATTGGGACGAACCCAAGGCGTACCTTCCGAAATCCCGGAAGGCTTTTTTTCCCTCAGTCGAAGGCCCTGGGGCTGGGAGTTGACGAAGACCTCTCGCCGACGGTGATCCGCAAGTGCGTGCATCTGGCGTCCAAACTTCCCTCATTTCGGTCCGCCCAGGAGAGCATCGCCGAAACGCTCGAAGTGGAGCTGACGATCAAACGCGTCGAGCGGCTGACCGAACGCATCGGCCAGGACCGGGTTTACGAGCGTGAAATCGACACCCGCCGGTGGGAGCAGTTGCCGCTGATGCAGCAACTGGCGGTTCCGCCGGGGGTGAAGCCGCCGCAGGTGGCCTGCGTGAGTTACGATGGTGGTCGGATGCAACGTAGCGATTTGCCGAAGGACTCGAAATCGCGTTGGTGCGAGACGAAGGTCGGCATTCTGCTGGAATTGCAAACTTCGGAGCACAAGGAGGATCCGTGTCCGGAATTGCCCGACACCTTTCGCAACCTGGCCAAGATGGAGAAACTGACGCGAGAGATTCATCTCACTGCCGCCGAAAAGGTCGCCCCGCAAGGCCAGCGGTTTGAACAAGCTGACGTCGAGACGGCAAAGAACCGGATACCGCCGCCCGACCCACGCGCCGAGGCCTGCGAAGCGGTTGTGTTCGAGCCGCCCGGTCTCGAATGTCGCGACGTGGCCGCCTCGCTGTCCGACAGCCGGAACTTCGGCAAACAACTGGCCGCCCGCGCATGGTCGCTGGGATTCGCCGCCGCACCATTGAAGGCCTTCGTCGGCGACGGTGGGACGGCCAACTGGGGGATTTGGAAACGGCACTTCAAGCATCTGGATTTCGTGCCGATCCTGGACTTCATCCATGCTCTGACGTACGTGTATGCCGCCGCGATGGCCGACCGCACCAAAACAGAAGGGGCACCAATTTATCTCCGCTGGATCACTTGGGTCTGGCAGGGCCAGACTTCTCTGGTGATCGCCGAAGTGGCCGCCCGCGCCGCAGGACTTGGCTTGCCTCCCGACGACGCCAGCGAGACCGACCCGCGGAAAATCCTCGCGACGACCCTGACCTATTTGGTCAACCAGCAGTCGCGGATGAAATACCCGGAGTATCGCCGCCTGGGCTTGCCGGTCACTTCCAGCCACATCGAATCGACCGTAAAGCAGATCAATCAACGCGTCAAAGGATCCGAGAAATTCTGGACCGCCGCCGGTGGCGAGGCTCTGCTGCAACTCCGCGCTGACCAACTCAGCGACACGCAGCCACTGTCGCTATATTGGATCCGACGCCACCGCAACGCAACTGGCACACGAACCTACACAAAAGCCGCCTGAAAAAAATCACAAAGTGCGTCGTGCGCCCTCTGGCCACCGATCCTGCTCCTTGTCGAGCCCCTTCTGACATGCGGCGCGCTTTACGAGGCCGCAAGGGAATATGTAGAAGGCCACCACCTTGCATTCGTTTACGACGAACAGGGGGAT
>CAXMSB010000096.1:0-38605 GCA_964195615.1 uncultured Granulosicoccus sp. | reverse complement strand
AGTAGTAGCATCGCTATTGGCGGATTTGATGTTTTTGATTAGCCTTACGCCCCAAGCTTTGGGATTTCGCGAGGCAGCAATCGTTTACGGCGCCAGTGTCACGGGTGCCACGGCAGGCGCATCATTGGCGGCGGCCGTGTTGGATCGGGTCGTGGTAATGTTGACAACGATAGTCATTGCGCAGCTGGCGCCATGGATTCTAGCAAAGCCCGTGAGTCGGGATGGAAAAGGTAATGACAGCTCAAACTGATCTGGCGACTGCGCTAGAGTGTTCCGGCCATCAAGCGGATTGACGCCGGCTGGTCACTCCTTGAGCACCATGTCGATGCACATCACCGCGGCCAAGATCAACTTCCGCAGCGAACTGTCGCTCGGCAAGTTCGGGTCAATCCGAAGAATATAGTTGTCGGCCGAGGTGAACAGTTCCTTTCCCAATCCGGACCACTTCTTGCTGACCTTGGCCAGTTCCGTGCCGCCGGCCAGGAAACTGAATTCCCAACTGGTCCATTTGCCTTTCAGTTCGCAGAGCGGCCGATCGTTTTCGTCCAGGACGCTGAACGCGCCGCCAATGGATAGCAGCTTCTGCTTGAACCCGCCGATCCGTTGTTCGTGCTCGTCGTAGACGTCGACCTTGGAAAGAAACAGCGAGATGCCTCGCCGAATATGCACAACCGACTCGCCATCGGGCGTGCGGATCTCAATGTCGAACGGCGTCATCCGTTTGTAGTCGGTGAACCGAAGCATCCGGGTGAGCATCCCCAAACGGTCTTCGCGACAATGGAGGATCTCTTTCCCCGTTTCCGGATCAAAGACGTCAAAATTGTTGGCGGCCTTGAACAGGCCGACGTGTTCTTTCACCAGAAACAGATCGCGACTCAAATCGGCATGCATCATTGCACCTCAAGAGCAGTTCTTGCTCAGGGTCTATCCAGGATCCCTGCTACGCAGTACAAAAGTATACAAAGTAAGCCGCGAGGCGGTAGCCGAGCGCTCGGCTGGCGCCTCGCGGCTTACATGTTTCTTTGAAGCTGCGTTTGTGGGGCTATTCTTCGTCTTCGCGCAAGTTAGCCAGCACGCTGTAGTCTTCCAGTGTGGTGGTATCGCCCACGGTTTCCTTGCCCGAGGCGATGTCTTTCAGCAGTCGCCGCATAATTTTGCCGCTGCGGGTTTTCGGCAAGGCGCCGGTGAAGCGGATGTCGTCGGGTTGGGCCAGGGCGCCGATCTCTTTGCGGACGTGCTGCTTGAGCTGCTTGCGCAATTCGTCGCTTGCCTCGCCGTTTTTGACGGTAACGAACACGGCAATCGCTTCGCCCTTGAGATCGTGGGGACGACCCACCGCGGCGGCCTCGGCCACGTTGGGATGCGAGACCAGGGCGCTTTCGATCTCGATCGTGCTGAGCCGATGACCGGAAACGTTCAACACGTCGTCGATGCGGCCCATGATCCAGTAGTAACCGTCGTTGTCGCAACGGGCGTTGTCGCCGGCCAGGTATTTTCCCTTGACCTTACTCCAATAGACTTCTTCATAGCGCTCGTTGTCGCCCCAGATGCCGCGCAACATGCCGGGCCAGGGGTGAGCGATTGTCAGCCAACCGCCCTGGTTGGCGTCGACCGGCTGGCCGCTTTCGTCGACGATGGCTGGGATGATGCCAGGCAGCGGCTTGGTGCAACTTCCCGGTTTGGTGGCAATCGCTCCGGGTAGCGGGCTCATCATGATGCCGCCGGTTTCCGTTTGCCACCAGGTATCGACAATCGGGCAGCGCTCCCCGCCAATCTTCTTGTGATACCACATCCACGCCTCGGGATTGATCCCTTCGCCCACGGTGCCCAACAGCCGCAGGCTGGAGAGGTCGTGCTTGTCGACGTGATGGTCGCCCCATTTGATGAACGCCCGAATGGCGGTCGGGGCCGTGTAGAAGACGGTTACCTTGTAATTCTCCACAAGTTCCCAAAACCGACCTTCGTCGGGATGGTTCGGCGCGCCTTCATACATGAGACAGGTTGCCCCGGCCGAAAACGGGCCATAGACGACGTACGTGTGCCCGGTAACCCAACCACAATCGGCCGTACACCAGAAGATGTCGTCATCGCGATGGTCGAACACCCATTCGAACGACTTCTTGGCGTAGAGGTTGTAGCCGGCGGTGGTGTGCTTGATGCCTTTGGGTTTTCCCGTGGAACCGCTGGTGTAGAGGATGAACAAGGGCGCTTCGCTATCGAGCGGCTCGGCGGGGCAGGCGTCGGAGGCCTCTTCCATCAGTTCGTGCCACCAGTGGTCGCGGCCGGCTTGCATGTCGACCGACGAATCAACGCGATTGAGCACAATGCAGTGTTCGACCGTTGGCGACTTGGCGAGCGCTTCGTCGACCGTTGCTTTCAAGGGCAACGGCTTGCCGCGCCGCCAGCCGGCGTCGGCCGTGAGTTGCAGCTTGGCGTTGGCGTCGTTGTTGCGATCGGCGATTGCCTCGGCGGAAAACCCGGCAAAAATCACCGAGTGGATCGCTCCGATTCGCGCGCAGGCCAACATGGCGATCGCCAACTCGGGCACCATCGGCATGTAGATCGAAACAACATCGCCCTGCCCAACACCCAGTTTCTTCATGCAGTTGGCAAACTTGCATACTTCGCGATGGAGTTCGGTATAGGTCAGCGTGCGCGTGTCGCCCGGCTCGCCTTCCCAGAGGATTGCATTGCGGTCGCCCAAACCGGCCGCGATGTTGCGATCGAGGCAGTTGTAGCTGACGTTGGTCTTGCCACCGACGAACCACTTGGCGTAGGGCTCGTTCCACTCCAGCGCTTTATCGAACGGCTCGAACCAGTGCAACTCTTCGCGGGCCAATTCGGCCCAGAAGGCGGGAGGGTCGGCCTTGGCGCGGTCCCAGAGCTGCTGGTACTCCTCCAGCGACCTGATCCTCGATTTCGCGGAGAATTCCGCGCTGGGGGGGAAAAGCCGATCTTCTTGCATGACCGTATCGATCTGTCCACCGGATGTCGTCGCCATCTTCGAGCCTCCCAAGTGCCATTACAAAAAAGTATGCATACCAAACCTCGATTCTACCGAAGTTGGCCTGCTCGGCAAGTTGGGTGTAGCACGGGCTCGTCGAGAATGACGCTATCGCGCGCCCTAATCAGGCAGATGGACCGAAGCAGTTTTCTACTGCAATGCCTCTTCCGCGGCAGCCTCTGCAAGATCGAGTGTGAACTCGGCGTCTAGCTCCACGTCTTGGGCGGTTGCCGTTTCCGCACAGTCGATTTGTGCCAAATCCGCACAGTCGGTTGACAGGGCAAACGGGCTCTCGTCGGCCGGGCGATCGCCGAAGCTGACGCCCAACGCGCGGGCCGCCTGCACCGCGGAGCCGTTCGGTTCGACTTGCCGCAAATGGTTGACCGCCTCAACAATCGGCACACTTTCGATCTCTGGCGGATGATAGCAAACCATTTCGCCAAAGCGTTTTTCAACGATCAATCGCACGGCGTGCGAACCGTACTGGGTGGCCAGCACGCGGTCGAAGGTGGTCGGCGCCCCGCCACGCTGCAGGTGGCCGAGCACGCTGGTGCGCGTCTCGCGGTGCAAGCGACGTTCAATTTCTCTGCCGACGATCTGACCGATGCCTCCGAGCCTGGCTTGTGCGTCCTCTCGCACCTCGCTGATGAGGCCGCCCTCAGGAAGCTCGGCGCCTTCGGCAACGACGACCAGCGTAAACAGTTTTCCCTTGCTCTCACGATCAAGAATCTTGTGGCAAACGTCTTCGTAGGTCCAGGGAATTTCTGGAATGAGAATGACGTCGCCGCCGCCGGCGATGCCGGCGTGCAAGGCAATCCACCCCGCGTGGCGACCCATCACCTCCAGCACCATGATTCGCTCGTGGCTGGCCGCGGTGGTGTGCAGCCGGTCGAGGGCGTTGGTGGCGCACTCCACGGCGCTGTCGAATCCGAAGGTAAACGCCGTAGCCGAGAGGTCGTTGTCGATTGTCTTCGGCACGCCGACGACCGGGATGCCCTGTTCGTGAAACTGTTGGGCCACGGCCAACGAGCCGTCGCCGCCGATGCACACGAGCCCTTCGATTCCCAGTTGGTCGATGGTTGTCTTCACGCCGTCCAAGAGTTCGGGGTCGAGTTCCACGCGATCGGAGACGCCGACCGTCGCGGCAAACCGACCTTTGTTGGTCGAACCGAGGATCGTGCCGCCCTGGTTGAGGATGCCCGTCGTGTTCTTCTTCGTGAGCGTGAGGTACCGCACCGGATCGTAGAGGCCCTCGTAGCCCTTGAGAAATCCGACGCAGTCGTATCCCAACTGCCAAGAGGTCTTTACCGCGCCGCGAATCACGGCGTTGAGTCCCGGGCAATCGCCGCCACTGGTGAGAATTCCGATTCGCTTCTTTGACATCTGCTGGCCCTCAATCATCATGGTGTGCTTCAACGACTTCCCCCTCGCGGCCAACAAAGCTGTGGCACACGGCAGTTAAAGCATAGGTTGCCAGAGGCCCGCCGGCCGCGTTGCGGACAATCGCTAGAACCGGCAGGACAGCTACCAAGCGAATTTCACTCGCCGGGAAACCAGCGTCGCCAAGCCAATCGAGACAGGGTGGCCAGCTTGCCCCCGACCTCGTGAAGCCCAATTTTCGACGCGCCCGCCCGACGGTTTGTGAAAGTGACCGGCACTTCCGCAAAGCGGGCATTCATACGGTCGAGGTGCCAGAGTATTTCTTCGAGAAAAGAGTAGCCCGTCGAACGCAGTCGGTCCCAATCCAATTGGCCGAGGAGGCGAACATCGTACGCGCGCAGGTTTCCGCTGTTGTCGCTGGTGGGCAAACCCGCCAGGCGGCGGGAAAGCCAATTGTTGGCTCGGCTGGTCAGCCGGCGCTGCCAAGGCCAGCCCTCGACCCGCCCGCCCGGGCAGTACCGCGAGCCGATGACCACCTCCGCATTTTCAGCCGCCGCCGCCAATTGCGGCAGGCAACTTGGCGGATGGCTCCAGTCGGCATCGAGTGTCAGAAGCAGTCGAACTTCCAAGGCGATGGCCTGCTGCATTGCCGCCGCGAGGGCGGAGCCCAGCCCCTGTTTCCCCTCGCGGTGCAGGCAAGAAAACCAAGGGTTACCCGCCGCGAACTCGTCGCACCAGCGGCCCGTGCCGTCAGGCGAATTGTCGTCGACGACCAAGACGTCGGCCTTCGGCAGCTCACGGTGGACGGCCTCCACCAACGACGGCAGATTCTCGATCTCGTTGTAGGTAGCCAAGGCAACCAGAAGCGAGGGTTCGAATGGTAGGCGGGAGGTCATGTTACTACCTGGGGCGCACGTTCTAATCCCACTCCCTAAACCCTGACCCCCGAACCCTGAACCCTACACTAACCATCACTGGAACAGTCGGCTGATCGACTCGTTGCGGTGGATGCGCTTGATCGCCTCGCCCAGCAGGGGAGCAATGCTGAGCACCTTGGTCTGAGGCAAAATCTGGTCGGGTGTGAGCGGAATTGAATCGGTGCAGACGATGCTGCTCAGATCGGCATCTCGGAGCCGCTCGACCGCTGGGCCACACAGCACGGCGTGGGTCGCGGCGACGTGTATCTCACGCGCCCCGCGGGAACGGAGCACATTGGCCGCTCCCGAAATCGAGCCGGCCGTGCTGATCATGTCGTCGAACATCAGCACAATCTTCCCCTCGACCGGCCCGCCGATGACGTTCTCTTGCACCGTGTCGGTAGCACTGGTGCGTCGCTTGTCGATAATCGCCACGGTGCCGCCCAAACGCTTCGCGTGGCCCAGGGCCCGCTTGATACTTCCCTCGTCGGGACTGGCAATCACCAATTCTTCCTTGGGCAGATTCATGGCGAGAAAATGTTCGTTGAGCACCGGGGCGGCGTACAGGTGATCGACCGGTACGTCAAAGAAACCTTGAATCTGAGCGGCGTGCAGGTCCATCGTCAACACTCGATCGGCCCCTGCACGCGTAATCAGATTGGCCACCAGCTTGGCCGTGATGGGGACCCGCCCCTCGTCCTTGCGGTCCTGCCGGGCGTAGCCGAAGTAGGGCATCACGGCGGTCACCCGCTCGGCGCTGGCCCGTTTGCAACTGTCAATCATCACCAACAGTTGCATCAAGTGTTCGTTCGCCGGCGGACACGTCGGTTGAATGAGATAGACGTCGCGACCGCGGACGTCCTCTTCGATCTTGCAGGAGGTCTCGCCGTCGGGGAACGCGCCGATCGTGATCTTGCCCAAGTCGACGCCCAGATAGTCGGCGATCCGCTTGCTGAGCTCTAGATTGGCGTTGCCGCTGAGCAGTTTGAATTCAGTCATGTCTTTCCCTGAAATACGGCTTCTTGTGAATCAGACCCTACTGTTATCGCAAATGTTCGTGGGAGAGCCCACTGGGTGCCAGAAAAAAGTCAGGAATCGCCTCCCAGATGCTGGAGTTCTCGCTCCACGACCGCGAGATCCTCCATGCTATTGATGCTCAGCGACTCGCACGGCTCGAGCACCTTCAATGCCTGCACTTTTTTCCCCGCCGCCATCAGGATCGCCGGGCAATCGGTGATGTAATACTCCCCTTGGACGTTTTGGTCGGTCAACTTGTCGAGCGCCGCCAGTAGCTCCGCCGCGTCGAACAGATAGGTGCTGACGTTGACCTCTCGGATCGCCCGCTGGGCGTCGGTCGCGTCCTTCTCTTCCACAATGCCGGTGAAATTGTCCTCGCCATCCCGAACAATCCGGCCGAAGCCGGTGGGATCCTCGCGCTCGACGGTTCCCAAAAGACAGGCGTATTCTCCCTCGGAAAACGCATCGAGCAGCTTGCGGACCGAGCTAGCCTGCAGCATGGGCGAGTCGCCGGCCACGATCAGCACGGGGCCCCGCTGAGCGGCAAGCTGCTCGCGGCACATCATCACCGCGTGGCCCGTGCCGAGCTGCTCACGCTGTTCGGCAAAGCTGACGTTCGCGGCTCCGTTGAATTCCGCACGCACCAACTCGGCCCGATAGCCGACGACCACGACGGTGTGCTCGATGCCAGCAGCGTCGAGGGCGTCGATCACGTAGCGAACCATCGGTCGTCCGCCGACGGGCACGAGCACCTTGGGCAGCTCAGATTTCATGCGGGTCCCCTGGCCAGCGGCCAGGACGATGGCCAGGGCGGGGTTGTGACTGGGAGCAGCGGGCATGGGGCATTCTCAGAGCGTGCAGGACGAGCGATTCGTTCAGGGCCCCATCTTGCCATGATTCTCTGCCGTCGGCCAGGGTTGGGCTCCCCAGGAGAACTGCAAAGTCGCTACTTGCCCACACGGTCATTCCGAAGGTTCGCCGAGGAAACTGTCGTGACGTGGTTTCACAAGGCAACGGAGATCCCTCGGCGGACCTCGGGATGACAGCTGGCGGACTTTGCAGTTCTCCTGAAGGCTCCTGGGCCCTCTTCCGCCCGGGGTTGGAAGGCGCTAAAATGAGGGATTCGCCATTTTCCCCGTCCCCGACGTACCTGCCCCGCTACCTAGGACCGATTGTGAGTGTCACCCTCAGTATCTCCCCGAGTGAGCCCGCCTCCCGGATATCCGCCCCCCACTCACAGCAAAGGACCCCTGTCTTGCAAGACGCGATTCTCAAGGCCGACGTTCTGATCGAAGCGATGGGCTGGATCCGCCAGTTTCGCGACAAAGTCACCGTGATCAAGCTCGGCGGCAGCGTGATGGAAGACCCCGAGGCGCTGCGCCACTTGCTCGTGGACATCGTCTTCATGGAAACGGTCGGCATGAGGCCGATCGTCGTGCATGGCGGCGGGGCGGCGATCAGCCGCGCCATGACCGAGGCCAACATCGAGCCCCGCTTTATCCAGGGCCGACGCTATACCGATGAGGCAACGCTCGAAATCGTCGAACGGGTGCTGGCGGGTGAAACCAACGAATACCTCGCCAAGCGGATCGAAGAGTTCGGCGGCCGGGCGATGCCGCTCAACTTTGTCGGGGAGACCAACGACAACGTGCTGTTCGGCGAGCGATTGAAATTGACCGACGACGACGGAAAGACGATCGACCTGGGGTCCGTCGGTCAGGTGACCCGCGTCGATCGGGAGACGCTGGACAACCTCACCTACGCCGGCCAGGTGCCGGTGATTCCCTCGATGTGCGAAGGCCCGTCGGGCGAGCGGTTCAACGTCAACGCCGACACGGCTGCCACGGCCGTGGCGCAGGCGGTCGGCGCCGAGAAGCTCGTCTTTCTCAGCGACGTCAACGGCGTGCGCCGCTCGAAGGACGACCCCGACTCGCTGATCCACTCACTTCCGTCGAGCGAAGCGCGGCAACTGATTGCCGAAGGAAGCATCGAGTCGGGCATGATCCCCAAGGTCGAGGCTTGCCTCGACACGCTGACCAAGGGCGTACGAAAAATTCACGTCATCGACGGCCGCTTGCGGCATTCGCTGCTGCTGGAAATCTATACCAACAAGGGTGTGGGCACCGAAATTGTGGCTGAACCTGCCTAGCCGCTGGCCTGTCATCAACAACATTCTGCAAACAGACCCTGCCCCGCGAGGAGAATTGACCGTGTCGACCACCGCCAAACAGAGCATGTCGCCCGACGTGGCCCAGTTGTTCCAGGAATACGTGGTTCCCAACTACGGCCGCTTCCCGGTGGCGTTGGTGCGCGGCGAAGGCTCTTGGGTGTGGGACGATCAGGGCAATCGCTATCTTGATTTCTTCCCCGGCTGGGGCTGCAATCTGTTGGGGCATTGTCCGCCGGCCGTGGTCGAAGCGGTCCAACAGCAGGTCGCCCAGTTGATTCACGTCCCCAACACCTGGCACACGGAACTCCAAGGCCGGTGGGCGAAATTGCTCAGCGAGCGAAGTTTTGGGGGGCAGGCGTTTTTCTGCAACTCGGGGGCCGAGGCCAACGAGGCGGCGATCAAGCTGGCCCGACTGCACGCGTCTGACTCCAGATACAAAATCATCACGTTTGAAGGCGGTTTTCATGGCCGCACCTACGCCGCCACTTCTGCGACCGCTCAGCCAAAATATCACGAAGACATCGGGCCCCTGTTGCCGGGATTCAGCTACGCCCCCTTCGGCGACCTGGAAGCGGTCCGCAAGAAGATCGACGCCGAGACCGTGGCCATCATGGTTGAGCCGATCCAGGGCGAAGGTGGAATCCGACTGCCGCCCGAGGGTTTTCTTTCTGGCTTGCGAGAGATTGCCGACGAACATAATCTGCTGCTGATTTTCGACGAAGTGCAGGCCGGTTGCGGACGCACGGGAAAGTGGTTCGCGTACCAAAACTACGGCGTCGAGCCCGACATCATGACACTGGCCAAGAGTCTCTGCGGAGGGATCGCCGGCGCGGCCTTGCTCACCCGCAAGGAGATCGCCCCCAGCCTCCGCCCCGGCATGCACGCGGCCACCTTTGGGGGCAATCCGATCGCCGCCGCCGCGGGTATTGCCACGATCGAGACGATCGACCGCGAGGGCTTGCTAGACCGTGGCGTCGAGTTGGGCGAGGCCTTCTGCAAACAGTTTGAGCCCCTGGTGGAGGAGCTGCCGTTCGTGTCGGAGGTGCGCGTGTGTGGCGTGATGATTGGCATCGAGCTGAGCGTCGACGCGACTCCGCTCGTGCAGCAGTGTTTGGAGCGGGGCCTGCTGATTAATTGCACGCAAGGCAACGTCGTGCGGCTGTTGCCGGCGCTTACGCTTACCGACGAACAACTTCAAGCAGGTTGCGACATCCTGGTGAACGCCCTGCGTCAGTTCGCGCCGTAGAATCTGGCCAGACACCGAATCGAGTGGAACCATACGAACCATGAAACACCTACTAAAAATATCCGATCTCACGAAAGAAGAGATCCTGCGAATCTTTGTCCTGGCCGAGGACCTCAAGGAGAAGTGCGCCGCGGGCGTTCGCGAGCCGCTTCTGCCCGGGCGAGTGATGGCGCTGCTTTTTGAGAAGCCGTCGCTGCGGACCCGCGTCAGTTTCCAAGCCGGCATGACCCACCTCGGTGGCAGCAGCATGATGCTGGGCGACGACGTCGGCTTCGGCAAACGCGAACGCATCGACGACTTCACACGCGTGCTCAGCGAGTACGTCGACGTGATTGTGTTCCGCGCCAAGCAGCACGCCGTTGTCGAGAGCGTGGCCGAGTATTCCTCGTGCCCGGTGATCAACGGCCTGACCGAGCTCTCGCATCCTTGCCAGGCTTTGGCCGATCTGTTCACGCTTCGCGAAAGGATCGGTTCGCTGGAAGGGGCCAAGCTGGCCTGGGTCGGCGACGCGAACAACGTCGCTCGCAGCGTGGCGGTCGCTTGTGGCCGGTTGGGCGTCGAGTTTTCTGCCGCCACGCCACCGGGCTACGAATTTCCGGCCGAATTCCTCACGATGCTCGACGAGCAGTGCCCCGGGATGAAGTTCAGTTACTCGACCGATCCCCGGGAAGCGGTCGCCGATGCCGCGGCGGTTTACACCGACGTTTGGGTCAGCATGGGACAGGAGAGCGAACAGAAGCAACGCAAACTCGATTTTGCTCCCTATCAAGTCAACGCGGAGCTAATGGCCGCGGCGCCCGACGACGCACTGTTCATGCATTGCCTGCCCGCGCACCGAGGCGAAGAGGTTTCCGACGAGGTACTCGACAGCCCCAACAGTGTCGTCGTCCAGCAGGCTGCCAATCGCATGCACGCCCAGAAAGGCGCGCTCGTCTGGCTGCTCGCCGCTCAGAGCTAAGAACCAAGGAGTCGTACTCGAATGGAGAATCGAAGTGAGAACCGTGGGGCCGACGCGCCGCGCCCGTTTGTCTTGGATCGCGACGTGCCGGGTGCGGCGCCGGGGCGAGTTCTCGTGCGGACGGGCGACACCACCGTACTCTGCACGGCCAGTGTCGAAGCTGACGTGCCGCCTTGGCTAGCGGGACGGGGCAAAGGTTGGGTCACCGCCGAATACAACATGTTGCCCGGCAGCACCGCACCCCGGAAACGGCGCGATCGGGGCGTCAAGCTCGACGGTCGAACTTCCGAGATCCAGCGACTCATCGGCCGCAGCCTGCGGGCCATCGTCGACCTGTCGGCGCTGGGCGAACGCACGATCACGGTCGATTGCGACGTGCTGCAAGCCGACGGCGGCACTCGCACCGCGAGTATCACCGGCGGATTCGTGGCCCTGGTCGAGGCCCTGCGAGCGACCCCTGAGCTGGCCGAGGGAGGCGGCGCACCGATCGTCGACACCGTGGCGGCCACGAGCGTGGGCATCGTCGACGGCGTTGCTCTGTTGGATCTCGACTATCGGGAAGACGTGCGGGCCGACGTCGACATGAACGTCGTGATGACTGGCAAAGACCGCTTCGTCGAGGTGCAAGGATCGGGCGAGGAAGCCACGTTCGACCAACAGCAACTATTCGCTCTGATTGCTCTTGCTCAACAGGGCATCTCGCAACTTAGCCAATGGCAGCGAGAGGCACTCGGTACGAATTGGCCGATGCCTGACTGATGGGTGACACTTAGAGCAACTTACCAAAAATCGTTCCCGCGTTTCCTCACACAAACTGCAGCGACAGTGCAAGTCGTCGGGACATGGGTGTGCACCTTGCACTAGCGTCGCTAGATGCCACCGCCACCGCCACCGCCGCCGCCGCCAGCGCCACCGCCGCCGCCAATGCCGCCGCCGCCAGCGCCACCGCCGCCAGAATCCTGTGCCGCGCCAGCGAAGGTGAAGGTCGTCACGGCGCCAATGCCGGTAAACGACGGCGCCGTTGAAATGCGCACATAGCGCCGATCGGCCGAGATCACACCCGTGGCCACCATCTGCGTACCGGCAGGCAACGTGATGATGACCGGCTGGAAGCCGACCGCACCGCCGCCGCCCAGGGCAAGCCGACGCCGCAGGGCTTCCTCACGGCTCAGGCCCCGCAGAGCGGTCGGATCACTGAAGTCGGAAAGCTGCTGTGCCAAAACGGCCCGACTGATCGCTTCCTGGCGTCGGACAGCGACCTGTAGCTGTTGCTCCTCGAGGGGTTGCTCACGGCGTCCCTCTTCTAGTTGAAACACCACCAGCGCGTCTTCGTTCTCGAACACCTTGATGCGTTGCCGCTGGTGAAGCACGTGGTCCGTGCCTTGATTCAAGGTAACATCGACGGTCACCTTGTTGGCGACCACCTCGCCCCACACCTTGCGAACCCGCACGCGATACTCGCCGGGGAAGGCTCGGGCACAGACATACTCTTCGCTGAAGCCTTGCTTGGCTTGCTCTTCGTAGCTGGCATAGGAATCGCCCGATACGGCCCCGCCGCCGATCGAACGTGGTTGGTGCAGCGAGCAAATCGTCCCGCCCGGTTCTTCAACGACCAGATCGACGTCGGCTTCACCCGACCAGGTAATCTTAACGACCACGTCGCGGGCCAGGGCCTGATTCACTTCGCTGGAGAAAGTGTCGTATTGCGTCTGGTCGCCCGACTGTTTCAGTTCCTCCAGGGTTGCCAGAGCAATGCGTCGAGCGGTTTCAAAAATCTCCTGCTGATCGCGGGGCCAGGCATGCGACAGCACGCCGACCGTGGCCCAGCGAATGGCCGCGACGTCTTCGATACGCTGTGCGGCCCGCAGCGCCAAGGCGTAGGCTTCATGATCGAGGGGCGAAACCTTAATCACCTGGCGGTAAACCTCCACGGCGCGGCTGTCCAACCCGATGCGCGACAGATACTGGGCAATCAGCAACAACTCGTCGGGGGTACTGCTGAAATCGCAAGCCGACATGATCGTCCGCTCGATCTCACTCTTGTCGCGGCCCGACAATTCCATGGCAATGCCCAACGATTCGTACATCCACGATTGGGCCTGACCATGACGCAGAGCCGCTTGCACCAGAGCGATCACCTCGGCATAGTCTCCCTGTTTCATCAGGTCTCGCGTGGCCCGGCGGACTGCCGCCGGGTCGAGATGCCCACTGGCAAAACGCTGTGCCCAATGCTGTGCGGGCGCCGAGGCCGTGGCAGTCGTTTCGTTGCTGGAAAGTTCATCGGCGGCGCTGCTCTCGCTTGCCGGATTATTGGTCTTCTCTTCACGGATAATGAGCGTGCCGGTTTGCTCGGGCTCCGCACCGGCTTCGGTTTCGTCGGCGACGTTAAACATGCCCCCGCCGCCTCCGCCGCCCATGCCACCGCCGCCGCCGCCCATGCCGCCGCCGCCACCGCCCATGCCGCCACCCATGCCGCCGCCGCCACCGCCCATGCCGCCGCCCATGCCGCCGCCCATGCCACCACCCATGCCGCCGCCGCCACTCATGCCCATGCTCTGAATCGGGATCACCAAGTCGGCCACGGGATAGACTTTCACCTTCAGCGTGGCATCAGCGCGATCCGTGGTGGTAATCAGCAGCACCTCGTCGTCGATCACGTAGGTCAGGTCCTCGATGCCTGGTTGCTTGAACATGTGGTTCAGAGCGGACCGCAAGGTAATGTTGCGCAGATTCACGGAAATCTCCGTATCGGGACTGATCGCTACTTCGTCAAGCGCCCCGTTGTCGAGCATGATCGGGATATCATAATCGTCCTGCAACATGTTGATGATATCGATCAGTGGCTGCTCCGTGAAATCCAACGGCGCCTTGAGCGGCTCGCGCAGTGCGCTCTGAATCCGTTCCTCTGCATCGCTGCGTGCACTGAGGTCGACCGACGCGTACTTCTTGCGACGATTGGTTAGATCCTGCCAGACCTCTGCGTCGGGATAGATAATCGGTGGATTGTCCGGGGTGGGGACGAGAGACAATTCGACCTGATACATGGTGTCGAAAAATGCCTGATGGCATGCGGCGCGGGTAACCTGTTGGAGGTAGTGATTGCGCTTTTGACGAGACCAGAGCGTGGCGATCCGCGGCGTCACGCCGTGAGGGTCGATCTCCTCGGCGATCTGGGCAACTTCCTGCGCCTCCAGATAGCGAGTTTCGTCGATCAAAGCGTTGAACCGACTCATTAACTGCTTTTCCTTCTCCACGTTGCGAGCCAAGCGTTCGTTGATCGATTTGCGCTCGCGGAGCGAAGCCAACTCTTCTTCCCGTTGGCGGTCGATTTCGTCTTTCATCGATGCCTGGTAACGGGCCTCTTTCAAGGCCGTTTGCAGCTTGCTGATCAGTTCTGCCCGCTTGGCGGCATCCAGATCGGGCGCCCGACGGATGCTCTCCAACGAGAGCTTCAGATCCTGAATGGCTGAGCGCGGGTTGCTCGACATCGCCGTTCGAGCGTCGATCACCCCGTTTTCTACTTCCTTGGAAAGCATCTCGGCGATCACGCGGCGCTCTTGCTCCACCTGGTCGAGCAACGTTGTGCCGCTGGCCACCTCGTTCATGAGACTGACGTCGGCGGCGTCCACTGTTTCTGGTTGAACCAAACGAACGCCCTCGTCGTCTGCAGCTAAATCTTCCGCGACGTGCTGAACGGTTCGGGCTCGCACGTTGCCCGGATCGGCTCGCAACACGGCTTGAGCAATTCGCCCGGCCGACTTTCGATCGCCGGAGACGACGGCCCGTTCGGCCAGTTCGGTGAGTTGGTCCATTTGCGCGCCGACGAGTCTCGCCGTTTCGGCGAGTCCCTCGGAACCGACCGTCGGCAGCGACAGGCCGTCATCGCTCTGGGCCACTTCGACGATCTTCGCCAAATAGGCGTTGTCTTCTTGGGAAGCTTCCGTCGTGGCGGTCCACGTTAGCGGCGTCTGGCCGTAGTGGCCCTCGGCCACGACGTTGACGCTCACCGTTTCTGGGAGAGCCAGCGGTGTGACGCCCACCAGCACCGTATCGCGATCGGCACGCAGGGGCGGCAGAGCGGCGGGATAGGCCTGGCCCAGGGCAGCATCAAGATCGGCCCGCACCGGCCAGAGGACTGTCGCCCGGACCCACTCAGCCAAGGCTTTGCCGCCCAGTTGAGCGTTGCGTGTGTTCTCGGCTTGGGCTTGCTGGTCGCTGATGCCGGCTTGGTCGTCGCGCCATGTTAGCGACGGCTGTACGTACAGGTTGCCGCCGGTCTGGTTCGCCAGAGCGGCAAGCAATTGAAAGTCGGTCTTCGGGCCAAGGGCGTGGCTGGTGACGCTCACGCGGGCCTCGCGGAGCTGGTCGACCAATTGGCGCATGGCGGCGGTGTCCAGCAGATTGGCGATGCTGATGCCGTCGCCGATGTAGAGCACGCTGCGCTGACCGGAGGACGACTGCGAAAGACTTGTCGCCGCGGCGCTCAAGGCCTTGGCCATGTCGGTCGAACCAAGTGGCACAACATCCCGCAATCGATCCACTGCCGCGCGCAACTGTTCGCTGCCGGGCTGAACCCATTCGGTCGTCATGGGCTTGGCTTCCAGATCGATGGCCCACAGTTCGACCTGATCGCTGGGGCGCAAGTCGCTGAGCAATTCTTCCAGGGCTGCCAACGCCGCCTCGCGGTACGGCCCCTGCTGACTGGCCGAAGTATCGACGAGCACGATCACCGAACTGGCATCGGCCTCGCTGATCGCGATATCCGGCGTCAGGCTCAGCGCGTAGTACGTCTGGCCGTCGCGGTCAAAGGTTGCCAGCCGCGCCGCTTCCGCGGCGCTGGTTGGCGATGTGAAAAAGGTTGCCGTTAGCAAAGCTGTTGCAGTCGAATACGCTGCAAACCATCGAAGAATACGCATTGGAGCGCTCCCGTTCTGTACCATCTACGCCGCGGCCTATCCGTTCCGTAAAGATAGCCGCACCAGCGCAGCAAATGCCTCGTCGCTGCCCGGAGAATTACCACAAATTACCATATGTACCTAGTTTAGGCTGTCCGATGCCGACCTGCCACAAGAAAGTGGGCAGAATCACCGCAGGTTGTCCCGCGGAACAGCCCGAGGCCGTGGTTCGCGGGGGGGGCTTGGCCGCCTATTCCGCAGGGCCCATATAGCCTGAAATCCAGGCACAACGGGGCGATTCTCGCGGCGACCTGCCGGGGCAGGGACCGCTACGACCGCCACAATCGGCCGGCAACCGTTTTCCAGCCCCGCTGGCCGACGGATGTCCCGAGGACCGGTGGACAGGTTCGCCAGGTGAACCTTTTGGCCCGTCAGGCCTGTCCTCCCTGTCATCGAAGCCCGACGGACGCCATACTTGGTGTCCCGAAACTTTTTGGCTTTTGCCTTCGTCCTAAAACCTTGCCAGCCCCGACATCGCCTGTAGGACCAAGAAACCGCCGTGCCCACGATCGCCTACGAAGTGCCCCTGGTCGTCGCCCAACAGGCAGCCGGGGCAGCCGGAGCAGGTCAGCTAAGTCTCCAAGGATGGATTGCCTTGGGCACGACGCTCGCTGTGTTTGTGGTGATGCAGTGGCGGCGTTCGGTGTCGGTCGACCTCTTGTTTCTGGGTGGCCTAGTGGTCGTGACGATGGCCGGCGTGATCGACACCGAGCAGGCGCTGGCCGGCTTCTCCAGCAAAGCGGTCATCCTAATCGGCGCCCTGTTCGCCGCTTCGGCCGGCTTGCGTGCAACCGGCGTCTTGGACTGGATCAGCAATCGTCTGTTGGGCAAAGCCACGACCGAACGCGGCGCGCTGCTGCGCCTGACCGCGGTCGTGCCCGTCTCGGCCTTCGTGCTGAACACGCCGTTGGTGGCAATGATGGCGCCGGTGGTGGTCGACTGGTGCCGACAGCGCAACATTTCTCCCTCGCGGCTGCTGATGCCGCTCAGTTATCTGACGATCCTCGGCGGTGTTTGCACACTGATTGGCACAAGCACCACGCTGGTGATCAACGGCAAGCTGGCCGCCATGGCCGGCGACAATGGCCACGCCCCCGAAGTGGCCGCCCGCATCGGCGAGTTGAGCTTTTTTGAGATCACCGGCGTCGGCGTTCCGATGGCATGCCTGGGCGTGGTTTACATGCTGGTCGTCGCCTCGCGGAGGCTTCCCGACCGCACGGAACTGATTGAACAGTTCGACGACCGCCGACGTGAGTATCTCGTGGAAATGCAGGTGGAGAACTCCTGCCCGCTGATCGGCAAGACGGTTCAGGACGCGGGGCTGCGACACCTGCCCGGGTTGTTTCTGATCGAGATTGATCGCGGCAGCGAAACGATCACTCCCGTCAGCCCCCAGGACGCGATTCAGGCCGGCGATCATCTGATCTTTACGGGTGTCGTGACCACCATCGCCGACCTGGAGCGGATCCCCGGCCTGGTGCCGGCGGTCGACACCTCGTTCGAAACGACTCCCGCCGCGCGGATTCGCCGGCAGCTTACCGAAGCAGTCCTGTCGCGCACCTCACCGCTGATCGGGCTGAACATCCGAGAGAGTGATTTCCGCAAACGCTACAACGCGGCGGTTGTGGCCGTGCATCGCAACGGCGAACGGCTCACGAACAAGGTGGGCAACATCCGCCTGGAACCGGGCGACACGTTGTTGCTGCAAACTCGCAACGAATTCGTCGAGGCCCACCGCCACAGCCGTGATTTTTATCTGGTCAGCCGCGTGGGGGCTACCACCGCCCGACGGCATGATCGGGCGGTCGTGGCTGGTCTGTTGTTCGTGGGTCTGATCGTCTGGCTGACGATCTGCAGCCTTTGGCCCCATCTGTTGCCGTGGGGCAATGTCATGGCGCCGAACATCCACGCAATCGTCGCCATCGGCGTCGTGCTGGCGATGATTGTCACGCGCTGCCTCACCATGTCGGAGGCCCGCTCGGCCATCGATTTGCAAGTCTTGCTAACGATCGGCGCCGCGTTGGGTTTAGGCGAAGCGCTCGACCGCAGCGGAGCGGCGCGGTGGCTAGCCGAATCGCTCATCAACATTACGGCCGCCCTGGGCGTCGCGCCCGATTGGAAACCCTTCTTCCTCTTGGCGGTCATCTATCTGGTTTCGCAACTGTTTACCGAGACGATCACCAACGTGGCCGTGGCCAGCATCATGCTCACCGTGTCGGTCAGCGTCGCCATGGTGGGCGGGTACGATCCGCGACCGTTTATCATCGCCGTGACACTCGCCGCGAGCCTGAGCTTTGTCACGCCCATCGGCTACCAGACCAATCTGATGGTGATGGGCCCCGGCGGCTATCAACCTCGCGACTATTGGAAGGTCGGCTGGCCCCTCTCGCTGCTGATGACCGGCTCGGCCTTGCTGCTCATCCCCTGGATATTCCCCTTCCAGTTGCCGTAGTCAAGGACGCCACCCTTGCCTCCGAACGATCGTTTCGCAAGGATCGTAGAAGTAACGAGTCGATTGGATCGCAGTAGACCCCCATCGTGGAGCCCCGTCATGAACCGTTTCTTTCTTTCGTGCGCCCTTTGCGTTGTGGTCGGCGTGGTGGTTGGTCGCACAATGAGCGGCGACACTTCTCTTGAGCCCCTTGGCACCAGCCAAGCCCAGGCCGCCCCGGCCGACCCCTGGGAGAACCAGCCCGCGGCCCCCTTGCAGCTAACTCCCGAGGAACAGTCGAGTGTAAGGGTCTACGAACAATCCAATCCGAGCGTCGTGAACATCAGCACCAAAACCGTTCAGATCAATCACTTCTTTCGGGTTCAGCACGAGTCCGAAGGTTCGGGGTCGGGAGCGATTCTCGACCGGAGCGGTCGCATCATCACCAACTATCACGTCGTCGAGGGCGCCAAGGCGATCAAAGTCACCCTGGCCTCCAACGATTCCTACGAAGCCACGCTCGTTGGCTTCGACAAAGAGCAAGACATCGCCGTTCTGCAGATTGAGGCCCCACCCGAAGATTTGGTTCCCATCGCCATGGGACGCTCCGACAACCTGCGCGTCGGGCAACGCGTTTATGTGCTCGGCAACCCGTTCAGTTGGGATGGCACCTTGACCACGGGGATCATCTCCAGTCTGAACCGCACCTTGCCCAGCCGGGTGGACGACGAGTTGATGCTATCGCTCATCCAAACCGATGCGGCCATGAATCCGGGCAACTCGGGCGGGCCGCTGCTCGACTCGGGCAGCCGTATGATCGGCATGTGCGTGGCCATTGCCACCACGACGGGGCAAAACTCGGGCGTCGGCTTCGCGATCCCCATCGACCGCATCAAACGCATCGTCCCCGAGCTGATCGAGCATGGCCGAATCGTCCTCGCCGATATCGGCATCACCCACGTGATGGAAACGGAAAAGGGGCTCGTGATTGCCTGGCTGACCCCTGAGGGCCCCGCGGATCAGGCCGGCCTGCAGGGCTTTCGCCGCGTGACGACGCGTCGCCGAGAGGGGCCGGTCGTCTACGAAACCGAGACCTTCCACCGCTCTCATGCCGATCGCATCCTGGCGGTCGACGGCGCGCCGATGCGCAGCGGCGTGCAGTTCCGCGACAAGATCTGGGAGTACGAGCCCGGCGACGTGATTCAGGTCACCATCTCCAGAGCCGGCCGACAAATGGACGTGCAGGTCGCTTTAGGGTCGAATTAGCGGCTGGACGACTCGGGTGCCATACAGCGCAAGTCGTTCATGACAAACGATTTATGTAGGTTCGCTGCCCCCCTGCAGCAGGGTCGCCTCTTGCCCTTGAAAACGCCAGTAAATCGTATGACAATTTACCCAACACGATGTGAAGGGTGAAACGCCACGGGGCGTTCGCCCATCCCTACCGGAGGCCAAGGCCTCCACGCATCCCACCAATGTTTCCTACCTCAGTCGCAGATTCAGTCAGAACGGAGTCGCTTCTTCCAGGAAGTTTCTCTTTGCTGAAGGGCTTTGCCAAAAACCAGCGAGAATGCCACGGATTGCGTTCACGGTTCAACAAGACCGGGATGTGAGTCAGGGATACTCCATCCGAAGGGATTCTTGCAAAAAAAGGAGTGTGAAGATGGTCAGTACTCTAACTGCCGCATTAATTGCCCTTAGTTCTCTCACCGCCAGTGCTGTTTCCACCGGAGCCGACGCGGTTCAGTGGCAAGCCGACTACGGCAAGGCTTTGGCGGCTACGCGCCAGGACGACCGACCGCTGTTGGTGGTGCTGGACGTCCCCGACGATCCCAAATCGGCGGTGGAAACCGAACAATTTGAGATCGAAGGCGAACAGGGTAAATTGCTCGAGTCCTATCAACTGTGCCACGTCGACGTCAGCACCAAGTATGGCAAGAAGGTGGCCGACGCCTTTCGGGCGACGAAATTCCCGTTCACGGCAATCATCGACAAGACCGGCTCGGTCGTGCTGCTCAAGAAAGCGGGCCAGATCTCCAACGACAAATGGCAGGAAACGCTCGCCAAGTACCAGAAGGGCGAGCAGTCCACCAAGACCTACTCCACCTCGTTTTATCGGGGCGGCAGCGAGCAGAGCAAGACGATCACCCCCAGCGGCTGCACATCGTGCAAGCTGAAGGCGGCGCGTCTGGCGAGGGAAGCCGAGGAGAAGAAGCAAGCTGAGCAAGAATAAAGTACCTTGCACGCCAGCAAAGCCCGGGGGTCGCAACCCCCGGGCTTTCTCTATGGGTGCGTCAGTGTTTCTCTGCCAGTCCTCCAAATCTGCCGCTCGCAATCTGCGACCGACTGCGCGATAATCGTCGGCGTGTGAAGAGAGCCTGGGCCGAACCAAGAACAACGGACAAACCAAGATGAAATCGCTGACCGAAGAGATCTGGATGGAAGTGCCCGAGCGGCGGGCCATTGTTTCGTTGCATGACCAGGTCGAACGGCTGGTGGCCGAGAGCGGGGTCCGCGAGGGGATGGTGCTCGTGAACGCGATGCACATCACCGCCTCGGTGTTCATCAACGACAACGAATCGGGCCTGCATCGCGACTACGACAAATGGCTCGAAGAGCTCGCCCCCTTCGATCCGTCGCCCCAGAGATACCACCACAACCGCACGGGCGAGGACAATGCCGACGCCCACCACAAACGGCAGATCATGGGCCGCGAGGTCGTGGTCGCCATCACCGACGGCCACCTGCACCTCGGCCCCTGGGAACATCTCTTTTATTACGAATTCGACGGCCGACGGCGGAAACGCGTCTTGGTAAAGATCATCGGTGAATGACGGGCTATTCGGATTAAACGCAGAGATCGCGGAAGGACTCAGAGGGCCGCTGAGGATATCTTTCTATTG
Organism: uncultured Granulosicoccus sp.; assembly: GCA_964195615.1. Taxonomy (GTDB): domain Bacteria; phylum Planctomycetota; class Planctomycetia; order Pirellulales; family Lacipirellulaceae; genus Bythopirellula. Next base: position 17,624 of record CAXMSB010000096.1, on the reverse strand, counting down.
AATTGACTCTGCGCGTCTCTGCGACTCTCCGCGCCCTCTGCGTTTAATCCGAAAGAAACATCATCTCCGGATCAACTCGGAGAAATCGTCGCGGTCGGCGTGCATGATCGCCTGCGGGGTGACGTAGGCCCGGGCTTTGGTCTCTTCAAACGAACCGTGACGCTCGATGAGGCCTTCGTCGTAGGCCAGCTTGTCGGAGTAGCCGGGCAGCAGCAGGTGGTAGTCGTAGCGGATGCGGTTGGGCGCGATGCGGTTGATGTGCCGGGCGATGTTGGTAGTGCAGTTGTTGGTGAGCGTGCCGTAGAACTCGGGCCGACTGGCCAGTTCGTTGGTGCGTCCCAGGACGTCGACCAGCAACTGCCGCGCATGTTCGGGCGTGGCGGTGGTGTGATAGAGATAAATGTTCTCGCCGCGATGGTTGGCGCGCACGCCGACGACGTCGCGTTCGTCGGCCAGCACGTACATCAGTTCGTACTGCCGGGCGCTCCCTTTCCAAGTGGAGTACTGTTCGCCCAGCTCCTTGCGGATCTCGACGCTGACGGCCAGATGCTCCGGCGGGCCGTCGGGCGGCTCGAACTCGAAGCTGAGCATCGTGTGGGCGATGGCCGGCATGTTTTCGAACGGGATGATGAAGAAGTCGACGCTCCGTAGATCGTCGAGGTCGTAGCTCCGGTCTTCGTGCAAGACGACGTAGGTCTCTTGGCCGACGTCGTGAGAATCGTCGCTGAAGTAGCGGCAATGCCGCACGTTGTGTACCGTGACCTGATTGCCGCGAAACTCGGCGTAGGGGAGCACGGCCTGGTCGGGCGACCAGTTGCGGGTGTTCGACGGCGCGGCCATCTTGGCCAGCCCTCGACAGCCGAGCATACCGAGAGCCAGCGCTAGTAGAAAAACCCGCATTTTACCCGTAGAGCGTCCAGCCATGGGAAGTGAGAAAAGCGGGGAAGTCTAGCTGCCAGGGGCAATTGGAGCAAGAGAGACGCCATCGCTTGACCTGCTTGCTAAAATAGGGAAACAGAAGTTCCCCCAGCTCGGCGAAGACAGGCCATGACGATCCCCACACGCCCCCGCGTCCGCGAATTGGAGCTAGTGCCGCTGAGCACTGGCGATGACGGAATGTACGCGCTGCGCGATCCGTATGGGTTTGCCGAGACGGTGGCGTTGCCGATGGGAGCGGCGATGCTCGTGACGCTGATGAACGGCAAGCAAACACTGGGCCAATTGCGTCAGGCGTTCGAGCGGAAGGTGGGCAAGACGCTCACGTTCGACGAAGTGAAGCGCGTCGTCGAGCAATTGGACGAGCGTTACTTTTTGGATAACGACCGTTTCGCCGCCCACGAAGAGGCGATGGTCGCCGAGTACGACGCCCTCGAAACACGTCCGGCCGCGCATGCGGGAGACGCCTACCTCCCGGACAAGGCCGCGCTGCAAGCACAACTGGGCGAGCTGTTCACCTGCGACGAAGGCCCGGGACTCTTGCCCTCGGAAGGCAACGTCAACGGCGACTTCGCGAGCCTCGCCGAGCGGCGACTGTGTGGCATCATGAGTCCGCACATCGACTTTCATCGCGGCGGGCCGGCCTTTGCCTGGGCTTACGATCGGCTGGGAAGCGAATCCGACGCCGAGCTGTTCATCATCCTGGGCACAGCCCACACGCCGCTCGAAGGGCTGTACAGCGTCTCGCGGAAAGATTTTGACACGCCCCTGGGGCCGGCGCCGACCGACCGGGAGTTTGTCGACTCCTTGTCTCGACGGATGGTCAGCCACGCCAGCGCGACCGAAGCGTCGCGGATCTTCCGAGACGAACTGCCCCATCGCTACGAACACTCGATCGAGTTCCAGGCACTGATGCTCCAGTACGTGCTGGGCGAACGCCGCGACTATCAGATCGTGCCGATCTTGGTGGGTTCGTTTCATCCGTTCGTGCTGCACAAGCGAGTGCCGGACCAGTCGCCCGCCGTGGCCGATTTTGTGGCGGCGCTGCGGGAGACGGTTGCCGCCTCTGGTAAGCGGGCGTGCTACGTGGCGGGCGTCGACATGGCACACATCGGCCGCCAGTTCGGCGATGCCGAGCTGCTGGACGAGCCCCGCCTCAAAGAACAATGGACCGACGACCAACAGCTGTTGGCCCGAGCCTGCGCCGGCGATTCGGCCGGCTGGTTCGAGCATGTTTCCAGCTCCGAGGATCGCCACCGCATCTGCGGCCTGGCGCCGACGTACACGATGCTCGAAGCAATGCGTCCCGAGCGGGGCGAATTGCTGAAGTACGACCAGGCCGTCGCGGAGGACGGCACGTCGTGCGTGAGCTTCGCCAGCGTGGCGTTTTATGAGTGAGTTGCTCAAATCGCCGCAGGCGATTTCTTTGTCCCTCTCCCCCGAGGGGAGAGGTTAGGAGAGGGGTTGAGTGACCGCGTTAGTTCGGACCCTCCCCTAGCCCCTCCCTGCAAGGGAGGGGGATTCTGGCGTCTCACAACCGACAGTTAGCGATCGCGGTCTCAAGGATTGCTGTCGCGCCGAGCGATTCCAGTTGCTCCATGATTTCGATCACCTCGCCCCGCTTGACCATCGCCCGGATGCTGAACCAGTCTTTCTCTTCCAATTGGCTGACGGTTGGCGATTCGAAGCCGGGGGTGATTTTTTCGGCCTCGGCCAGCTTGTCGGCCGGTACGTTGTACTCCAGCAGCGAATAGGCCCGGGCGATCACTACGCCTTCCAGCCGCCGCACGATGCGGTCGGCCAATGCCTGGTGCTCCGTGGCGGGATTCTGGATGAGGACGGTTTCATAGGTGCCGATCTCGTCGAGAATCGTCAGCCGATTGGCGGCCAGCGTGCTGCCGGTTTCCACCAAGTCGACGATCGCGTCGGCCACGCCGAGGGCAATCATCACCTCGACCGAGCCAGTGAGCTGAACGATGTGGGCGGTCGCGTTGTGCCCGGCCAGGTATTGCTCGGTGACGTGGGGGAAGCTGGTCGCGATGCGTTTGCCATCCAGGTCTTTGGCCGACTGGACCTTGCCGTCGTCGGGCACGCAGATCGCCAGCCGGCAACTGCCCATGCCGAGCTTGAGCCGCTCGGCCAGCTCGACGCCGCTTTCGCTGACCAGATCGGCGCCAGTGATGCCCATGTCGATCGCTCCCTCGGCACAGAGGACGGGGATGTCGTCGGTGCGGAGAAAGGTGACGTCGATCGGCATCTCTCGCACACGGGCAAACAGGCTGCGGTCGCGGCGGCGGAAGCTGAGTCCGGCCTCTTTCAAGAGTTGCGCAGAAATCTCGGCCAGGCGGCCCTTGCTGGGCACGCCGATACGCAGGTTTTCGCTCATGTCTTTCTGGTTCTGTTCACTTCTTGCGGTTGGCTTTTTCGTCTAGTCCAGAGACACCTGCCCGGCGGGCGAGTTCGGCTTCTACCTCGCTGAGGCTCACGCCCCGTGCGGCCAACAGGACCAGCAGATGGTAGACCAGATCGCCCGCCTCGCGGATGGTGTGCTCTCGACCCTCGTTGCCCGGCTCGCCGGCGGCTTCGACCACCTCGGCGGCCTCTTCCAGGATCTTTTCACCAATCTTCTCGACGCCGCCGGCCAACAGTTGGGCCGTGTACGACCGCTCGCCGGGCGTAGCCTGCCGGGCGAGGATCGTCTGTTCGAGTTCATCGAGGGGGCGGAGATCGCGGTCGGTCATCGAATTGGCTCTGCGCGGGCGGAGACGCCTTCCCTGACTGGTAGCGGCGGATCACAATGGACGGTTTGACCCCCCAGTTTAGGCTGCCGCCAACGGTGTGGCAATCGTGGGTGAACCTCTCCCGGGACGGTCGCCGTCGGAGACGCCTCCCACACAAGTTCGCCCTGCAGACAGTGGAAAACATGGCAGAAGTCGTTCCAGTACGCGATTGTTGGTTTCTGAGCGGGGCGACCGCCGTCGGCAAGACGGACGTGGGGCTGGCGCTGGCCGAACGGCTGGACGCTGAGATCGTTTCGCTCGATTCCATGGCCATCTATCGCGGCATGGACATCGGCACGGCCAAGCCGACGCCCGACGAGCAATCCCGCGTGCCGCATCATCTGATCGACATCGTCGACCCCGACGAGGACTTCAGCGTCGAGCGCTACCTCGACGCGGCACGTGCCAAGATCGCCGAGATCGCGGCCCGCGGCCAGGAAGTGTTGTTCGTTGGCGGCACTCCCCTGTACCTGAAAGCCCTGCTGCGCGGCCTCTCCGCCGGCCCGCCGGCCAACTGGCAGTTGCGCGAACAGATCGAAGCCGAGGTGGCAGAGGTTGGCAACCAGGCGCTGTACGAGCGACTGGAGCAAGTCGACCCCTTGGCCGCGTCGCAGATCCATCCGCACGACACACGCCGATTGATTCGAGCGTTGGAAGTCTTTCGCGCCACCGGCGAGCCGATCAGCCATCACCAACTGCACTTCGACGAAGGCCTCGCTGCCGACGAGTGCCGTGTATTCGTGATGCGGCGCGAGCGCGAAGAGCAGCACGAGCGGATCAACGGCCGGGTGGACGCCATGATGCAGCGGGGGCTCGTCGACGAAGTCCACCGACTGGTCGCCGACGGCCCCGGCCTGGGCCGCACCGCCAGCCAGGCCGTCGGCTATCGCGAAGTACAGATGCTTCTCGACGGCGAGTGCGATCGCGAAACGGCGATCGCCAACATCAAGACGCGCACCCGCCGGTTTTCCAAACGACAAGGCACCTGGTTCCGCAGCCTCAGCGAGTGCCGTTTCGTCGACGTCGCCGGCGTCCGCGATCCAGAGGAACTAGCGGCCGAGATTGTTGCCGCTGTTGGTTAAACGCAGAGATCGCAAAGTTTCGCAGAGGGCCGCGGAGAAGTTCTTTCTTTAGAGAAGACTCTGCGCTTCTCTGCGGAACTCCGTGTGCTCTGCGTTTAATCCCCTAGGCAGAGCGACGCGTGACGAACTGGCAGGTCTGCAGCAGCGAGCGTTTGGCGGGCGAGTCGGGCAGGTCGGCGAGTTCTTCGGCTGCCTGTTGGCTGTGCGACAGGGCGACGTCGCGGGCGTGCTGAAGTGCTCCATGGCGATCCAGCCAGTCGAAGAGCCGGGCGTCAGGGCTCTCGACGAGGCTTTGCAGTTGCTCCCGCTGGCCGCCGTCGAGTTGATCCCGCAGGTAGATCAGCGGCAGCGTCATTTTCCCCTTGGCCAGATCCGTGCCGAGCGACTTACCGGCGGTCTGCTCGTCGCCCTCCAAGTCCAACAGATCGTCGGCAATCTGGAAGGCAATGCCCAGATGGCGACCGAACGACTCGAATCGGGCCACCATCGGTTCGTCCGCGTCGGAGTAATGGGCCCCCAGCCGGCAGCAGCAGGCGCACAATTCGGCCGTTTTGGCGTCGATGATCTTCAGATACTCGTCGCGGCTCAGATGGAAGTTTCCGCTGGCGGCGTTTTGCAGCAACTCGCCTTCGCAAACGACGTTGGTGGCTCGGCCGATCGTGCGACAGCCAAAGGTCGTCTCCAGTGTGCTGGCCAAGTAAAACGCGTGGGTGAACAGATAGTCGCCCAACAGGATGCTTACTCGGTTGTTCCAGCGGGCGTTGACCGTCTGTTCGTGCCGCCGCAGGGTCGCCTCGTCGAGCACGTCGTCATGCACTAGCGTGGCCGTGTGGATCATCTCGACCACCGCGGCCAACGTGTGATGGGCGTTGTTCACCTCGCCCACGGCTTGGGCGGAGAGCAACAGCAGGGCAGGGCGGAGCCGCTTGCCGCCGATGCGGAACGAATGCTGCGCGAGTTCGTCGATGAACGCTTCGGAATGCCGCAACTCCTGCTGCAGCCGAAGATCCACTTCCGTCAGATCGTCTTCGATGGGTGCGAACAGCTCGCCCAGTAGCGATCGTGTGTCGGAAGGTAGAGGTTTCACAGAACTCATGGAAATCCTTTTTGCTCGGTTCCGTAGCTGAACCCGACGGAGTGTGGTCCACTCGGCAATCTGGCTACGTCCCACTGCCTCCGCTTGCGTCGCGCACGAAATCTCCGCGCACGCCGCCTGATTTTGCTTCCAGTTGCACCGGCCCGAGAACCATTGCACGGTCGACCGACTTGCACATGTCGTAGATCGTCAGCGCGGCAATGCTCACGGCGGTGAGTGCCTCCATCTCGACGCCCGTCTTACCAGTGATTTCCGCGGTGGCTTCGATCCGCAGGGCTTCGTCGCCCGAGGGCTCGAACTCGACTCGCACGGCTTCCAGAGCAAGTGGATGGCAGAGCGGGATGAGATCGGCGGTGCGTTTGGCCGCCATGATCCCCGCCAGCCGGGCAACCTCCAACACGTCGCCCTTGCGAGCATCGCCGTCGAGGATCATCTGCAGCGTCGCCGGTTGCATCCGCACCACACCGCTGGCCCGGGCGACCCGATGGCTGGCCGCCTTGTCGCCGACGTCGACCATCCGGCTGGCGCCCGTTTCGTCGAAATGGCTGGACTTGGTCATGGGGAAGATGGGCTCATGGCGACTGAGTGACACAAGGGAAAATGGGCGGGAACGCCCCATTGTAAACCGCCGGCGGAACCCGTCGAGACGAAATCGCTTAGGTCAGGACAGTCCGTACGTCGGTGCAGGTCATGCCGGCTGCCTGGGCGGCGAGGATGCCGGAATCGCCGTCTTCGAAGACGTGGCACCTGGTCGGCTCGACGCCGAGGCGGCGGGCCGCTTCCAGGAATATCTCCGGGGAAGGCTTGGGGGGCACTGGGTCGTCGGCCGTCACGATCACCGAGAACAACCCCCCGGCGCCGATCTGCTCCAGCGTCAACTGCACCAGATGCCGCATGCCGCCCGACACCACGCCCATCGGCAGCTTGCCAAAGTGGCCGCGAGCGGTCTCCAAGACCACGTCGATCGGCTGGGCCCGGTGGACCATTTGCTCGAACAGGGCTTCCTTTTCGGCGGCGATCTTGACCGAGTCGAGCTCGATGCCCCAATGGCGAGCAGCTTCTTCGCCGACTTGCTCGGCCGACTTGCCGGCATGGGTGTCGATGAACGACGGCGGGCAATCGATGCCATACGGCTTCAGCGCCTCATTCCAGGCCACATGGTGAAGTGGCATCGTGTTGGCCAGCGTCCCGTCGCAATCAAACAACAGGGCCGCGGTATGGGCGGGGATCTCTAGCATCGGTCCAGGGGGAGTTGAAGTGGAGAGAGTTTCTGGCGAGAACTGTCCCCAGTGTAGCGGCCAGCCCCGGCCACGGACAACGCCCGTGGGCCAAGAAGCAACGACCTGGGACTCTCGACTCCCACTCACGGCAATCGCCAGATCACCAAGCCGGTCGTCGGGTCTTCGCGGGCTTCGAGCATGTAGGGCCAATAGCGTTGGACCGCGTTGGGCGGATGTCGGACGTCGGCAAATGGCTTTTGCGTTTGCAGCGTACCCGTCGATGAGTTTGTTGTAAGTGAGTTTGTTGTGGGATAGTAGCTGGTCGGGCGGGCTGGGAGGGTGCGGCTAGTTGTGACCGCGTAGTGAGGCGTCGAGTACAACGTGGTGCCGGGCCAACCGGAGGGGTGGCACAGGGAGAGCGAACGTTGAGCGGGATGGCCCAGATTCTGCATGCGGTAGCGGGCCAAGGCCGCGTTCGGACTGAGGCCCTGGGAGCTGCGCCGCCAAGCCTGCATTGTAGTCGCAGCGGAAGAAACGCCCTGAGCGAACAGTTCGACCGGAGCCATCCCCCAGGCGGCACCGCAGCCGACCAAGACAATCAGGCGAGTGACGATCTGTCGAGAGTGAGTCATGGCTTGAACCTCTCTGGACTTCATCGGAAGAACTGCTCCGTAAACTTCGGGCAATCAGCGTGCCAATTCCGGGCTGCCGTCGGCGACCCCGTCAGAGCCGCCCGACCATTTCCCCGTTGACCAAGCACTTTCGTGCTGAGAATTGTTCAAAAAGAGAGCGGGGCCGACAGATCTCTCGGCGGCTCTGCCAGGCGCAAAGTGTCGCGGAAATGATCCGACTGTCTCAGATTGACGAGTCGTGTGTGGAGAGCCCAGGATCGAGAGCCAGAAGGGCCCGAGATCACTCTGGCTCTGGACTCTCGACGTTGGTTTCTGGAGTAGCTGTCTCTGGCTCAGGACTTCCAGCTTCAGGCTCTGGACTCTCGCCACTCGACTCTGGACCAGCAACCGCGGGTTGGTCGGAAAAGAGCGCGGCGTCGATTACCGGCATCACGACCTCGGCAAACTTGGCCGCCGCGTTGTCGTCCAACGTGTCTTCGTTGGCGAGCACACTGCTGGTGAAGTACATCTTGTACAGAGCTCGGGTGGCCATGCCATAGTGAAAGCGGGCCTTGTCGGGGGCATCCCACTTCTCGAGATCAGGATGATTCCATGCCCAGAAGACACGCTGCGTCTGCCGAACCAGAGCGTCCTCCTTTTGGAACTTGCTGGTGAAGAAGCGCGCTTCCTTGTCGTCGTCGTAATACACCGTGTGTCGCAACTGGCTTCCATGCTGTTGAAACCCTGAGCTGGGATAGCAAATGTTGGGCGTGTGACGAATTATGTCTCGCGCATGGCCAATAATCAGCCAGAGATCGACGCTGCGGTCGGTATCTTTCTGGGTGTAGCGGCGATTGACGAAACTCACGGCGCCCGAACGCTCTTTCACGTCCTCGCTCACTGGCATGTCGATGCCGGTCCAATCGCCGATTTTCTTGGGCACCCGAGCAAACCGTTGCCCGAGTTCTGCCGCTTCGGCGCCGGGCGTTCCCCAACGGTCTTTCAGATAAATCCCTTCAACGACCGTCGCTACGACGATCAAAACGACAGCCAGAACGATAGGCAAAACACCACGGCTCATGATGGGTAACTCACATTCGACAGTTGGCAAGGACGGCGCAGCCTACTCGCACAGCAGGGACGCTTGTGCCGAGAGACGCCGCAGAGAAAGAATCTATAGAACGGGGGCTCTGGCTTCACGGTAGGCGCGACGCTGGCGCATGTCAACACTCGGAGGCCTGCGGAGCCTCTGCCGAGAGAGAGACGCGGCACTTCAACCGCCAAAAAACGGCCGATTCACCTCCGCCAACAGGCCGTCGAGGGGGCTCCTCGGGTGGGCCTTGAGGGAGACAGTATCAGGCTCTGAGTTCCGCCCCAGATGCCCTCGGCCTACTGGACCATCGCCATCGCCGGCCTCTGGAAGCGGCTGTCCCGCAAGGGCTCCCGCCGGGTGGGCGCGGACCGACGCGAGAGTTTTCGCAGACTCGGCGGCAACTGGGGCGGCGCATCGTCCGGAGCAAGCGACGTGCGACGACCGGTCGGCCCGGGAACGCTTCTCCGTCGATCGAGTCGGCTGAAGGGGTCAAAGTCGTCCAGGGGTTCTACCACGGGTTTTGCTTCCGGTTCCGCATCTTCTTGTGGATCCAGGCCAGGCAGCGGATTCGCATCCGGCTGAAGCTGTTCCTCTACGGGCGGATCGAGATTGAATTCATCTTGAGGTTCAAAAGCTCCGGGATCGATTCCTTCGAGCGGATCGACTTCAGGCTGGGGCGCAGCGGGCCCCAGGACGTTGTCTTCCGCAGCTTCTGCCGCGTCCTGGTCTTCTCTCTTGGCTTTGGGTGGCTTCGACTTATTCGGTCCACGCTGACCTTCTTTTACGATCGGAGGCAACTCGAATGGGTCGAGTTCAAGCTGTTTACGTACCTCGGCTTCTTCGGCTGTGGCGGGAGCTTGGCCGAGGGTGTCGCCGGGCCAAGGTCGCCACTTGGTCGGGGTGTGTCCCCAGGGTCCGTTCGGTCGGCAGACGCCTTCGGCCGCACAGGGACAAGGCGTAGCGGCCTGCTGCCATCCGCTCGCATCGGGAACCAGCGTCGCGCCCAGCAGCAACACTGCAATGCTCACCAAAGCTAGGCGATCGAATTGACTCGAATGATTGAACATGATGCGCTATCCTTTAACTGTGTGACTAGATTTCTCTAGGCATGCCCCTTCAGGCGCGACGTTGCCCCTGCCCTGGCAAACCGGTGTGTGTTGTTGTGTCTACGTGATTAGCTCAGCACGCTCCCCGCGTCTAGAAAGTGTTGCCCAACCCGAAGCGGACGATTCGGTTGAGGGTCGACGTGCTCAGTGAGACGAAGCCGAACACCGACTCGAAGGGCCGCAGGAAGTTGCCCACGACGGCACTGGCGCGCTGGTACTTGTTCTCAGCGATAAAGAGCCTGTCGCCGGGCATTAACTGATAGTTGGTGGCTGTTGACGCTCCCCGAGTGATCTCACCCCAGTCGATGGGCAAGATCTGCTCGCAGCCCACGCCGTTGGGCGCCGGTCGGGCAATCCACAGATTGCTTGACGATACCTGCGAAATGCCGCCGATCGTTGCCACGGCGTCCAGCACTGTTTCGTTGCCTGTAATCGGGAGTCGGGCCACGTTGTCGCCAAAGCCGCCCCCCTGAGTAACGATGTAGTAGACCTTGCTGTTGTAGGCCAACACGTCCACGAAGACTTCGGGGTCTTCGAGTTTCAACGATAATTGTTTCTCGACCGCGTCGCGCGCCTCTTCGAGAGTCATCCCCGCCACGTAGACCGGGCCGTAAGTGGCCAGATTGACCCGACCATCGAGACCGACCAGATGTTGACCGGTGACGGCCTGCGCCCCGGCGGCTTGCACCAGCGAGATGGAAACGTCCACCTCGGTCAACAGTTGGGAAAGTTGAGAACGCACTTCGTCCTCCGCCTCTTCGATCGTGAGGTCCACCAGCTTGATTCGGCCGTAGCGCGGACCCAGGTTGACGCTGCCATCGGCGTCGATGGGGTACGCATCGTCGATGGGATACTCGGGCAGAGCGCCGGAAACCCGAATCAAAAGCACGTCGAAAGTTTCGACTCGATGAGGCGACTTGGGAACGAGCTTCACCCCTTCGATCAAGAGAATATCGGGAGGTTCGATCACATAGCGGGGCAAGGTTACCTTGTCCAACTCACGAGGAACCGTGCTTTCCACGGGTGGTTCGGGCGGTGTCGCCGGAAAGGGATCGCGAGGCGCGAGAAAGGCCGTGCATCCGGAGGTTCCTAGCAAGATTGCTATCAGTGTGAAAGAACTGCCGAGATGCTTTTTGGTTCTATTGCACAGCTTCATCTGTGTATCTCGCTACGAGGAACGTGGGGGTTCAAGCCTTCTGCCAAGGGTTATTCAGGCGCTGGCAGGCCAAGCCGTTACTGTCTTCCTGACAGTCACAGCTTTAATAATCGGAAAAGTTTAACAGCAACTTTGCCTTCTCTTGGGCAAAAGCGGGAAACAGTCCTTCTCGACCCTCGCCCACGCTAGCAGCGACAGCGGGACAGAGACCCTCGGTAGGGCCCATGCGGCAGCAGTGGACCGGGAGGCTGCGGGAGTGGGAGCCTAGGCCTGGCACCCTCAGGAGGGGGACTCCTCCCATGCGGGCCGAGGACGAGAGCCCTATGCTGGGCGTGGAATACTACCGCTGGGAATGTCTCGCAGGAGCACAACCGGAAGAACCAACTGAGTGTGCGTAACCCTAGATGGGGAGTCGATTTGTGGCGAAGCGTGCGAGGTCCAACTAATTGACAGAATGTGAGCAGACGCGTATCCTCAAGGGTACACGGACCCTGGGTCGTTCTGGTGCCTCCGGACCTTTATTTCTCTTTTCTCCTTGGAGAAAATGGGGGGTTCGCGTTGTATGCCGGTTGTTGGGAGTTTCTCGTCCAGTCAAGTAGCCTGTTGATTCCTGCCCTCAGCCGATCGATGCATGTCTTCGTAGGTGGAACTCAACCCTGGGTTGAGGCGTCATAGAGTTAGCTCGCAACAGTTTAGTTTAAGAAGTCTACCAAGCATTAGTAGAAACATTATGGATTTCGGCGAATCACCCTCCTCTGCGACGTTCATGGCTGGCGAGCACCAGCGTCCTCTGGATGAGAAGGAGGCCCAAACGGCCTGGGTGGTCTTCGGCGGGCTGGTGTTGCTGTTGACCTACGGCTACTTGAACATGCTCTCCTACACGGCGGTGTCTTGGAAGGATCCGCTCTATTCGCATGGTTACATTGTCCCGCTGTTCGCCGGTTTTCTGTTCTGGGTTCGTCGGCGTCCTTTGACGGCCATCGAGCCGGCTGAACGTTGGATCGGCCTGGGCATCCTGTTGGTTAGCCTTGCCGTGCGACTGGGAGCTTCGTACTGGGATTCGAATCCCGCCGATCGGCTCACCTTCGTGGTAGCGCTGTTGGGCGTGTGTCAGATGGTTGGCGGAACTTCGATGCTGAAATGGGCCGGTCCCGCGGTGGGCTTCTTGGTATTTATGTATCCCTTGCCCTCGCTGTTGGAAAACTCACTGCTATTGTTCCTACAGAAACTGGCCGCCATGTCCAGCACGTGGGTGCTGCAATTGCTGGGCGCCCCAGCCCTTCGCGACGGCAATCGGATCATGATCGATCAGTTGCCTCTGGAAGTGGCCGACGCTTGCAGCGGGCTGCGCATGGTCACGATTTTCGGCGCAATGTCGGTTGCCATGGCGATCCTCATCAATCGGCCCTGGTGGGACCGGTTGACGATCCTGCTCAGCGCGATTCCGATCGCCCTGATTACCAATATTATCCGGATCACCCTGACTGCCCTGCTCTTTATGTTTTTTCCCGAGAGTGAATTGATCCATCAGCTCGTACATGACTGGGCCGGCCTGGCGATGATGCCCATCGCCATGGGGCTGTTGTGGATTGAGCTGCAGCTGCTCGAACAGATCACCGTTCCGATCGAATCGGACGATTACGCGGCGTTTGGCGCCGCTGCTGGCTAAACGCCAGGCAGCGGAACAACGCAGCTTTCCAAGGATGGCCGCATGTTGCATGAGAGCAACACGAAAGTTGACAGTTATCAACGGAATTGAGGCCCCTGGCCGGTTTTTCAGCCGGAACACGGCACAGCACGGTCGCTGCGATCGTTTGGCCCGCAAATTGCGGTAGGACAGCCCATAGCATTCAGTGGCAGTCAGCCAAGACGAAGGTCGCTTGAGACTCTTCTAAATGGCGCCTGCGAAGTACTTGTGACAGACCCCCGGCTTGCAGCCGAGCGCTCTCGCTCTTGAGGGCCCCGCTGCCCGAGGCGTGTTGTGACGAAGCCCGATCGGTTCTGGAGAGAGGTATTCGATGTCGAATCAAGATTCTGGGTTCAGTCGTTCTGACGTGATGTATCCGGCCGTCGTGGGCAATGGCGAGATGTCGGGTTCGATGGTTCCCGCTCAGCCCTACGCCCCCCCAACGATGATGCCCCCTGGCGGCTTTGCTCCTCGTGGCCCCGAGATTATCAACGGCGGTTTCAATCAGACCTGGTTCATTAATTGTCTACGTCGTAAATGGCTGGCAGCGCTGCTGTTGGGCAGTTTGATAGCGGGCATGACGTTCGGCGCGCTTCTGTGGCTGTTTCCAGAGTCTCATTTGGTGACGGCCTATCTCAGCGTCAAGGCCTTGGAGCCTGAGTCGCTTCTCGAAAACAACCAGAGAGTCAATCCGAAGGAATACGAGATTTTTCAGTCGACGCAAGTCGCGTTGCTCAAGAGCCACTTTGTACTGAACGCGGCGCTGGCACGCAGCGACATTTCCCAACTTGATGCCGTGGTCAAGGAGGAGCCAGACTCGCTCGCCTGGCTGTCGGACGAGTTGAGGGTTTCCTTCGGTGGCGATGGCGAGATTCTCGAAGTGCGATTTGACGGCGAGGAAGACCCTGAAGAGATCAAGAAGTTGGTCGATGCGGTGATCGAAGCCTACACCGACGAAGTGGTCTGGAACGAACGCACCCGATCTACCGTGACTCGCGAGAGTCTCAGAGATCTACACAAGCAGTTGAAAACCGAATTGGCGACCGAGCTGGAAAAACTCGAAATATTATCCGAGGAGTTGGGTTACTCAGGATCGGCCGCCACCAGCGCCATGCTCAGCATGCTTGCCACCGAGGTTCGCATGATTCAGCAGCAGATTATCGAGAAGAAATCCGAGTTGCTGGACATTGAGGTGATGAAGACACTCGCCATCCAGCAAGCCAACAGCACCTCTGCCCTGGAAGCCGCGATCCAAGAGGAAATGGCCAACGACCCCATGTTCCAGAGCTTTCAACAAGAGCAGTATGCCATCACGCAACAGATGACCCAGTTGAAGGCGATCACCAAACGCAAGAACTCTCCCGAAGTGAAGCGACTTCAGGAGCATCTCCGGACTTTGGGTCAGCAGATCCAGGAGTATCGAATCTCCAAAGAGTCGGAGTTGCGAGACCGGTTCAAGACGGCGCCCAACGACGTCTTGGCTCAGGTAATGAGCGAATATATGCTCCGCCGAAGTAGTGCCGTGAAAGACATGGCCGAACTCGAGGAACAGCACGATGAGAAGATGGCAGAAGTGACTCGCAAGGGACAAACATCGGGGCCCCTGGCGATCCTCGAGTCGGAAATCGAACAACTGCAGGAAGTCGAAAAGACCATGGATATTAAGTTGCGCAGCTGGGACGTGCAAGACAAGGCCGGTTCAGAACGGGTTCGCATCATGCAGCCTGCCTCGTCTCAGGAAAAAATTAACTCCCTCGAACGTTTCGTCATTGCCACTGTTGGTGCGTTGACGGCCTTCTGCTCCGTCTGCTACGGCGTAGCCTTGGTGGAATTCCGTCGCCGACGCCTGAACAGCCCCGCCGACGTGGACGAGGGTTTGGGCATTCGCGTGCTGGGAGTGTTGCCGTCGGTTTCCTCCCGGAAGGCCATGCTGCCCGGCAGCCCGATCGCGGCACAGCTCTCCGAGTCGATCGACGGGATTCGCGCGATACTGATGCACGAGTCGACCTCGCAAGCACGTCAGGTCGTCTTGATCACCAGCCCTGCGAGCATGGAAGGTTGCACCACCGTGGCAAGCCACTTGGCCCTCAGCCTCACACGCGCCGGCCGACGGACGCTGTTGGTCGACGGCGACCTGCGAGAACCTTCGCTGCACAAACTTTTTGGCATGCCTGTCGAAGGCGGCATGAGCGAAGTATTGCGGTCTGAGATCGACGTCGCCGAGGCCATTCGACCGACCAACACCGAAGGCCTCTGGCTGATGACTGCCGGACAATGCGACATGGAAGCCGTGCACGCCCTGGCTACGGACCAACTGCAACCGGTTTTCGAAAAAATCCGTGCCGAGTTCGACTATGTGATTATCGACGGAGCCCCCTTGATGGGACTCTCCGATTCGGTCTCGATCGGTCAACACGTCGACGGGGCGATCCTCACGCTGCTCCGCGATCACAGCGAGATCCGCAAGGTTCTGCAGTCGGCCGAAATCCTCAAGAGCATGGGTATTGAGCTCTTTGGCGCGGTCGTGAACGGCGTGCATCAGAAGGCCGACCGACGCGTCGCTCGGCTGCATCGCACGGCGGCCAGACCACCTCGTCAGTTACCTACCGACGTCGATCTACCTGCCGGCGTCGAAAACTGATCGGCCCTGATTCAGCAAACCAACCCTTTCGGCATCGGGTCCTTCGCGGCCCGATGCCTTTTTTATTGCGTCGGTAGCCGGAGCGGCTGGTTGCGTCCGCTGGCAGAGATTACGATCAATGGCGTTGCCACGCCACGACCAACCGACATCTCTCTGAAAAGCTCTACGATGGTTCTGCAATTTGGCCGTTGGATTCACGACGCCCGCTGGGTGGTGATTGGCGTCTGGATCTTGGCGGCGCTGCTGCTGAGAATGGTCGCCCCACCCTGGTCGCAGGTGGCGATGGACGGCGATCTGGAGTATCTACCCCCCGACACAACCACCGTACGGGCCGCCCAACTTAGCGCCCAGGCGTTTCCCGAGGACCGCAGCAAGAGTCAGATCGTGCTGGTGGCGGCTCGCGACGCCGAGGAGCTCTCTGCCCTCGATCGGCAGTTTGCGCTCGATCTAGGGCGAGAGATTGAGCAGTCGCGCGGACTAAGTATCGTCGACGTTTGGACGGAAAAGACACCGGTGGTTGGTTCTCACTTGCGCAGTGCGGATGGCCGTGCCGGGCGGATCGTGATTCGACTGACCAACGAGTTCATGGCCACCGACAATATCCGCGTGCTGGGCGAAATCGAACGGCTGATCGAATCGCGGCAACAACAAGCGCCGCCGGGGCTACGCGTTGGAATCACCGGTTCGGCGGCCATTGGCGGCGACATGCTCAGCGCCGCTGCCGAGAGCGTTGCCAACACGCACCTCACTACCATTCTGCTGGTGACCATTGCCCTGCTGGCCATCTATCGGTCGTTGTGGCTGGCGTTGGTGCCACTGCTGGCGATCGGCGTCGCGGTGACCACCTCGTTCGATCTCTTGGCGCTTTTGGCGTACTGGAGCCAGACCCATCCCGACGCCTGGCCCGTGATTCGTGTCTTCACCACGACCAAGATTTTTGTCATCGTGCTGCTCTTCGGCGCCGGCACCGACTATTGCCTGTTTCTCACGGCCCGTTTCCGCGAGCAACGCTCAGCCGGCCTCGACCAGCGCGAAGCGGTAGCCTCGGCCCTGAGGCACGTTGGCGTGGCGCTAGTCGCCAGCGCGCTGACCACGATCGTCGGTCTGGCGATGATGGGCTTTGCTCAATTTGGAAAATTCACGTACAGCGGACCGGCCATCGCCGTCTGTCTGGCGGTCACCCTGTTGGCATGCGTCACCCTCGTGCCGGCCCTGCTCTCGACTCGGCTGGGCGCCGCAGTCGGCAGCGGCAGCGATGCCAAGCAGTCGATCCGCTGGCAGGCCTTCTGGGAAAAACTGGCCGACGGAATCTTGCAACGTCCTGGCACGATCTTCCTGGCCAGCATGGTGCTGGCTGCGCCGCTGGTTTGGGTTGGCTGGTCGGTGGACGTCACGTACGATCTGCTCGGCGAGCTGAGCCCCGATCGCGTGAGTCGACAGGGCACCGCGCTCTTGCGCCGACATTTCCCGCCCGGCGAGGTGGGGCCGCTGGTGGTCTTCGCCCAACATTCGGCCGGAGAGCTCGATACGCTCGACGGACAGTTCCGCATTGCCGAACTGGTCAAGCCGCTCGACGCCCTGCCCGCTGTGGCAAACGTCCGCAGCCTCTATCGACCGACCGGAGCGCCGCCCGGAGCCGTGAGCATCTTTTCCACCTCCGGGCTTATGGAGCTGGCCGCCCCGGGCAGTCCGCTCACCAAGGCGGCTTTCGTAGCACAAACCGGCCCGCTGGCCGGCAAGGTAACGCGACTGTTTCTGATTCTCCGCCAGGAGCCCTTCTCTGCCGAGGCAATTTCTACTTGCGACGAAGTCCTGCAGGTGCTCGACGAAATCAGCGCTGATCCCAACTCGCCGTGGCACGGCGCCAAGTTTGAACTCTCGGGCACCACGGCGGGGCTGCGCGACTTGAAGCGGGTGACGTTGGCCGATCGGCATCTGATCCAGGTGCTCGTGGCCGGGGCCGTGTTGGTGGTGATCGTCGTGCTCTTAAAGCGACCGTTGATCTGTATATTTCTGATCGCGACCGTGCTGCTGAGCTACTTCATTACCATGGGGATCTCGGACCTGGTGTTTCACGCGCTGCGTGGCGACGCCTACGTGGGGCTCGATTGGAAGGTGCCCCTGTTTCTGTTCGTGATCCTGGTGGCCGTTGGGCAGGACTACAATATCTATTTGGTGAGTCGAGTGTTCGAAGAACAACGGAGCCTGGGCGACTG
>CAXMSB010000095.1:0-2809 GCA_964195615.1 uncultured Granulosicoccus sp. | reverse complement strand
TCCGGGTTCGATGAAGTACGTATTGCTCGGGCGATCCTTGATCCATTCTTGGATGCGCTCAGCGACGAACTCAGGACCGTTGTCGCTCTTGATGATTGCTGGGTATCCCCGGCTCTCAACTAACCGATTCAACACCCGAATCACGTCGTGCGAATTCAAAAACCTCGCACACTCGATCCAGATCGCTTTGGCAAGCCCAAAGAACCGGTACCAGCCGGTTAGTTAGGGATTCTGCTTGAACGTCAAGCTGCTTCCCTGTCTTGTTCTTCCCATTGTTCAAAGAACAACGCGGGCGAACGCCCGCCGAGCGACCCATGGGGTCGCTCCACGTTGTATTCCTGAAGCCAATGTTCCGAGGCTTCACGTGCTTCGCGAACCGACTCGAATAGCCAGCGGTTCAAGCAGTTGTCTCGAAAGACGCCGTTGAAAGACTCGTTATGTCCATTCTGCCAAGGGCTGCCAGGCTCGATGAACCGGACACCGATCTGTCGGTCCTGGATCCACTCCTGAACCTTCTTCGCAACGAACTCAGGACCGTTGTCGCTCTTCACCGTCGTCGGAGCGCCATGGAGTTCGACGAGTTGCTCGAGAACACGAATCACATCGACCGAAGTGAGATGCCTCGCACACTCGATCCAAAGAGCCCGTCGAGTGAACTCGTCGATGACCGTGAGGAATCGCAGCGTCTTTCCATCCGTTGTCTGGTCTGCGACGAAGTCGTAGCTCCAGACGTGGTTGGGATACTCAGCGCACTGCGGGTCGATCGTGCTCGTTCCAGGTCGACGCCGCTTGACGGCCTTCTGCGGCACTCGCAGGCCCTCTCGGCGGCGCAGGAGGCGTACTTGTTCTCGCCCCACCTGCCATCCCAACGTCTTTAACCTGTCGAAGATCTTCCGATAGCCGAAGCGCGGATAGCGATCCGAAAGCTCATGAATCTTCGCCACTAACAAGTTCTCTCCGGCACGGCCTGACGAGCGACGCTTCGTGCTGCGAGCGATGCCGACGACCTGGCACGCTCGCCGTTCGCTGACGGCGAGAACGTGCTCCAGATGCTCAACTCCGCGACGTCGATCCGCCAGGCTCACCATTTTTTTGAGTTCAGCTCCTTGAGCATCCGGTTGTCCAGAGAAAGATCCGCCACCATCTTCTTCAGCTCGCCGTTCTCTCGTTCGAGCTCCCGAAGCTTCTTCGCTTCGGAGATCTCCATGCCGCCATACTTGCGTCGCCATCGGTAGAATGTCTGCTCCGTAATGTTGTTCTCTCGGCAGACCTCGCGAATGTTCCCAGCCGCTTCCGCGGCCTTCAAAATCCCGATGATCTGCTCCTCCGAGAAGCGTGCTCGCTTCATCCTTGCCTCCTGTTGCCTTCGAAAAGGCTAACTCAGGGGCTGGTCTCAGTATGAAGGGGCCGGCCACCTAGTCCATGTCTGAGATGCGTTGCCATTCGGCTCGCGAGCGCAGCACGCAGTCTTCTATAGACAGTCCGTCGAACCAGTTCCCGGTGACGGCGAGTCGCCCCCCTCTGAGGGAATCGTCGATGCATGCGATGAGCTCGTGGTGACCAAGACGCGGTGAAGGCAAGATCGCCGTTCGCTGACTCATGCCCTCCATATCTTCCTCTGATACGCCGAGCACCTGTGCCGCTCGCGTCTTTCGCTGCTCTTCTGATGTTCCGGGACGAAAGTGGAATGTAAAAGCTCGCCACTCGTCGTCTGGCACCACATCGCGGGTCACCACTGAGTGGAAGGTATCGTCCAGGGGAATCATGAACGTGGAATAGGGAATGTTCTCGACCTTATCTTTGCGCACCGCAAAACCGAAACTCGTAATCTCGGCCTCTAGAATGTCTCTGGCACTGTGTGCCACTGCCGGGGTCACTTCTCCTGCCAGCGCCACCGCAACACTGGGGGGCACTGCAAGGGCCACTACTGGTGCTTCAAGTACGGTCCCATCCTCTAGTGTAACCGCGAAATCACCGGTCCCTTTGCCGAGACTGGTGGCTCTGCGACCGGAGAGAACCTCGATACCTGGCTGGCCCAGGGCTGCTGCCACCGCTGTCCCTAATCCGCCGGGCAGAGTGAAGCTGCGCATTACGTCCTGACGTCGCTCGCGTTTCTTAAACAACATGTCAGCGGGAAAATCGTGTGCATCTTGTGAGGGCACAGCCGACAGCATGGGCCCGAGAACGCGATCGTAATTCTTCGGGCCCACAAAGCGGGAGTAGTAGGAACGCACGGTCTGCCCTGCCTGGCTCTTGTTTCCGAACCAACGCGGCAAGGCACGCAGCAGTTCAAACTTGCTAAAGAGCTTGATGAGAAGCCAGAGGTTCTTGCCCGCGATGAGCTCATCGCCGCGAAGGAAACGCAGGACTGATTTTCCACGAGGCTGGAGTTTGTCAAGCAATCCGCAGCCCTCAAGAATTTCGATAAACGCCCCATACGAATTGTAGCAAGTATGACCACCAAGCTCGTACCAATACCCCGCCGGCGAATGTGACGAGGTGAGACAGCCGCCCACCGCCGCTGCTTTGTCGATGACTACGACTTTCCGGCCTGAACGAGCGGCGTGGTAGGCGAAGCTGGCGCCGCTGATACCACCGCCAATGACCAGGACGTCGGGTTTTGTCATGCCCGCGGCATTATAGGCGGGCCGACCAAGGTTTTGAACCTTCTAAAAAAGGCCAATGACCATCGTCGGTCCCCAGCGGCCACCTGTGAAATTACAGATCGAGCCGATTCACCGTTGGTCGATATGAACCGTTCGCAAAGGTCGGGTTCTTGGGGTTCCTGAGTCTAGGACGTCACGACATC
>CAXMSB010000094.1:0-1569 GCA_964195615.1 uncultured Granulosicoccus sp. | reverse complement strand
TGACCGTGTATCCTCCCGCCATGTTGATCGCGACGAGACCAGCGCATCTAATCGGCAGAGTAGACTCGTAACCGTTCACGCCCTGTGGTGAAAACTGGTCTTCGCGCCGAGGGTGCTTTTAGCGACACCTAGGGCATGTCGCTGGGGATTACCGAGGAACTGATTGCCCGCCAACCGCCTGAGTCCCAGGCGATCATCCGCCTGCTGCTGGCGAAGATCACGGCACTCGAGTCGCGACTGGCCAAGACGCCCCAGAACTCTTCGCTGCCGCCTTCGAGCCAGCATCCGCACGCCAAACCGCCGGCCAAGAAGCCGAAATCCAAGAAAAAGCGGGTCGGCCAGCCGGGCCACAAGAAGCACGAGCGACCTTTGTTGCCCAGCGACGATTGCGACGACATTCAAGTCCTCAAGCCGGGCGAGTGTCGCGGTTGCGGCGAGCAACTCTCGGGCTGCGACGCCGAACCTTTGCGGCATCAGGTGTGGGAATTGCCCGAGATCAAGCCGCATGTCACCGAATACCAGCGGCATCGGCTGGCTTGCCCGTGCTGCGGCTTGAAGACCTGCGCGGAACTGCCGGTCGGCGTCGGGGCGAGTCAGGCCGGGCCTCGGCTGACGGCGCTGGTTGCGCTGTTGCTGAGTTCGTTTCGCCAGTCGAAGCGCCGCGTGGCTCTGTTTATGGAACAGATTCTCCATCAACCCTGTTCGGCTGGCTGGGTGGTGAAGTTGCAAAACCAGGCGACCGAGGCGCTGCGGCCGGCCTACGACGAGTTGGTGGCGGCGCTTCCGCGCGAGCCGGTCGTCGGCATGGACGAAACGCCGACCAAGGAAGCCAACCGTAAATCCTGGCTGTGGACCGCTGTGGCCGATAAGTTCACGGCGTTCGCTCTGCGACCCACGCGAAAAGCAACGGCGGTCTCCGAACTCCTGGGCGACTCGTTCGCTGGCGTGGTCACGTGCGATCGGGCCAAGATGTATTGGCGAGTTCCGCGATTGCAGTGGTGTTGGGCCCATTTACAGCGGGACTTTCAAGCCCTGATCGATGGCGGCGACGGGAAGGCGAAACGCCTCGGTCGCGACCTGCTGCGACCGACGCGCAAGTTGTTTCGCGTTTGGGCCCGCTATCGCGACGGCACGCTCACCCGACGGGGCTGGCGACGGCTGATGCACCCGATCCGCCGGGAGGTGGAGGACTTGCTGCTGCGCGGCGTGTACAGCGGCGAGCCACGACTCGAGGGTATGTGCGGCGAGTTGCATGGGCATCGCGATTGGCTGTGGACCTTTCTCGACGTGGAAGGGGTCGAGCCGACGAACAACGCCAGCGAACGAGCGTTGCGGCACGCCGTCATCTGGCGGAAGCTCTCCTTCGGCACACAGAGCGCGGCCGGCAGCCGCTTCGTGGAAACGCTGCTGACCGTTGTCGAAACCTGTCGCCAACAAGGCCGCCCCGTCTTCGACTACCTCGCAGCCGCCCTCAAAGCCCGCCGCGCCGGCAATACACCCCCATCGCTACTCCCCGGGGTGTGAACGGTTACGCGAGTGTCTTACCTGGATCGATAGAGTTATGGGCGA
>CAXMSB010000093.1:0-2255 GCA_964195615.1 uncultured Granulosicoccus sp. | reverse complement strand
GGCGGTTTGCGTCCGGCGAAGACATACTGTCTCGTAAAATCCTGGGTAAGGCGACAAGGCGATTCGTGGCGGAAGAGGGCTATTTGGCTCGGCGTGTGGCACGTCTTCGGCGCCGTCGGTCGCGTTGTCTGGCCGCCTTCTGACGAGATTCTTCCAGGCGGTATGTAAGAACGGACTCGGGATGAGCGGCGGCCCAGCGATCGGGCAACATCTCGTCACAATGCGAATCGTCAGCATGCAACCGCGAGAGGATTTCGCGCAGATAGGCCCAGGGCTCGATCCGATGTCGCTTCGCCCCAGCCAGAATGGTGAACAGGATGGCGGCCCGCGGTCCGGCCTGCTGACTGCCAAGAAAAAGCCAATTCTTTCGGCCGATGGCCTGGTGGCGTAGCGTTCTTTCGCTAACGTTGTTGTCGATGGTCAGCCGTCCGTCTTCGGTGTAGCGACGAAGTGCCTGCCACTGGTTCCGTGCGTACGACACGGCCTTGCCCAGATCGCTCTTGGGCAGCGCGCGAGGTGCTAACTCGGCCAAATACTGCTCCATCCGATCGAGCACGGGGACTGCTTCTTGCCGGCGAAGCGACCGGCGCGCGTCATCTGACGACTCACGCGACCGATCCTCGATGTCATACAGTTGCCCGATCCATTCCAAGATCTGATGGGATTCACGAGGCGAACTGTGTGCGGCATCGAAGAACTTGCGTCGAGCATGGGCCCAACACGCGACTTCGATGACCGAATCGTTCGATCCGAGATAAATGTGATCGTAGCCGCCATAGGCATCGGCATGCAGGTGGCCTTTAAAGCCTGCCAGGAATCGCGCCGGACCATCGCGGGCACGACTCTCGGTGAAGTCGTACACCGAGTAGGGATGCTGCTCACCGATGTAGGTCCAAAAGCGTCCCTTGCGGCTCCCTTGCTGACCGCCCATTAACACGGTCACGGGCGTGTCGTCCGTCCAGAGCACGGGAGATCGAAGCACCAGCTCTTTCTGCCGCTCATACAACGGTCTCAGCAGTTCCGCGGCCGCCTTGACCCAATCGCACTGAGTGCTGCGGGCGATGTGCAGTCCATGGCGGGTGAAGAAGTCTTCCTGTCGGTATAGCGGTAAATGGTCGCTGAACTTGCTGACGACGATCTGAGCGATGAGCCCCGGCCCGGCGATGCCGCGGGCGATCGGCCGCTCAGGAGGCGGCGGGCTCACCACACCGTCCTTGCACCAGCGGCAAGCGTACTTGGGCCGCACGTGGACATGAACTTCCAATTGAGGCGGCACGTAATCGAGAATCTTCGTCTCGTCCTTGCCGATCTGGTCCTTCGTGCGACCGCAACAGTCGCAGGTCTTTTCGCCGGGCGATACATCCAGCTCATGCCGATAATGCGGCAGCTTGTCGAGGTCGAGTTCTCGACGGCGACGGCGGCTGTGGGCGGCGACTTGCTGCCCAGGCGGCTGGGGAATCGACGTGTCGGACTCGCCAGGCGCCGCCGGCTCAAGATCAAACAGATGCCGCTGGCCATCCCTCTCGACAATCCGTTCGCGCCGACGGCCATAGACCCATCGCTTCAAGCGATTGAGTTCATCGAGCGTGGCCTGGTGCGACTCTTTCAGCTCTTCATAGGAAGCGGCCGTTTTGTCCAGCACACGCTCCAGCTCGGAGGTCTGCTGGAAAGCGGCTAACAAGAGTCGGTGGCACTCGGCAAGATCGTTGGGAAGGGGGTGGGCGTCATCCATCACGCCCACTGTTTTAACAACTCACGGAAATCGCGCAAGACCGTTTTTGAGAAATTTAGCCGACTCGTCGGTATCGCCTTCGTCGGCGACCGTTTTTCAAGTCCAGCCCACCCAGCAGCCGGTTGAGTTGGGAACCGTCGAGTTCGACGCCTTGCTCACCTTCGGTCGCAACGGGCAATTGAAAAACGCCAACTTCAAGCCGCTTGTACCAAATACAAAAACCGTCGACGTCCCAGAACAGAATCTTGATCCGGTCACGCCGGCGATTGAAGAACAAGAACAAGTGGCCGGACAACGGGTCTTGGTCAAACGTCTGTTGGGCCACACCCATCAAACGATCGAAGCTGAGATTCATCTTGATGGGGGACGTGCAGACGAAGATTCGCAGGTTCGACAGATCCGTCATGACAATGGTTTCCTCCCTGTTGGCTTCCTCTTCATTCGCAAACCTGTTACCGCTTGGATGACATCCACGATCACGGCTTGACCTACACCCACGGGAAGACGCACCAAGCCACCGTTG
>CAXMSB010000092.1:0-1883 GCA_964195615.1 uncultured Granulosicoccus sp. | reverse complement strand
ATGCGGAGAACTGTTGGCGGGTTGTACTACCAATATTTGTGCGACAATCGTGGGGCGAACAAGGTTCTGGCGCGAAAAGCCATCTTGTTGGCAAAAGGTTCCAGGATACTCGGAAATCCCAAACTGCGAGATGCGGCGTGGAGACAGGTTGACTGGATATTGGGTAATAACCCTCTGAATACAAGTACTGTATATAATGGCCCTAAGTTAAGGGGTAAGCACTTGGAAACACAGGAATAAAAACAGGCCTGCCTTGTCGATGAGTGTGGTGGTCACAATCCATCACCCTTAGGCAAGGAGGCCTGACATGTTTCCTATCGTCACGACGCACGAATCGCAAGAGCAATTCCGCCATGCCATCCAACTCGACGCAATTGCCGACCACCTGACCGACGACGAGATCAACGCCATCTGTCGCGACCTCGGCCACACCTGGCGAGACCGCCAACTGCCACCTGGAGTGACCGTGAGGTCCTGTATCCACCGGGCGCTCAACGGAGATCACTCCATCGCCGCCATGCTGGCCGACCTGGCCGCAGGCGACGATCCAGCCGCGCCGGTTCCCACCGACTCGGCCTGGTGTCAGGCACGCTCCCGCATACCCCTTACGGTCTTGCGGGAGTTGATCATCCGCCGGACACGCGAGTGCCAACGCCGCTTCGCAAAGCCCTATCAATGGAATGGCCGGCCGATCTTCGTCGCCGACGGCTCCACCGTCTCGATGCCCGACGAGCCGGCACTGGTCGAGGAGTTCGGCTACGCGCCGACCAAACACGGACCAAGCCGCTTCCCGGTATCGCGGATCACCTTCATCGAATTGGCAGGCCTTGAGGTCATCTGGGACTACCGACTCGACGACTATCGAACCAGCGAGGATGAGCAGTTCGAGGAGATGTGGCCGTCCTTGCCGTACGGCTGTATCGTACTTGCAGACAAGGGGTTCAGCTCCTTCCGCACCTTGGCCAAGCTCCGGCAACGCCGCATCGGCGTCATCACGCTGCTGCATCAGCGGCGTAATCCTTACAAGCTCATTGGCCAGGGGCGCCAACTGGGGCCCAACGATTGGCTCGTCCACCTCGACCTTGCCCGGCAGTCGCGAAGGAAGTACAACGATCCTACGTTGCCGCAACTGCTGGCTGTGCGTCTGATCCGCGTGCGGTTCCACCGAGGCGGGCGACGACGCACTTTGTGGGTTGTCACCACACTGCTGGACACGGCGTTGTATCCGCGCCGCCAAGTCGCGGCCGGCTACCGTTGGCGGTGGGGCATCGAGCCGCGGATCGGATCGTTGAAGACGACGCTGGAGATGAACGTGCTTCGCGGCAAGAAGCCGGGTTCGGTCCGGCGCGAGGTCGCGTCGATCATTCTTGGCCACAACCTTGTGTGGATGCTGATTCACGAGGCCGCCGAGTCCAGCGGAGTTGCGGCCGGGGACATCAGCTTCGCCTGCGCGGTTAAAATCGTGGTGGCGTTTTCGCAGACGCTGCCTTTTGCCGGGGCATCGCAACGGCCAGCCCTGCGCGAGAAGATGCTGAGGATGATAGCCTCGCAAGTGAACCACCACCCGTTCGGCCGCGTCGAGCCGCGCAAAGTCAAACGGGACAGACGGCGATACCCATATCTAAAAGAACCACGTGCAGTTGCGAGAGCGAAATGCTTAACTTAGGGCCATTGGGGACAGTCGCCTATTGTCAGTCACGACGGGCTGTTTCAATACTCTGCATGGGAGGACCCAATCATGTCCGACACTACAGATGAACTTGCGAGGGTTAAGCAAAGCTTGGCCAGCGTCAGGTCGGCGCTGAGAACCGTTGGCGATCGAGCCAATGATCGCTGGGGTTTCTTCACCACCTGGCCGCGTCGCACAGACGACCTCGCCGGTT
>CAXMSB010000091.1:0-10177 GCA_964195615.1 uncultured Granulosicoccus sp. | reverse complement strand
TCGCCCACGGAAGACGGCTCGTATACGGCCGAACTGACGGTTGTTGTGCAAGGCGACGAAGACTTTCGACCGACGGGAATGGCTGTCGCGGCGGATGGCTCGCTGTGGTTCGCCGATTGGGTCGACCGGAACTACGCCGTCCACGGCCTGGGACGCATCTGGCGGCTGCAATTGCCCGAGGACATGCAGGTCCGCTTGCCTCCTACCCGGCAAGCTGCCGAGGTCGACGATTCGCGTCTGTCCCAGTTGAAAAAGGCGAGGTGGCAACGGTTGGTCTCAGGAGAGCAGCTGGTCGACTTGTTGCGCGATGCCCTGCGTTCGCCTTCGACCGACGAGCGGCTGTACGCGGTACGATGGACTGCCGAAGCTCGGGTTACCGAACTCGTGGAAGATCTCCAACAACTGCTCAATGCCCCGCCGCCCAGCGAACGGTACTACTTGGCCGTGCTAGGGGCCATCGATTGGTTGAGCCGTGAACCTGAGCAACGGCCCCGCGGCATTTCCGACGATTTGTTGGCTCGTGAGTTGGCCAACTCGCAGCGGAGTCCGAAGACACATGCCCTGGCACTACGGCTGATGTCGCCCGAATGCAAGTATCTCACTCTCGATCGATTACAGGAGTATCTGCAGTCGGAGTACGAACCGTTGCGCGCGGAGGCCGTTCGCTCGTTGGCGATGCGAGAAGACGGTGCGAGGTTCTCGCTGTTGGTTGACGTGTCCAGCGATGAATCGCAGTCGGACGCGATTCGGGCGGATGCGCTGGTCGGCTTGTCCGCGGTGGCTGCGAAGCAGCTACCGCTGTTCGAGCGATTCGCCGGCGGCGACAATCCGGTCTTGAGGCGAGAAGCTTGGCGAGTTTTGCGAGCACTTGGTCAGTTGTCGCAGGTTGTCGAGGAAAAACCGCCGGTGGGCGATCTGGCGGCATGGTACGAGTTGCTCGCTGAGCCGGGCGACGCCGACTCGGGGCGGCGACTGTTCTTCAGTCCCGTAGGTCCGCAGTGCAGCGTGTGTCACCGGCACGGCGGTCGTGGCGGCAGCATTGGACCCGATCTGACGAATCTGGCCCGACAGAGCAGTCGGGAGCGGACGATAACCTCGATTCTCGATCCCAGCGCAGAAATCGCCCCCCGCTATCAGCCGTGGCTTCTGCTGACCGACGATGGCAGAACGCACGTCGGCCTGCGGCTTCCCAAGGCGGGCGACGATGGCCAGGAAGCGTACGCCGATACCACCGGCCGCACGTTCGTCCTGCAGAGCGAGACAATTGAACACCGTCAGTCAGCGATCACGTCGATCATGCCCACCGGTCTGGAAAAGTCGCTCACCGTGGCCGACTTGCGAGACCTGTTGACGTTTCTCACGTCTGAGCCGTGAATTCGTGCCCGTTGAGGGAAACCGAGGTGGCGCGTAGAATCAGGGCTGGTTTGTGCGACTCGGAGGTCGCGCCGCAGGCTCCGACCCCAGAACGCCAGTTTTCTACCTCATGAGCGAATTACATCACGAGTGTGGAGTGGCGGCCATCTATCATCTGCCTTCCGGCACGCCGTCCGCGCTCTGTCCGTCGCAAGGTCCGGAGGAAGCTTCCCGGCTGATGCCGCGGATGCTGCTCGACATTCAGAACCGGGGTCAGCTTTCCGCGGGGATGACGACCTACAATCCCCAGCGGCAGCAGTTGATCGACACCTATCGCGAGTTGGGATCGGTCACCGAGGCGTTTCGGCTGAACCATCGTGGCAAGGCGGAAAGCCTGATGCGCGAGTATGTCGGCCAGGCGGCGATTGGCCACGTCCGCTACGCGACTTGCGGGGCCGAGGATTGCAGCTATGCCCAGCCCTTCGAGCGTCATCACCTGCAGAAGCACAAGTGGTTCAGCTTTGCTTTCAACGGCCAGTTGGCCAATTACGCCCAGCTGCGAGACAAGCTGTTGGCCGAGGACGACCACCATCTGGCCCGGGCGAACGACACCGAGATCATCATGCACGAGATCAGCCGCGAGCTGTCGGGCGACCGCCGGATGCCGTTGGTCGACGTGATGCGCCATCTGGCCACTCGTTTCGACGGGGCCTATACGCTGGCGCTGCTCAACGCCCAGGGCGAGATGCTGCTGGCCCGCGATCCGCTGGGGATCAAGCCGATGTGCTACGCGATCGACGGCCCCCTGTTTGCGGCGGCGAGTGAAAGCGTGGCCCTGGTGAACCTGGGCTTTCCCGCCTCGTCGATCCAGTCGCTGGAGCCGGGCTCCGCGATTACGATCGCCAACGGCAAGATCGACATCGAGCGATTCAGCGACCAACCCCGTCGGGGCCACTGCTTTTTCGAGTGGATTTATTTCTCCAACGTCGCCAGCACGCTGGATGATCGGAGCGTCTACCTGTCGCGCAAGAACCTGGGCGAAGAACTCGCCCGGCTGGAAGACGTGACGCGCGACGACGACACGGTCGTCGTCCCCGTGCCCGACACCAGCAAAGCGGCCGCCGACGCGATGGCCTACCAGCTTGGCATACCCAGCATTGAAGGCCTGATCCGCAACCGTTATTCCGGCCGAACCTTCATCGAGGGTAGCGGCGACCGCGTGGCCAAGGCGACCGCCAAGTACACGGCCTTGCCCGAGGTGCTCGAAGGCAAGCGGGTGCTCTTGGTCGAAGATTCGATTGTCCGCTCGACGACGATGCGAGTGTTGATCTCCAAGATTCGTGAGATCGGTCGGGCCCGAGAAATTCACGTGCGGGTGGCCTGCCCGCCGATCGTGGCGCCTTGCTTTTATGGGATCGACATGTCGACGATCGGTGAGCTGTTCGCGCCCGATTTTCAGAAGGCCGACCAAACCGACGAAGAGATGTTCGCCGCGATGGCCGCGGACATAGGCGCCGACTCGCTCCGCTTTCTCCCGGTGGAATCGATCGCCCGCGCGGTAGGCAAACCGGCCGAGCAGCTCTGCCAGGCATGCCTCACGGGTGAGTATCCTACACCTTGGGGTCAGAAGCTCTACGACATCGCGTTGGACAACTATCAGGCTAGCAGCGACGATGGCGGCCAGCGCACTTACGAGTCGGTTCCAGCCGCGAAGTCTTAAGCCGAGCGTTTCACGAACTCTGCGCGATAGACGGGCTGCTCGTTGAGCCGCGTGCGGCGCTCGAAGTGCGTGCGGTAGTCGAGATCGTGCTCGGAGGGCGTTTCGGGCACCTCCAGCGGGCCGACCAGCGGTGTCTTTTCGGCAATGAGCTCCAGCGTGGCATCGTAGTATGCCTGGACATCGGTCCAGAAGTGCAGCCGGCCCTCGGGCTCCAGCGTACGCACTACGTCTTTCAGAAAGGCCTCATTAAGAACCCTTCGCTTATGGTGCCGTGCTTTCCACCAGGGGTCGGGAAAGTAAACATGCACCGCCGTCAGCGAATCCGCCGGCACCAGCTCCCGAAACACCCACAGGCCATCGCCATGCACGGCCCGGGCGTTGGCGATCGCCCTCTTGGCGAGTCGGGCAGCCGTGAAGCGGGCATACATTCGCGAGACCTCGACGCCCAGGAAGTTGTGCTCCGGATGTGCCAGGGCGGCGTTCTGCAGGAACAGCCCCTTGCCGCTGCCGACCTCGATTTCCAGCGGCGCCTCGCGGCCGAACAGTTCGCTCACACTCCAGGGCGCCGGCAGCTGGTCGACCGTGAGCAGATGGCCCGAGAGATCGAGCGTCGGATCGATTTTCGGCAAAGCACGTCGGCCCATGGCTCTTTGGAAGGGGGAAGGGGGACGGCGGAAGGGGGAAGGCTTACCGCTTTGCGGCGATGCTGGCGCGGAGGTTGTCGACGGGCAAAGGAATGCACCGGATCTCGCCTTCGCAGACTAGGCTCTCTTTCACGAACCCTTGGAAGCGGCAGGTGACCATCTTGCCGCGGCGCAGCTTGGACACTTGGCAAGCCATCGTGAGCCGGTCGCCCGGATGGACGATCCCGCGGAACTTGACGTTGTTCAGCCCGCCGAATCCGACCATCTCGCATGCCAGCAGATCGTGCCGACGCGCGTGGTAGGAGCAGACCTGGGCAGCCACTTCACACATGACAACGCCCGGCATCAGCGGCACGCCCGGCATGTGGCCTGAATGCCAGAATTCGTCGGCGGATGTGTCTTTGTAGCCGACGGTGACGTGCGTCTCCGGATCGTCGTAGACGATGGCCGTGAGTTGCTCCATCGCGTCGCGCTGGGGATTCAAGAGGCGAATCGCCCCGATGTCGGCGACTACGTTCGAGTAGTCGATCTCGCTGGGATCGACAACGAAGTCTTTGCCTGGCACGACGGGGTCCCTCAGCTTAGGTCTTCACCTTCTGGCGACGGTTCTTCCGAGGACGACTGCAGGCCGGACGTTTGCCGTGATTGGCCTTTTTGACTTTGCGACCAGGTTTGGCCATGGGAGGCTCCTTGTATGGGTAGACGGAAATGGGGGCGATCGAATCCACGAGTCTAGCAGACCGAGCGGCCCTCGTGAAGGCATGGTGTCTGTGGGAGACGCCTCCCACACCCGTCCCGCCTACTTTTTCCGCAGGTCCCAGGCTTCCAGCCAGACGATGCCGATCGGGGTCAGGCCAAACTCCTCGACCAGCCGTTCGTGCATGTCGCTGAGGTGCCCGGCGCCGTAAAAGACGCCCAGCTTGCGTTTTCCGGCTGCCTGTTGCTGACGCAAGACTTCCAAGGCCCGCTTGTTGCGCTCGGTGATTAGCGTCGACCCGTCGGGACCCGAGAGGCCCACCAGCAGCGATTCCATCGATTCGAACTGTTTCGCCAGGGCGATCTTAAGCAGCCTCGGTCGGTCATCGGAGAAAAAGGCACTCAGAATATCGATATCCGCCGATTCACCGTCGGCCGATTGCTGGCTTTGCTGCGCCATCGCCTGACCGAGCATTCGGAAGTAAAGCTGGACGAAGCCCTCGTCGCGGTCTTTCATCGACTGGAGGAACTCGTCGGGCGACAGATCGGCATGGACGAAATTCGCCCGCGTGTAGTCAACCTGCTCGAGTTGATGCTCGATTTCAAGCATCGACTTCATGCCGTTCTGGATCGCCCCCAGCGGATGGGCGTTCGAGGTGCCCCGACCCTTCTCGACCACGGTCCCCTCGGGGGCAACCAGCTCGTAGAGCAAGGCGTCGTAGGTGCGGAACCGTCGATTGAGCTCTCGGTAATACTGGCGGTCGCCGATGTGTACGGCGCCGACCAGATCGACATACTCTTGCACGCGAGCGGCGGGCTGATCGGCCAGCTCCGACCGGACGTAGCGCACGATTGCCACCTCCAACGCCTGAGGCTCTTGTCGCTTGTCCAGGTTCAGCCGAACCCACTTTTCACCAAGCGGGGCCTCTTCTTGCTCGGCGGCAATTCCCGCCATCGGGTGGATCATCCCCGCTGCCAGCAGGGCCAGCAGGAGGCACGTCAAACGGGAGTACAAGGCAGAGCGGCTTTTCATGGGGTTCCTAGCTTTAGATTCGGATCTTGGTGCTTGCTGAATGTGCCGTGGCCTCGAGGTGTTTCACGCTGCAACACTCTGTGGGAGGCGTCTCCCGACGGCGAGAGTCAGATAACTGGCACGGTCGCCGTCGGGAGACGCCTCCCACGGGCCCTTGGCAGACCCTGCGGAAGTATATCCTCAGTCGACGCGTCAAACAAATCAACGAGGTCTCGGAAAGCCTCCGGCGGTTGCTTTCAGCCTTCCTGCAGAGGGAAAAACCAGTGCGCTGACGCCTGCCGGCTGCTAGCTGACAGCTAGCAGAAAGGGCCGCTCAATCGGCAATTTCGGCACTCTTTACCGATCTTACTCAACCGGCACGACTCGCACATCCGATACTACCGGCACGGGTAGTCCACAAATGGGCCCTCTGGGGGCACGGACCAACAACATTGCGCCTGCTACTTGCCGGCGCGCCAACAAGGGTAGTTGGAAGATTATGACCGCTCACAAGATAAGTACGTGGCTTGTTGCCGGATTGTTGCTCTCGACGACGTCGACCGTTGCTTTCGGTCAAGTCAACGAATGGGTCAATACCCCCGCGCACGATCTGCAGCTCTACTCGCCCGTGGATTTCGACTTCGATAATCGTCCCATTGGCAAGAGCAGCGGGTACTTTTTTCGTTATGACAAGCTGAGCTGGGCGTTTACCGGCGAGCGTGTTGAGATTGGTGACCCCGATGAATTCGTGTTGTCTGAAGACATTTTTGGCCAACATACAGATACAGAAGGTGATGTTCCGCAACAGTACCAGATTCAAAACGGCATCAAAGATGCGCCGCCCGATGCGGAATTCGCCTGGGGTGAACGTTACGAGTTGGGATTTTTTCACAAGACCGCCGGTTGGTCGATTGGAATCATCGATGGCCCAGAGGCGATTAGCGAAGCCCGTTACGGTTTTGGCTCCGCCTCAACCACTGTCGCTGCGCGTGATATTGCTGCATTTACAAATGTATCGGCCACGATCGCATTGGACCAGGTATCAAACGCGAATTTTGATGGTGTAGGCTTTAGCGGCTATGACAACGCTGGTTTTGGCAGTGTGCACGTTAACTTTGCTACTCCCCCCGATTTTCTCAAGGGATTTCGCGACTACCACTTCAATGGTGATTCCAACGGCGCAAATCCAACCAACAACGGACCTACGGTCCGGAATGGTGACGCCGAGGATGCGTTTCTGGAAACTACCATAAACGAGACTATCATTGTCGATGGGGTTGCCCAGGTATTTGCGACTACGGTGTACATTCCTAATCCTAACGCTGATCCAGCAACCGAAACCAAGGTCGCGGATGGAATTCCCGACGACCTTGATGGAGATGGATTGCCTGCCTTCTACCTTATCCAAGTTGACACAGACGGCGATAACGTGGTAGATGCAACCGTCGGAACCGGTATCGATTTCGACGATCTGCACACGTTCAACATTCGCTTCGACACCTTCGCCGTCCGCAATGTGACCGAGACGCAAGGCGTTGAAATCATGCGGACGCATAGCCTGACCAACCGTCACAAGATGGCGAAGCGTCAGGGGAATACTTTGGACATCGCCTATGGCGTGCGTTTTCTACGCTTGCGTGATGCGTTCTTGTTCGAGGGGGACGGTGGCATACTAGGACGTACGTTCGCCGAGACTAAGTCTGAGAATCAAATCGTGGGCCCGCAGATTCGTGCTATGTGGAACAGGCAACGTGGCAGATGGAATCTCGGTGTCGATGGACGGTTTCTCTTTGGTTACAACGTGCAAGACCTAGATCAGGTTGGAGCGATAGGTGAAAATCTGATACCAGGGGCGTTGAACTCGTTGATTTCGGGCCAGCCGACCGCGTTTGCTCACGGCCGACAGGAAAATAATTTTTCACCGGTGGTGGAGCTGCGGGCAGATTTGAGTTACCAGGTGACCGGCGCGATTGCCGCTCGTTTGGGATACACGGGGACCTTCGTGGACAACATCACGCGCGCCTCGCAGATGGTACGATGGGCTCTGCCCGACATGGGCATCCGCGAGGGAAGCGGCAATCAAGAGATCTACATCAATGGAGCCAACTTCGGTTTCGATGTGGTCTACTAGCAGGCCGTCTGCCGACAACCGTGAGAAAAGCTAAACAGCCCTGGCCTGTCGTCCAGGGCTTTTTCATGCGCACGAAAAAAGCGCAGACGAGCGGTCCAAAAAGACCTCCCACCAGCGCTTGGTTGTTGATCTGAGCTTTCTTCCGGTCTAGGCTTCCACTCGCGACGCGTGCAGCTTCTTCAGCTCTACTAGCTCGCCAGTGAGCCGATGCCGAAGCGGGCTCTCCGGACGCAGTTCGTCCAGCAGGGCTTCCGCGCTATCCAACGTGTCGGAAGAAAAACCGCTATCCTTAAACAGCCGGTTCCAGCTACGTGAAACTTCGCTTTCAGTCAGCAAGGCGCCTCTCCTATTCTTGCGGTGTGTGTCAGGGGAAGGTGAGCATCACCTCAGTCCCTATTATTCACGCAATCGGTGTTCACAGCAAGTGGATGGGAGAACATCTTGCTCTTTGCACGCTGAGCGTGAAGTCACTGAGCACTTTGGGCGAAGAACCTATCTGATGCTTGACCTCTCCGACTTGCGTTGACAGGAGATTCGTGGCAATTCGCGGCGAGTTTCCCATAGGTAGGGGGCAGGTAAGGCGTGCCGACTAGTGAAACGCTTCGGAGAATGCCCAATATGCTGGCGGAGAGTCTTTTTCTCGCCCAAATTCCGCGTGATTGGCCCCGCGCAAGGTTTGATTCACCCGCAGATGGGTGGTAACCTCATTGTTTGGCTGTTGTGTGGGATACTCCGTAACCGCAAAAAACCCTCCCGCAGGGGGTGCTTCCTGGGTCGTAGCAACTTACAATGGGTGCTTGCAATTATGGTCCCGAATCGTCTCGGGGCGATGTTTGCGCCCATGGAGGGGAAGGCCCCGGTTTGCCGACTGGCAGTGCTCTTGGGGTTTGTTTGCAGCCTCGGCTGTTTCCACATATTGGCCCACCCGTTTGAGAATGACGAATGACGAAACACCCAAGGGCGAATTGATTTCGTCGTTTCATTAGTTTTTGGGTACTTCGTCGTTCGTCATTTCCCCTCCCTCCATCAGGACATTGCCAACCGTGCATCTCGATCATCTCCCCGGTTCATTTTTTGGTCCCTCGAACCTGATCGAATTATTGCAGCATCGTGCGCTGCATCAGGGCGACGACATCGGCCTGCGTTTTCTCGTCGATGGCGAGCGGCATACGATCGAGTGGACCTACGCCGACTTGGATCGTAAGGCCCGCGCGATAGCTGCCTCGCTGCAGGCGATGGATCTGGAAGGCGAAAGGGCCCTGCTGCTCTATCCGTCGGGTCTGGATTTCGTAGCGGCGTTTTTCGGTTGCCTCTACGCCGGCGTCACGGCCGTGCCGGCCTATCCGCCCCGGCGCAATCGCAACATGGCCCGGATCGACTCGATCGCTAACGACGCACAGGCCAAGATCGCTCTGACCACGCTTGAGGTGCTGGAACGCGTCCAGAGAATGATCGGCGACACACCCGCGCTGCAGCAGATTCGCTGGCGGGCCACCGATCAATGGGAAGAGTCGTTGGCCGACCAGTGGCAGCGACCCGACGTGCATGGCGACACCCTGGCGTTCCTGCAATACACCTCCGGCTCGACCGGCACGCCACGTGGCGTCATGCTCTCGCACGCCAACTTGATGCACAACTCGGCGATGATAGCCTACGCCTTCGAGCACACCCGCTCGGGAAGTGGCTGCTTCTGGCTGCCTCTGTACCACGACATGGGATTGATCGGCGGCATGCTGCAGCCGTTGTACATGGGAAAATCGAACACGCTGTTCTCGCCGACCCACTTCTTGCAGAAACCGGTGCGGTGGCTGCAGATTCTTTCGCAATGCGGCGCAACCATCAGCGGCGGACCCAACTTTGCCTACGACCTCTGCGTGGACAAGATCACCGCCGAACAGAAACAGACGCTCGACCTGAGCCGCTGGACGCTCGCCTTCAACGGCGCCGAGCCCGTGCGGGCCGACACGATCGACCGCTTCAGCAAGGCGTTTGCCGAGTGCGGCTTCCGAAAAGAGGCGTTTTACCCGTGCTACGGCCTGGCCGAGGCAACGCTGATCGTTGCCGGCGGCTTCAAGCAATCGCCGCCGACGGTCTTGAAGATTCGGTCGGACGCCCTGGAAAAAAACGAGGTAGTCGAGGCTTCCTCCGATGCCGAAGGCTCACGCGAGTTGGTGGGCAGCGGCGGGAACTTGCTCGATCAGCAGATTGTGATCGCCGATCCCGACACGCTCGAGCCGTGTGGCGAAGACCGCGTCGGTGAGATCTGGATCTCTGGCCCCAGCGTGGCCAAGGGCTATTGGAAACGCGATGAGCTCAGTCAAGAAACTTTTCAAGCCCGGCTCAGCGATGGTCGTGGACCTTTCCTGCGCACCGGCGATCTGGGCTTCTTGCGTGGCGGCGAATTGTTCGTCACCGGTCGTCTCAAAGACCTGATCATCCTGCGCGGCGTGAATCATTATCCGCAGGATATCGAGAAGACCGTTCGCTCGGCGCACGAGCACGTGAGCCAGGGCGCGGGGGCCGCCGTCGTCGTGGGTGAGGAAGGGTCGGAGCGATTGGTGATCGTGCAAGAATCGGCTCGCCTGCGCGATCTTGATTTTCAGTCGATCTTCGACGCGATT
>CAXMSB010000090.1:0-1967 GCA_964195615.1 uncultured Granulosicoccus sp. | reverse complement strand
CGGGCGTCGTCGATTTTGAATTGCCAATCGACGCCGCGTTGTCGGTCGTTGCTGGCGACCGACCAGGCTTCGGTCTCTTTGCGGAGTTGCTGGATGTCGCCGATGCGGCGGCCCCGCAAACATTGACGTGTTAGCGAGCTCAGTTCGTTCTCCGAAATGTTCAGCCAACTACCGTGCTTGGGAGTAAAACGGAAGTCGATCCGCTCGACAAGTTCGCGTGCCTCATCAGGCCCAAAGGCTTCGTAAAAGGCGCCCATCGTGTGGGTGTTCAGGTTGTCGCAGACCAGAATCACTTTTTCCGCTGATGCGTATCGCATGCGTAGAAGTTCCGCCATTTCCAACGCCCAGTCGACCTTCGTGCGCTGCTCGCGGACCTTGGCCATGCGCCAACCCGCAAGCGGTTCGGTGAACATGAAAATGCTCGCCGTCCCCGCGCGTTCGTATTCATAGTCGACGCGGCGAGCATGCCGCACGGTGGCGGCAATCGGCACACGCGTCTCTTTGAGCAACTGGACTGGCTGTTCGTCCATGCAAAGCACAGGGAATCGCTCGTCGTAAGGCTCTGCGTACGTGGCCAGCACGTTTTCCATGCAGGCCACAAACTCGCTGTTTGCTTTGGGGGGAATCACCCAATATTGAATCTTCCGCTGCGTCATCCCGTTTTTTTAAGCGTCCGCCGGACAGTCTCGTGGCTGACCGAATCGACGATCTCCAACTCCACCACCCTCTGGGCCAGCAATCGTAACGACCAGTTCGCATACCCCGCCGGTGGCTCGCCCAAACGCAAGGCGATCACTTTCGCTTCCTGTTTTCCATCGAACAACTTCTGGCGAGGAGGTGATTCACGTCGCTTGCCATTCAAGGCGACCTCGAATCCTTCGGTCACCAACCGCTGGCGGATATTCTCGACTGTCTTGGTGCGGCAATCAAAGGCCTCTGCAATCTTCTTGTCGGTCCAGTTGGGGCCGTCTGCGTCGGCTTTGAGCAGAATCTGCGCACGCCGCACTTTCTGCGACGACCCGTTCAGCTTCTTGATCACGCTGCGTAGCGTGCGGCGTTCCTCATCCGTGAGGCGAACGATATACTTCTTTTCCATGGCAACCCTCCTTGGTCGCCAACGTTGTCCCATGATCTGCCAAATCGTGGAACCCTAATCCTGAAGGATGACAGAGCACTAGGGTGTACCCTGCACTTTGTGGTATTCAGGCGGCGGATTGGTAGCATCGCATTGATTTCAGTTTTCGGTGGCGGCTCGTCCAGAAGTGGTCGAAGTCGTTGGTCTCGCTGACGTGGTCGGCCGCTAGCTGCAGCATCGGTTCGGCTCCTTGGTCCCAAAACTTCTCGCTGCCTTTGACGCGGCGGTTGATCTGCTTGATGGTCGATTCGATATGGCTGCTGGTGATCGGCAATCCAGCTTTGCGATACTCATCGTACTTCATCCGAGTGCGCTGATTGTTGAGGTACACCAGCGTCCGGGCGACCAAGGCGGCAGGCGATGTTTCGTCGCCGTCGAGCGGTGATCCCAACTGCTGCTGGCGAATCTCGACCGCGGCAATTAGCCGGTCGACTTGTCCGCTCCAAAGCAACTGCGCCCAGCCGATGTAATCGGACCACGCCGCCGGCGAAGACCGACCGGCCATTGCGGCGGCCCAGACGTAACAGACCGCGTGTGTGAAGTCGAGGATGGCCGTGTAGCTGGAGAAGTGTTTGCGATGCACGCTCCAGTTGGTTGCGGCGCCGTCGGCAACCAGTGCCTTGCGCTTCGCAGCCGAGAAGCCCCGCCGATGGGCGTCGGCAACCAGGCGGCGCCCAAGCGTATCGATGCCTGCGCGCGTGGCCGTCACGCTCCTGACCAGCACCTGGGGCTTGGCGGGACGATCGTCAGGAGAATCTTCCGGCGACTCGGCGCTGGTCTCGGGATGAGCGGAAAACCCCTTGGTTTCTCGGCTCAAATCGCTCATCCGCTG
>CAXMSB010000089.1:0-2747 GCA_964195615.1 uncultured Granulosicoccus sp. | reverse complement strand
GCTCAATCGTTGTTGCCCTGGGTTGGTCGATCGGCTGATGAGCCGTTATGGTTAGGGCATGAAGTCAGAGCCGCTGGAGATTCTTTACGACGAGGGCCCTTGTCTGGTGCTGAACAAGCCGGCCGGTCTGCTCACGCAAGCGCCGCGCGGCATCGACAGCCTGGAAGTGCGGGTGAAAGAGTTCTACCGGCAGCGAGAGGCCAAAGACGCCGATGCCAAGGTTTATCTCGGGCTGCCCCATCGCATCGACCGGCCGGTGACCGGCGCGATCGTGTTCGCCCGTCACGTACGTGCGGCACGCAAGCTTTCCTCGCAGTTCGAGAACCGCACCGTGAGCAAGCTCTATTGGGCCTACGTCGAGGGACAAGTCGCCCCCGACGAGGGAACCTGGACCGACTATCTGCACAAGCGCCACGGCCTGGCCCAGTCGCAAGTGGTCGAAGCCGATCATCCGGCCGCCAAACATGCGGTGCTGAACTACCACGTGCTCTGGCACGGCCCAATGGGCAGTTGGCTGGAAATCGAACTGGAGACCGGCCGCACACACCAAATCCGCATCCAAAGCGCATCGCGGGGCCACGCCGTCTTAGGCGACGAGCAATACGGCAGCCAAGCGCCTTTCGGCGAACAATTCCCCGAGCTGCGCGATCGGGCCATCGCCCTGCACGCCCGGCAGCTCGGATTTTGTCACCCCATGACCGGCGAACCGGTCGACATCACCGCACCGCTGCCGGCAACTTGGGATTCGCTCAACCTGCCGATCTAGGCCGATCTGCGTCGCAACAAACACACCGCACCGAGCATTGCCAGCAGACAGCTCGACGGTTCGGGTACGTTGAAGATATGCGGAAGGCCGTTGCCGCCACCGGAGCCTCCCCAGGGGAAATCGCCCAGGAAGTCGTCCAGCCCGCCGAAGAAATCATCAAAGCCGTCGAGCACCGAAGAAATCTCTCCACGGCCAACCGTGAAAACATCTCTCGGAACATGAGGTATCAAGGTGTTCTGAGCGATGATCTCGGAGAGAGAAATCCTGGTCAAGTCGACGACCGCATCAATGGCCTGGTTATCCATTAGTTCGTCGTCGCCCATGTAGAAGAAACGGTCGCCATCGCGCAGAGCCGTGAACTGATCCATCAAAGCCGTGTAGATCAGTTCCCCGACGCTGCCGCCGCGGATGTGATCCTCGGCCAATCCGCCGACCCAAGAGTCGATGTCATGCACTGTGCCGAACAGTCGCCTAAGTTTTCTCTGCACCTTGCGATCTCCGGTGATGTCCGCAAACGATTCCGCCGGCGCGAGTCCGTAAGCCATTCGCATCTCGTTGTAACTGGGCATCCCATGATCGCGACCCCGCTGGATGTTCAGCGCGGCCAAGTCCATGCCGCCCGAGCCGGGAGCGCCAAACAGGAAATTGCGGATGCCTTCGGTGACCTTGGTGTCGACCTCTTCGGCGACGCTCATGCTCAGCCCCATCAGAATCTGGTCCATGTGATGCGTGTCGCCGGTGCCGTCGCTGGCAATAAAACTCGGGTTGAAGAAGGCGTCCTTCATCGGAAGCGTATCGGCTTCGGCCCCGAGCATCGGAGCCATCATCATCTCTTCGGGCAACATGCTGTGGCCGAAGCGATAGATGGAGCCGGCAAACTCGTTGGTGACGCTGGGGTCGATCGTATCGTCGTAGTCGTAACGCCGCGGCGAGAGCCACCGCGAGTTGCCTCTGCCCAATAGCGCGGGCAGAAACTCACGGTAAGTGATCGCCTGCATCTCCGCGCCGACGATCTTCCGCGAGGTTTGAAAAAGCTCTTCGTCGTTCCAGGAGGGATTGTCGTCTGCCAGCAGACCTGCCAGACGATTGTGTTCTCGAACGAACAAAGTGTGCATCGAGGTGAGTCCCGACTGTTCGTTCGCCCGCACGTCGCCGGCGAGAAAAAACGTTGCATCCATACTGCCAGCGTTGGGGAGGCCTGGCGTGTTGAAGGGCAGCATATCTCCGATGCTGGTTTTCAGCCGGCCGCCGTTGCCCAGGTCTCGCAGGGCCGTCTGTCGAACCGAGTCGGAGCCGTAGACGTTCGAGGCATCGATGTAGCTAGAGATGGAATTCATTTGCTGGCGCGGATTGGCAGCACTGATGCCCGTGCCCGCGGCGACCGCTGATCGCTGGAAGGGAATCATCGGGGCCATCGGGTCGCTGGCTGGAATCATGATCGGCGCGAAATCGGCAGGCGACGAACTCGAATCCACCAGCGTGATATCATGGTCTAAGAACTGACCCCATTGCCACAACATGTTGCTCAGCCGACGACGGTTGGGGTGCGACGTGCCCTGCGTATCGTAAAGCACGTTGCTAATCTCGCGCGCATTGGGCGGGAACGTACCGCTGCCGGGCCCACCGTAGAAAATTTCTCCCGAGCCATCGCCCGGATAGTAGGCGCCGCTGTGGAAGGGCGTTTCCGCCACGCGGGGCAACATCGTACCGGCTGCCCCCCATTGACTGTTCGTCAGATTGTTTCCCGAACCGTCGATCGAGCGTGTGTTGACCACGGGCTGAGCGACCGCCAGTTGCCCTTGGGCCAGAACGACACCGAACGCCAACAGAGTGCAGAAGAGTTTTTGATGTGTCACGATGGTTGCCCGCCTGTTTGGTGTTCCGAAGGAAGAACGAAGGTGGCAACGCATTGTCGTTGGCCCCAATCCCATCCCTTCAGGGTAATGACTGAGCGGCAAACTCGCAAACTTTTTTCTAACAC
>CAXMSB010000088.1:0-45401 GCA_964195615.1 uncultured Granulosicoccus sp. | reverse complement strand
ATTGGCCAGTTTCCCGAGAGTCGTGCCGAGATCGAAACGCGTCGCGGCACGCCCGACAAGGAGTTCAGCGAGTGGATCAACAAGATGCTGTTGGCCATGATTTGCGGCGCCCTCTGCTGCGAATGGCTTCTGCGTCGACTCAAACGATTGGCCTAACTCACGAAACCCATTGACTATGTCCACAGCTAGCCTGCCATTTTTGATTCCACGACCAGTGAGCCGCAAGGTCCGCCGGCTGCGTTGGTTGGTGCGCTGGTACGTGGCGTGCGAAGGGTTGGCGACCGTGGCGATCGTCTTGGGCGTCGCGTTCTGGGTGGCGCTGGGCATCGATTGGCTCTTCGAGCCGGCTCCCGTGATGCGGGGTGTGATGTGGTTGGCCGTTGTGTCGGGCGTGGCTTGGGTATCGGTTCGGCTGTTCTGGTCGCGAGTGTTTGCCCGGCTCACCGATAGCAGTTTGGCTCTGTTGGTGGAGCGGAACTATCCCGAATTGAAGGAAAGCCTGGTCACGACGATCGAGGCGGCAGACGAGGAGCGGGATCTACCGCTGGGCAACCCCGCCATGTTGCGACAGACGAGCACGGCCGCCGCCGAGGCAATCGGCGACGTCTCGCTCCGCCGCATCTTTCGCCTGCGTCCGTTGGCTTGGAAATCGGCTCTGGCACTGGCGCTGCTGATTTCGATCGCGGTCTTCGGACTCATGGCAAGCGAGGCGATGAGTTTTTGGGTCGAACGCATGCAGCTAACCAACCAGCTTTGGCCCCGCAGCGTGCAGCTTTCTGTGGTTGGTTTCGACGAGCGCGACGGCGAGCGCGTGGTTAACGTCGCCCGAGACGATGATCTTGAGTTACAGGTCACCGCGTCGATCGAAAAGGGATACGTTGCTCCCGACCAAGTGGAAATCCGCTATCAGTTGGCCGACGGTCGCCGCGGTCGAGACACGATGATCCGAGTAGGCGAGGCCCTGCCGGGGCGCGACCAGGCGCAACATTTTCGCTACACGTTTCAGAACGTTGCGAACGATCTGCGGTTCGATCTGGTGGGCGGCGACGATCGCATTCGCGATCTGCGCCTGCATGTGGTTGAACGCCCCCGAATCGAACGGATCACCCTCGACTGCGAGTATCCCGCCTACATGGACCGTGCCCCCCGCACGCTCCCGGTCAGTGGTCGTGTGGAACTTCCCGAGGGAACGGAAGCTGTCTGTCGGATCCGATCGAACAAGTCGCTGGCGCACGTGCGGGTGCATGATCCCGCTCTGCAGACCGATCTTCCGGCACAAATCGACGACGACGATCCCCAATCGGTAAGCTTCGATCTCACGGCAGGCCACGAAGATCGGGTCTTGTTGCTGACGATTCGCGACACCCAAGGGGTCGAGAACCGCGATCCCTATCGCGTAGTCGTCTCGGTGGTTCCCGACTTGCCGCCGGAAGTATCCGTCGCGCTGCGTGGCATCGGCACGGCAGTTACCCCGCAAGCGAACATCCCCTTGGTCGGCTCCGTGAGCGATGAGTATGGTCTGCGCGAAGTGTGGTTCGAATATCTCGTCGACAAGAATCCTCCCGAGCGACGCGCATTGAGTTCTCAGCCCGACGGATCGCGCAAGTTTTCCGACTTCGATTCGTTTGACTTGGCGGAGACCAATCCCGCGACAAAGGGGCGACTGGTTGCGGTTTCCCCGGGACAGAAGCTGACGCTTGCCGTGCAAGCCAGCGATGCCTACGATCTCGGCGACCAGCCTCACGTCGGCTCAAGCCAGCGGTTCTTGCTCGATGTCGTGACGGATTCCGAGTTACGTGCTCTGCTAGAGAAGCGGGAGCTGTCGCTCCGGCAGCGTTTCGAGGCGATCTACGAAAAGATGGTCGGCACCGGTGAACTGCTGGGTCGAATTGAAGTCGAACCCGACGCGACGGAGAACGAAGCCGAAGTCGGGCGGCGCCGCCAGCGCGATCGCTTGCGCATCGGCGGTTGCCTGCAGAACGCGACGCAGCTTGCTTATGAAACCTTGGGCGTGGCAGAGGGATTCGAAGAGATCGTTGCCGAGTTGGTCAACAACCGGGTCGTCACCGAGGAACTCCGGCGACGCCTGGAGCAGGGTATCGCGGAACCGCTGCAAGCGATCGGCGGCGAATTGCTCCCCGAGCTAGAGACTCGGCTCCAGCTATTGGAGAAGGCATTTGACGAGGATAGCAACGCCGAGGGGTCGCTACGGCAGGCAAATGTCCAGTCCGAAGTCGTTGTGGAAGCTATGAAACAGGTGTTGGATCGAATGTTGGAGCTGGAGAGTTATAATGAGTTGGTGGAGTTGCTACGCGGCATCGTGGCCGGTCAGAAGCAACTTGGTGAGCAGACCAAACAAGAGCGCCGTGAAAAACTGCGGAGCATCCTGGGTGATGAGTAGACGTTTCTTTAAGAACGGTTGTCCGCAAGGCCGGTGTCTCGCCGGTGCGCTCGTGGTCTGTCTCATGGCGGGTGCGTACTCGTTCGCCCTGGACAACGCGCAGCCGCAGGGCAACCTGTCCGAGTCGCAGGAGCGGTTGGCGGAAAAATACGACCGGCTGGAAATGTTGGCCGGTCGGTTGGCGGAACTGTCGCGGGCAACCCAGCCGCGTCGCGCCAAGCTGCTTCGCGAATTGGTTGCCAAGAGTCGCGAGCAGGACGTGCCGGGGCGGTTTGACGAGATTGTCGCGGCCTTGCGCAACGATCGCCTGGCCACGGCAGTTGAAGGACAGGGTGAGTTGCAGACGCACTTGCAGCAACTATTGGACCTGTTGCTTCAAGAAGATCGCGACCGACAGATCGAAGCCCAGCGAAAACGGATTGCCAAATACCTGGCCGACCTGAAACGACTGATTCGCTTGCAGCGAGGCATCAAAGCCCGCACCGAGGGCGGCGACGACCAGGCCCACCTCACCGAAGATCAACAGCGCACCGCCCAGGCCACCGGCAAGCTGTCTGAGCAGATCAAGGAGACGGAAGGATCGCAGAAATCCTCAGACGCCGAGCCGAGCGAATCCGAGGGAGATGCAAAACCCGGTGAAGGAAAAC
Organism: uncultured Granulosicoccus sp.; assembly: GCA_964195615.1. Classification (GTDB taxonomy): domain Bacteria; phylum Planctomycetota; class Planctomycetia; order Pirellulales; family Lacipirellulaceae; genus Bythopirellula. Next base: position 42,353 of record CAXMSB010000088.1, on the reverse strand, counting down.
CCAGCGACAGTAAGCCAAGTGACGGTAAACCAGGTGACGGTAAACCAGGTGACGGCAAGCCGAGCGAGGGAAAACCCAGCGAGGGAAAACCCAGCGAGGGAAAACCCAGCGAGGGAAAACCAGGTGAAGGCAAACCGAGCGAAGGCTCCCAGGGCCAACCGTCGGATTCCTCCGCGGGCGAGCCGTCTGACGGTGAGCCCTCGGAGAAAGGCCAACCGTCCAAGCCAGCGGACCGAGCCACCAAGCGTCTCCAACAGGCCCAGCAGCGGATGCAGCAAGCGATCAAGCAACTGGAAGAAGCCCAACGCGAAGCGGCCACAGAGGAGCAAGAAAAAGCCCTTCGCGAGCTGGAGCAAGCCAAGGCCGAGCTGGAGCGCATCCTGCGTCAACTGCGTGAGGAAGAAATGGAGCGAATGCTCGTGCTGTTAGAAGCGAGATTTCGTAAGATGCTTGCTGCCCAGATTGCCGTTTACGAACAGACCAAGTCTTTAGACGCCACCCAGGCTCACGCCAAGGAGCATGAATTGGAAATCGCCAGTGGGCGTTTGAGCCGAAAAGAGGGGCTCATCGTTCGTGACGCCGACCGGGCGTTGATCCTGCTGCGCGAGGATGGCACGTCGGTGGCGTTCCCCGAGGCCGTCGAGCAGGCCCGCGAGGACATGCAGGCGGTGGCCAACCGACTGGCCGAAGTAAAACTTAGCGAGATTACCCAGGGCTTGGAGGAAGATGTCATCGCGGCGTTGGAAGAAACGCTCGCCGCACTGCAGCAAGCGATCAAAGAATTGCGTGAGCAGAAAGCCTCTCAGCAGAAGGGCGGCGGAGAACCGGGCGAGCAGCCGCTAGTGGACCAATTGGCTGAGTTGCGTATGATTCGAGCATTACAGATGCGTATTAATCGACGGACGCAGCGATACGGTCAGATGATCGAAGGCCGACAGGCTCTGGAGGCCGAGCTGCTCGAGGCGCTCGATCACCTGGCGGATCGCGAGGAGCGGGTCTTCCGCGCGACGCTCGACTTGCACCAAGGGGCTAATAGATAGTCACATGAAACGAAAAGAACGCACAACTTGGTTGGCTTGCCACTGTCTGGGTGGTTGGCTGGCGGTCTGCGCCGCGGGGACCGCGGTGCAGGGTGAGTTGACGTTCGAGCCGAGTTGGGAGTTGTCTGAGTATCGCGCCGTACGTCAGCAGGTTCTGGAGTGGGTCAAAGAAAGCCGCGTTCCCGAGGAATTACGTACAGAAGCCCGCTCGCTTTGGCCGTCGGTCGATCTGCGCAGCGCCGATGGATCGGATCTGCTACAGCGCGTGGCCGACACATTCGCGGTGGTCGACGATCGGGCCCGCCAACTGGTGACCGCCTGCAACGCCGAGTTTCACGGCCCCGTTCCTCCCGATGCCAGTTGGCTTCGCGACGAGACCGTGCCAGAACTGGTGCGGAACAATCTGTCGCTTTACTATGCCCGCTGGCTCGCGCAGCGCGGTCTGTACGACGAAGTCGTTGAGGCGCTCGATGGCCTGAAGCCCGACGACGTGGTCGATCCGGCTGGGCTGTTATTTTACCGAACCGTGGCGTATCAGCAGTTGGTTGAGCCCGAGCTGAGTCGCACGGCCCTGGTCCAATTGTTGGAACACGAAGACGCCTTGCCGCGGCGGTATCAACAGGTGGCTCAGCTCTTGAGTCGCGATCTGGCTGGCTTGAAGGATGAATCGCTCGACCACATTGCCCGACGGATGAACGACGTGCGTCGGCGTCTTGATTTTGGTCGGGCGGGCAAACAGGTACAGATGGTCGAGAAAAGCGTGGTCGACTCGCTCGACAAACTCATCAAGAAGCTTGAGGAACAGCAGCAGCAACAGCAGTGCTCTTCAAGCGGAGCACAGCAGAGCTCCAAGCCGATGCAAGACAGCCAGTTGCCTTCGATGCGGGCGCCGATGCAAGTCGAGCAGCGCGACATCGGCAGCAAGAGCGGCTGGGGCGATTTGCCGCCGAAGGAACGCGAGCAGGCGTTGCAGCAGATCGGTCGGGAATTCCCCGGGTATTATCGTGATCTGATCGAACAGTACTTCCGCGAGCTGGCCGACGAAACCAACTCCTCTCCTTCGAGATAACATCGGGAAAACATAGTGCCCCGCACACTGCCGACAACACTGATTCTGTTTCTGGCGAGCCTCATCAGCGCTGCGCCAACGCTTGCGGTTTCGCCACGGATAACCGTCACTTCTCTCGACGGACAGCAAACCGAGGGTGAGCTAGTCGATCTGCAGGCCGACAGTCTAACCGTGAAAGGCGAAGACGGTTCCACCCAGTTACCTCTCCACAACTTGCTCAGTATTCATACAGCAGAGCCTCTAGCGAAAGCCGAGCGACTGTCTTCCTACGTCGAGCTGACGGACGGTTCGCGGTTGCCGCTCACTGAGTTCACGGCAGCCGGCGGCGTGGCGACGATCCGCACAACGCTAGCCAGAGAGCCGCTGGAGCTTTCCACGGAACAGATACGCCTGGTGCAGCTCTCGGATCGAGCGGAATCGGCCTCTGCCTTCTGGGCAGAACTGGCTGAGAAAGAACTGGCGGGCGACGTACTGGTGATTCAAAAAGGCGAGCCGGCGCAGCTCGACTATCTGTCTGGCGTTCTTGGAGACGTTACGGACGAGGTGGTCGACTTTCGTTGGGACGGCGACGACATTCCGGTCAAGCGGACCAAAATCGCCGCTTTGCGTTACTACCATGCCAAGCAGACCGAACTTCCGGAGCCGCTTTGTTGGATAGAAACTCGCCACGGGGCGCGCCTGCCTGCCGCCGTGGTGCTGTGGAGACGTGACGACAAGGCGTTGCAGATTACAACCGTTGCCGGTTTACAGTTTGCCGTGCCGTTGGCCGATCTATACGAAGCCGATTACTCGGTGGGCAAGCTGGTGTACTTGAGCGATCTGACGCCACTCAAGCAGAAGTGGACGCCACGGATCGATCTACCCGCCGCTGCCGAGTTGATCCGACAGCACGGCCTGCCGCGCCGCGATCAATCGTTTTCTGGTTCGTCGCTTTCACTTCTGTGGCCGGCCGAGCACGCTTCTGGCCACGCGGAGACGAAATCCTATGCCAAAGGGCTCGCCCTGCGCAGCCTTACGGTGCTGGAGTACCGACTGCCTGCCGGCATGAATCGACTGACCGCGCTGGCTGGTATCGATCCGGCTACGGCCAACCAAGGCAACGTAACGCTTGAGATCTCCGCCGACGGCAGCCTGCTTTGGCAGGGAGAGATCGCGGGAGGCAATGCGCCGGTGGAGATCAACGTCCCGCTGCCCAAGGCGCGCCGGTTGCGACTGTTGGTCGACTATGGCACGAACCTTGATTACGGCGATCGATTGCACCTTGTCAACGCCAGGCTCACGAAATGATGCGACCGGTGATCTACATTCTGTGCTGTACCGCTATGCTCGCCGCCAGCGGCGTACGCGCCGAAGTGCGGCCTGCCGACGTCGTGCTCCAAGCCGAGCGACAGCGGATCGATGCCATCGAGCGGGCCTCCGCCGCGACAGTGGCGGTGTTCGATGCTCGGGGGAAAGGGGGCGGTTCGGGCGTGGTTATTTCTCCCGACGGTTTCGCTTTGACCAATTTTCACGTCACGGCTCCTTGTGGCCCAGCGATGAAATGCGGCTTGCCTGACGGCGAGCTGTACGATGCCGTGATTGTCGGGATCGATCCGGTGGGCGACGTGGCTTTGATTCAACTGTTGGGCCGTGATGACTTTCCGCACGCTCAGATCGGCGACAGCGATGCGGTCGCGGTGGGCGACTGGGTGTTCGTCGCGGGCAATCCGTTTCTGCTGGCCGACGACTTTCAGCCCTCGGTGAGCTACGGCATGGTCTCCGGCGTGCGCCGTTACCAGTATCCGGCCGGCACATTGCTGGAGTATGCCGAGTGCATCCAAACCGACGCCGCGATCAATCCGGGTAACTCCGGTGGGCCGTTGTTCGACGCCGAGGGCCGGCTAATCGGCGTGAACGGTCGGGGTTCGTTCGAGAAACGGGGGCGCGTGAACGTCGGCGTGGGTTATGCCATCTCGATCAACCAGGTCAGACGGTTTCTCGCGCATCTCAAGAGCGGTCGAATCGTCGACCACGCCACGCTGGGAGCGATCGTTTCCACGGCAGAGGATGGCCGCGTGTTGGTCGACGACATTCTGGAGCAGTGCGACGCTTATCGGCGAGGTTTGCGTTACGGCGACGAAATCATTCGGTTTGCCGGTCGCGAGATCACCAGCACCAACGCCCTGAAGAACGCGTTGGGCGTGTTTTCCCGAGGTTGGATCGTGCCGCTGAGCTTCCGACGCGACGGGGAGACGTTTGACACCTACGTGCGATTGATGGGCGTACACGATCAGTCGCAGCTGTATGACCTGGTGCAACAAGAAGCAAAGAAACCCGCCAAACCGCCGCGGCGGGACAAGCCCGAAGGCGAAGAAAATCCCCAAGAAGCGCCACAGCAACGCGACATACCGCGCAAAGAAACGAGAAGACTGCCCGAGGTTGTTGCCGCTCGCTACGAGTCGCGTCGTGGGTACGCCAACTATTGGTACAACCGCGAGAAGCAGCAGGAACTTTGGGAGCGTTACCGCAGCATGAGTGCCCTGGACGGCGTCGGTTACAACTGGAAGATCCAGGGCCGCTTGCCCGATGGAAGGCCGTTTGAACTGCAGCAGGGCGAGGCGGAATCCTCGCTCCGCTTGCCCTACGGCAACTACGGCGTCAGCTTCCGCGGAGAATTGGACGAACAGCTCAGCCCGCCCGGTTCGGGAGGCCTGTTGCTGGCCGTGCATCTGTGGCAGCGACTGCTCGACAAGGGACTCGCCAAGTTTGGTGAAGTCTCTTACCTGGGACAACTGCCGCTGGGACCGGGCGGCGACCGAGCTGACTGCCTGGTGGGAACCTATGCGGGAATGGAGACCCACTTTCTATTCTCCATCGAAACGGGCGATCTGGTTGGTATCGACGTCTTTCCTGCCGAGCACTTAGATCCGTGTGAGCTGCGTTTCTTTGATTTCGGCGAGTTGGCCGGCCGTCGGCTGCCGCGGCGCTGGCGAGTCGTTCACGGCACGATTGTTTTTGCCGAGTTTGACATCGACGAGTGGGAGTTCGAATGACCCAGGTCCGCCGACTTCTACAGACGTGCGCTACGCTGCTTGTCGTCTTCTCGACGGTTGCGGTCAGCGCCGCCAATTTGCAGCAGACAATCCGCGAGGCGCAACGCAAAGTAGTAAAAATCTACGGTGCTGGCGGCCTCCGTGGCATGGAGGCTTACCAGACGGGGATTCTCATTTCCGCCGAAGGGCACGTGCTGACTGCCCTGAGTTACGTGCTCGATACCAACGACTTGGTGGTGATGCTCGATGACGGTCGAAAGTGGCAGGCGGAAATCATTGGCAGCGATCCGGTGCGTGAATTGGCCGTGCTGCGGATCCCCGCCCAAGGTGAACCACTGCCTTATTTCGATCTGCACCAATCGGTCCAGGCCGCAGCAGGACAGCGGGTGCTCGCGCTGAGCAATCTGTACGGCATCGCAACCGGCGACGAACCGGTGAGCGTGTTGCAGGGCGTCGTCACGGCGATTGCACCGCTGGATGCGCGTCGCGGGGCCCATCAGGCGAACTATCGCGGTACGGTTTATGTGCTGGACGCCTACGCCAACAACCCAGGCGCGGCGGGCGGAGCGCTGGTCGACTGGCAGGGACGGCTGATAGGAGTGTTGGGCAAGGAGCTGCGCAGCCGCGTGACCGGCACTTGGCTGAACTACGCACTGCCAGCCGAAGAGATCGCGACCGCGGTCGACGACATCCTTGCCGGGCGAGAGATTGCTTCGCTCAGGGAGGAACGTTTGCCGCCGGAGAGATCGTTGTCGACCGAGGCATTGGGATTCATGCTCGTGCCAAATGTTCTGCCGCGCACGCCGCCCTACGTCGACACGGTCCGCCCCAACTCACCAGCCGACAAGGCAGGGTTGCGCCCCGACGACATGGTCGTGTTCCTGGCCGAGGAGCCAATCCCTTCGTGCCGCGCGCTGGTCGAGGCGATCGGTCTCTTTGAGGCGGATGAGGAAGTGCAGCTCTCGGTGTTGCGCGACGGGGCGCTCGTCGAGTTTCGTCTGCGCGCCGCGGCCACTGTGCCAGACGCGGATTCTGTGGAAGAAACGGAACTTGAGCAGCCATGACGTCTCGAATACTGCCAATCCTGATGCTCAGCGTCTTCCTGATGACTGAAGTCGCCGCTGAGGCCGATTTGGCTCTGCAGGAACAGCAGGCGCTGCAGGCGGCGGTCGAGCATGTTGCCCAGTCGGTCGTGCAGATTCGCACCGTCGGAGGCTTGGATCGCGTGGGCCGCACGCTGATCGCCCAAGGGCCGACGACCGGGCTGGTGGTCGGCGCCGACGGCTACATTGTCTCCAGCGCTTTCAACTTCGCGCAGCAACCCTCGTCGATCCTCGTGCGACTGCCCTCGGGCGAGCAACTGCCCGCCGAGCTGGTGGCCCGCGACAGGAATCGCATGTTGGTGCTCCTGAAGGTCGAGGTCGACGAGCCTCTGCCGGTCCCTGCGGCGACGCCGGCGGAGGATATCCGCGTCGGCCAATGGGCTGTGGCGGTGGGTCGCACATTCCACAGCGATCGGGTTGCCGTGAGCGTTGGCATCGTCAGCGCGCTCAATCGCATGTACGGCCGTGTTCTTCAGACTGACGCCAACGTGTCGGTCGCCAACTACGGCGGGCCTTTGGTCGATGTCGAGGGCAGGGTGCTGGGCATCCTCGTGCCGATGTCGCCGCAGTCGAACGGGGGCGGGGGAAGCGAACTGGCTGGGGCTGAGTTCTACGACTCTGGCATCGGTTTCGCGGTGCCGTTGGAACACGTGCTGGGTGTCCTGGAGCGTTGGCAAGAGGGCGACGACTTACTCTCGGGCAAGCTGGGCGTAGGGCTGAAAAAGGGCAACGCGCATTCTGAGCCGCCCGAGATCACCGCCGTTTGGCAAGGTTCGCCCGCGGCAGAGGCCGCTTGGCAAGCGAAGGATGTCATCGTGGCGGTCGACGGCCAGTCGGTCGCCACGCAATCGGAACTCCGCTTTTTGCTCGTGCCTCGCTACGCAGGCGACGAACTAACGGTCACCATTCGTCGCGATGGTGAAGAGATGGAATCCGAGGTGACGCTCGTTGGCAAGCTGGCACCCTACCGCCATGCGTTTCTGGGTGTGTTGCCCGAGCGTGGCGCGCCGGGCGTAACATTGCGCGCTGTTTGGCCAAAAGGGCCCGCGGCTCGTGCCGGTCTCAAACCCGGTGACCGGATTACCAAAATCGGCGAGCACGACATCGGTAAACTCGACGAGGCATTGGAAACGCTTGGTGGCCTCCCGATCAAGAGTTCGGTGGAGGTCGTCGTTGAGCGCAACGCGAAGCAACGCACGTTCACCGCCAAGCTATCCGCGTTGCCCGAAGAAATCCTGTCGCGAGATCAGCTCCCTGCAAGCAACCGGGGCACCAGTGAGAACGATGACGAGCCGGCCGATATCAAGCCACTAAAACTGTTGGAGTTCGTGCAGATTGCCCGATACTTTTCTCCCGCGAAGGAGGACGAAGATCCCCCGCTCGGCATGTTGCTGTGGCTCGCGTCTGGCGGCTTGGCAGAGGACCAGGCGTTGGCTGACTCCTGGCGTGTGGATTGCCGGCGCGACGGCCTGCTGCTGGTAATTGCCCATCCGCGGGACGAAGCTGGCTGGACGGCCGACGATTCGGAGTTTCTGGGTATCCTGTTGCGTACCGTGCGCGGGCGGTTCGATCTCGACACGCATCGGGCGATCGTCTGCGGTCGCGGCAAGGCGGGCCAACTGGCGTTCGCCTTGGCGCTGCGCCGTTCGAACGGCCTCAGCGGCGCGGTCGGCATCGACGCCCCCCTGCCCCGCACACTCCGGCTGCCACCTAGCTTGCCCGGCCGTCGGCTTGCCCTGTTGAGCATCGAGTCGCAGAACTCGTCGTTCGCCCCTCTGATCCGCAAAGACATCGACCGCCTCCGCGAAGCGAGCTACCCGACCAGTTGGCTCCAGCGGCCGAGCGCCGACGGCCAGCAGCTCGAACAGGAGACCCGCAGCAGCGTCGCCCGCTGGATCGATAGTCTAGATCGCTTCTGATGCAGAGCCGCTTCGTTTCCGTCAAGGCTGGATTTCCTGAGAAAATCACCATAGCAACAAGAAAAACTCGATGCACGGCTGGGCAATCTTGGCCGCACCGAATCTAATTGGTAGTAGACCGTCCAGATAGTGTCATTCCTTCCTACGTAGTCAGCATGTGCAATCGATCCGAGATGCGACCCCATGTAGCCGTCCTCGGTGGCGGTATCACTGGGCTGGCCGCCGCCCACCGGCTCAGCGAACTTGCCCCCACGATCAAGACGACCCTTTTCGAGGCGGGAAGTCGCGTCGGGGGCGTCTTGAAGACCGTGAACCGGGACAACTTCCTGGTGGAATGCGGCGCCGACAATTTCATCACCAATCTGCCCGAGGCGACCGACCTCAGTCGGCGGATCGGAATCGAGGATCAACTCGTCAATACGAACGACGGACTGCGCCAGGCTTTTGTCGTCAGCCGAGGCAAGCTGTGCAGTATCCCGGATGGTTTCATTGTGATGGCTCCCAGCAAGTTGTGGCCTATTGTCACGACACCGATTCTCAGCCCCCTCGGCAAGATTCGTATGGCTTGGGAATACTTTGTTCGCTCGCGCTACTCCGACGACGAGAGTCTGGCCTCGTTCGCCACGCGTCGGTTTGGCCGCGAGACTTACGAGCGTCTCATCCAACCTCTGGTGGGAAGCATCTATGCCACCAATCCCGATCGACTGAGCCTGCAGGCCACCCTGCCCCGGTTCATCGAAATGGAACAAAAGTACGGCAGCCTGATTCGCGGCGCCCTGCGACAGCGGGCCGCTCAACGGCAGCGAAGCACTGCCGGCAGTGGCGCGCCGTACAGTCTGTTCATGGCCCCTCGCGACGGCATGTCGGCCTGGATCGAGGCCATCGCCGATCGATTGCCGCCCGAGACCGTTCGGCTTAACTCGCCCATCGACCGCCTGCATCGGAATCCCGATAATAGCTGGACGCTTTCGCTGAACGATGGCGAACTGCAAGCGATCGACGTTGACGCGGTGATTGTGGCTACGCCCGCCCGTGTCGCGGCGGAGACGCTAACCGGGGTCGACACGGAGCTGAGCAAAATTCTGGCGAGCATCTCCTACTCCTCGTCGTCAATCGTCTCGCTGGGGTTCCAACGCGAGCAAATTGGTCATGCCCTCGACGGCTTCGGGTTTGTTGTCCCGGCGAGAGAAGGCCGTCGGATACTCTCGGCGAGTTTCTCGAGTGTCAAATACCCGGGCCGAGCGCCTGCGGGCCAGGTGCTCGCCCGAGTTTTCATCAATGGTTCGGCAGTGCCCGACATGCTTCAGCTCTCGGAAGCGGAATTGGTAGATGTCGCCCTGTCGGAGCTGGGGTCGCTTTTGAATATCAGCGGACAACCGATCATGCACCACGTGGTTCGGTACGCCGCCGCGATGCCCCAGTACGAATTGGGCCACTGCGCCAAGATCGAAGCCATGCGGCAGCGAACCGCCCTACTGCCCGGACTGGAACTGGCTGGCAACGCCTACCACGGCGTCGGCATCCCCAACTGCATCCGCAGCGCCGAGGCGGCCGCGGAAAATGTTTTGGCCGAATTGGGCGTAGCATCTCCACCGGCGACAACCGCATAACTCCCCCCCTCTCAGGATCAATCGATGGACGAACTCAAATACACGTATGCCGATTTCGCGCATAGCCCGTTGATGTTTTACTACGAGGTGACTCAGGCGTGCGATCTCGTCTGCAAACACTGTCGCGCTTCGGCGCAGCCCGGTTCGCATCCCGACGAGCTGACCTCAGAGCAATCGCGGGCCTTGATCGACCAGCTGGCTACGTTCCCTCGGCCACCCGTGCTCGTGATGACGGGTGGCGACCCACTGAAGCGGCCCGATCTATTCGAGTTGATTCGCTATGCCCGATCGCTTGGCATGCAAGTCGCCCTGACACCCTCGGCCACGCCGTTGGCCACCGTCGAGAAGCTGGAAGCGGCGCGCGAGGCGGGCGTGAGTCGGCTGGGCATTAGCTTGGACGGCTGCGACGCGGCCACGCACGATTCGTTTCGTGGTTGGGAAGGAAGTTTCGATCGCACGATGACGATGCTCGACAACGCGCTCGACTTGGGGCTGGGAGTGCAGGTAAACACCACGGTCACGCGCCGCAACATCGACCAGCTCGACGATCTGGCGGAACTGCTCTCCACTCGCGGCATAGCCATGTGGTCGGTCTTTTTCCTGGTTCCCGTCGGCCGCGGCTGGGAGGAACAGCGAATCACGCCGGAAGAGTACGAATTGGTCTTCGAACGACTCTGGCACCACGCCCAGCATCAGCCGTATGCAGTGAAGACAACCGAAGCGCCCCACTATCGTCGCTACGTGCTACAACAACAGGGCAATCCCCAACTGAAACCGCAGGATCCGTCGAGCCCGTCCGTGGGACACCGGGCGCCCCTGGGCGCCGGCGACGGCAAGGGCATCATGTTCGTTAGCCACATGGGCGAAATCTATCCGGCCGGTTTCCTACCGCTCTTGTGTGGCAAGTTCCCGGAGGATTCGGTGGTCGACGTCTATCAGAAACACCAAACGTTTCTCGACCTTCGTGACGCCGACCAATTCAAGGGAAAGTGCGGCATCTGCGAGTACCGACACATCTGCGGCGGCAGCCGCAGTCGAGCCTTCGCCGTCACCGGCGACCCATTGGAGTCGGAGCCCGACTGCGTCTACGAGCCGGCAGAGGCGTAATGCGTCGTGTATGCGGCCAAAAAGAAACGCCGGATAGGTTCTGAAGTCAAGAGCCTCTCTATTCCCTACAGCCCACTCCAGCAAGCTCAGTCCAGCTCTTCGAGCCAGACGCGGATCTCGTTTTCGTATTCGCTGGCAAGGTCGCCGATGACTAGGGTGCGCTGGAATTCCGCTAGCCCGCCGACACCGGTGTCCGCGTCTTCGGCACTACCATAGCGGATCATCGGGTCGGGCGCTGTGAGGCGACGGCAGATGCTCATCAACAGATCGCTGTCGCCGACGTCGTCCGGCAGAATCTTTTCCAATCGTTGGGGCAGCGTCCACTTGGCTTCGAGCAATTCGCCCAAACTGTTCAAGCCCGCGAACAGCGGTCGGCCAGAGAGAATCTCGATCAGCACGTAGCCCAAGCTAGCCAAATCGGCCCGGGGCGTGAACTCGTTGCGTTCGAGCATCTCCGGAGCGGCATATTGGGGCGTGCAGGTTCGCAGCTCGGGCATGTTGTTCAAGTCCAAGGCCGAACCGATGTCGACGATCTTAGGGTTGCCAGTGCGCTTGATCATGATGTTCGATGGCTTGAGGTCGCCGTGGACGATCTCTTCGCGATGTAGTGCCGCCAAGGCCGAGAGGCACTGCCGAATGATGGCCACGCCGATCCCAGGCTTCAGCCGCGGCCGCACGGGCCCGGCGGTCACGATCACGTTGTTGATATAGTTCCAGCGGCGCTTGCTCACCCGCTGTTGTACCCGCGCGAGCATGGCGGGCGTCAGCAGACGGTCGAGGTCGTAGCCGTCGACCCATTCCATCTCCATGATGCGGATGCGATTGCGCTCGGTGAAGTTCTGTACGTCGAGCAGACTGTCGTGCTGGATCTTGGCGACGCTTCCGGCCACCAGCGCGATGCGCTGCATAGCCAGATCGTAGCTCTGCTGGTTGGAAAACCGTTCGGGGGAGAAGATCTTCAACGCCAGTGGCAACGTAAAACCATCGGAGCCGCGCCGATCGCTGAGATACACGACCCCTTGCCCACCGGTACCCAGCAGCCGACGAAAACGCAGATGCTCGGTCCAGCCCATGTACTGACAGTCCATGAGCCGTTCGTAGCGCAGATAAAGGTCGTTCGGACACCGCTGGGCTTTCTGGCCCTCGAAGGTGATCGTCCGCGTTCCTTGCAGAAATGTCGTGGAGGGGTTCATCCGGAGCTTTGCCTGGGGGAGGGGGACGACAAATCTCTACACTGGCTCCGACAATTACGGACCTGCAGGAGGGAGAGTAGAGCTGCGGGGGGAGGCAGGATCGACATGCTTTACCCACCTTCCCAATTTTAGTCTGCCGCGGATGGTCACGTCCAGATCGCAATCTCAGCCACTCGGAGTCCAAGAGGCTGCAAATTCGAGAAACTGTCATCCTGAGAGACTCAGGGCAGGCTCTCAGGATGACATGGATTCCGCAGGCTGGGCACCTTGCTAGGGGGAAAGGATTGCCCCCGGCTCGGGAAAGCCGAGTTGCTTGTCCACCAAGTTGATCAACGGCTCGCCCGATTGATAGCGAGACAGGTTTCTGCAGAATAGCTCGGTCATGTCGTCGATCCGGCTGGCACGCTGCCCGCCGACGTGGGGCGTGATGATCACGTTGGGCAAATCCCACAGGGGGCTCTCCGGTGCCAGGGGCTCCTCTTCGGTGACGTCGACGGCCGCTCCCCAGAGATGCCCGGAGCCGAGCACCTTGATCAAATCGCTCTCGACGATCAGAGGTCCGCGGGCCACGTTCACCACCACTGCCTCGGGCGGCAGCATGCGCAGGCGGCGCTCGTCGATCATGCCGCGCGTGTGTTCGTTCAACGGCGCGGCCAGGATCAGCACGTCGAGTCGCGGCAAGATTTCGTCCAGCGCGTCGGCGGCGAGCAGTTCGTCGACGTTGTCGGGCTTGTTCACCGGAAACCAATCGGTCGCCAAGATGGTTGTTTCCAAGGGCTTGAGCACTCGTGCCAGCCGTCGGCCGTTGCCGCCCAAACCCACAATGCCGATGCAAGCGCCGTGCAGGTCGCGCGTCGGTCGTCGTGTGAAGTCGTGGGCCTGCTGGGCACGGAAGAAGGTTGGCAGGTTCCGCAGCATCCCCGCCAATAGGGCCAGCGTATGATCGGCCACCTGCTTGGCCAGCACGCCCGAGGCGCTGCTTACGACGATCTCGGAATCGATCACACTGGGCACCAGGCAATGGTCCATTCCCGCCGCAGACGACTGAATCCACCGCAGACGGCCTCCTCGCACCACCTCGTCCCACGGCACGGGCACCTTGGCGTGGCCGCAGAAGATGTCGGCGGTCGGCAGCTCCTCGGCAATCCTTTCCTGAGCGGCGTCGACCACTTCGGCCTCCGGAGCGGCGGCTTGGATTTGCTCGATGTGTCTGGCTTCAACCGGGTAACAGAGAACGATCCGCATTTTCGAGTAACCACCTCAGGTTTGAAAAAACCAAGAAACAAACGTCTTTGGGACCGATTCGGGCCGGGGCCGCCACTGGCAAACTCTCCGCCTCTGGAATAGAATAGACTGCTTGAGCAGCGGAGGGAACTGCCGTCTGTTTGGCGAGTATCGTAGCTGCTCTCCCGCCTGAAGCCGCCAGCCGTTCGGCCCCGCCCCGATAAGGTCTCATGATGAGCGCCAAAACCGCCACCAAGAAAGAAACCAGTCCTCCGGCCCGGGCTTGCTGCGCCTGGAAGCTCCTGGCCGCGCTGGTGTTGTTGCGATTGTGCGTCGGCTGGCATTTTTTCAGCGAAGGCATCAAGAAAGTTTCTTACGACCGAGGCAACGACACCTGGAGCATCCAGGTCCCCACGGAGTTTCTGTTTGGCGCGGCGAAAGGCCCGCTCGCGGGTGTCTTTCAGTCGTTCATCCCCGGTGAGCACGATTGGCGAGGCACGTTGGCCACATCGCACGAACTGACCCCATCCAGCGGCGAAGAGCTCGCCGGTTGGGTGACCGCCTATGTCAAACGGCGACAGGGCGAGCTCAAGAAGGGCACGCCCACCGAGGTGGAATTCCCCGAGTTCGCGCCATTCTCCGCCTGGTACACCCAGATCGACGCCGATCGGCGCAAGCTGCAGAAAAGGTTTACCGACGTCGGCGGGCTCGGCGAAGAGCAACGCACCCAGGCGGCTGAGGTCTTTGAGCGACGCGATCACCAGCTGAGAGACTATCTGGCCGGCGAGTCGATCGACATGCAGGCCTATCAGCACAACCTGTGGCGGCTCGCGAAGATGGAAGAAGTGCCCGGCTCGGGCGAAGTACCATTCATGGAAAAACGGCTTGCGACGAAAGCAGCGGAGACCAGCGGTACTCCCCGGAAGTGGGTCGCCTCGGTCAAGAAGTTTGACCAAGAGTTCGTCACCGAGCTTCGCTTGCTGCTGAGCGATCAGCAGTTGGGCACTCCGGTTGAAGTAGCGGCCGACGCGGCGCTTACGAGCACCAAGTCGAAGGTCCTGGGTTACATGAATCTGGCGGTCACCGGGCTAACGATTGGCGTCGGCCTCTGCCTGCTGTTGGGCCTGTTCACGCGATTGGCTTGCGTGGCGGGGGCGGGGTTCCTGTTGTCGATCATGGCGACGCAGCCGCCCTGGATTGCCGACGCCAATACTCAGTTTTTCTATTACCAACTCGTTGAGTTCGCGGCACTCGTGTTCCTGGCGGCGGCCGCCGCCGGTCGGGTGGCCGGGCTCGACTATTTCCTCCACGGTCTCTGGTCGTTGTGCTGCGGTAAGAAGAGCACATAAAAACGAAGGCAATTGACGATGAATCTCTCTCCCGAAGAAAAAGCAGTCGGCAAACAGAACTTTCTCGAAGCGGACAGCGCCACGCGTCGCGACTTCCTGAAGGGCACGATGATCGCCACCGCCACCGCGGGGGCGACCCTCGGCGCGGCCTACTACAAATACGGCAAAATCGGCAGCGAGCGGCTTCGTGTCGGCATCATCGGCACGGGCGACGAAGGGGGCGTGCTGATCGGCGCTCTCAATCCCGACTATATCGACGTTGTGGCCGTCGCCGACATCCGACCCTACAGCACCCATCGGGCCTTTCATGGCGACAACTACAGCGCCGGCACCGTCAAAGCACGTCCCGGTTTGATGCGCATTTACGACTGGAAAACCGAAGACGAAGCCCGCAAGCACGTGAAGGTCTACGAGCATCCGGACGGCGGCTACAAGCAGATGCTCGACGACACGGAGCTCGACATCGACGCGGTGATCATCGCCCTGCCGCTGCATCTGCACAACGAGGCCGCCATCTACGCGATGAAAAAGGGAAAACATGTCCTCACCGAGAAGCTGATGGGCCATAGCGTGGCCGAGTGCAAGGAAATGGCCCGCATTGCCGATGATACCGGCCTCATCCTGGCGACTGGCCATCAACGGCATTACAGCATTTTGTACGACAACGCCGTCGACCAAATCAGCAGTGGTCTCATCGGCGACATCCACCACATCCGCGCCCAGTGGAACCGCAACAATCTGCCCGGCCGCGATAGCTGGCAACCGCCGCTGCCGTGTGATTTTGTCTCCGAAGACGAATACAAGGATCTCATTCGAGCCGGCCGCAAGATCGGAAAGGCCGAAGAGCAGGCGATCCGCGACGAGTACAAGCTGCTCGGCGAATACTATGCCTGGGCCAAGAAACGCGACCAGTCGACCGGTTCCGAAGCCGACATCTGGGCGCAGCGTACCGCACAGAAACGCAAGCAGATTGAGGACTTCGTCGTCGACGCAACCCGCTACGGCTATACGGAAAAATCGCTCAACGTCGAGTCGGGCCGCAGTCGACCGCCGCTGGAAGAGCTGATCCGCTGGCGGTTGTGGAATCGCACGGGCGGCGGTTTGATGGCCGAGCTCGGCAGCCACCAACTCGACGCGTCCAGCATCTTCATCAGCGCCCAGAGCGAAGGCCACAAGAAGATGATGCCGCTGAGCGTCACCGGCGTCGGCTGCCGCAGCATTTTTCCTGCTGATCGCGATGTCGACGACCACGTTTATACAATGTACGAATTCCCCGCCCCGGGCTACTACCAAAATGCCGACGCCAAGGACGTGGCCGACCCCAATAAGAAGATTGTCGTCACCTACTCGTCGATCAACGGCAACGATTTTGGCGGCTACGGCGAAGTGGTTCTCGGCACGAAGGGTACGCTTATTCTTGAGCGTGAAAAAGACGCGATGCTCTTCAAACGCTCGGAGACGCTCACCAAGATCTCGGTCAAGGCGGGCAAGGACGGCCCCGCGATGGATACCTACGAAACGGGTGGCGGCATGGCCGCGGTTGCGGCGGCGGCGATTCCCACGGAAGTCAGCCGCGGTTATCAGGAAGAGATCGAGCACTGGGCTTGGTGCATCAAGAATCCCGCGCCCGACCATCAACCGAAGTGCTATCCCAAAGTCGCCTTGGCCGATGCGGTGATTGCGCTCACTTCGAACATCGCCATGGCGGAGAATCGCCGGATCGAATTCCAGCCCGACTGGTTCGACTACAAGAGCGACGCCACGCCCGATGGCAAAGCGCCGCGGGCTGTGGGCGATATTGCGTAGTTCTCGCCATTCTCTTGGGTCTCCGTTCGCCGGAGAGGGTCGACCACAGCATGTTGTGGTCCGGGCCTTCCGATCCACAACGCATTGTGAAGAAAACAAAAGAAGATCGCGTTTTTTTTCGTCGTTTCGTTCCGTTGGCTGGGCTGTCGGGGGATGTCGAGAGACGCCTGCTGGGGGTGGCCAAGTTTTCTGGGTTGCCAGGCGATCGTTGGCTTGTCGGCGCAGCCGTCTCGACAGGCTTCATTCTAGACCGACAGATTGCTCGTGCTCAGAGAGTGGTTTTGGTCAGGGGGAATGTTTCTTGGAGAGGCACCCGGCAAACCAGCTCAGAAGGTCTCTCAAGCAACAGCTTTTCAGGGAAAGGCAGTGTTTCTCGAACTCAGCGTGGCCATTCCGAACGAACATGGTACAATTGAGGTATCATGGCCACCGTCGAACACTATCTCGACCGCTATCTCGATCCAGTGACGCAAGCTTTCTCGCCCGACGTCGCCCGAAAGATTCTCGATTTGAGGCCGGACGCGGGCGTGCTGGCTCGTGTGGAGCAATTGGGTGATAAATCCGATTCAGGCACACTCTCCGCTTCGGAGCGGGACGAGTACCAATCGTTGGCCGACGCCGGAACTCTGATATCGCTCTTGAAGGCCAAGGCCCGTCGCTTTCTCGCTCAACACTCAACGTGATCGATGGATGCAGGGACGCGAAACCAGGTCAAGCAGCGCGCGGGCGAGCGCTGTGAATACTGCCGGTTACCCGATTCCGCTGATGAGTGGCCATTTCACGTCGATCATATCCTGGCCCGAGTCCATGGTGGCCTGGACGATCTCAGCAACATCTGCTGGAGTTGCACGCAATGCAACTTGCACAAGTCAAGCAACTTCGCCAGCGTCGACCCCGAGAGTGGCCAGCGGGCCGACTTGTACAATCCACGCGAGGATGTGTGGAACGAACAGTTAAAGACTGGCTCGGACGGTCGCATTGTTGGCCTGACGCCCAAAGGAAGAGCGACAGTTCGACTTTTGGACATGAACGGTAGTCCCCAGCTTGGCCTCCGCCGCGAATTGATTGCCCATGGCGGGTATGACGTCGACTGATCTCGCGGAGGCACATTCCCCACGTCCGTGCCGTCCTGCGATTTCCTCCGCGGCTCTGCGCATCTGCGTGAGACCTTCCCCCGGCAAAGCGGGTGGGTGGGGCTGCCGGAACTGCGCGGACTTGTTCCGGCCTACGTCGTTGCCCAGTCTACCCAGATTTCCGGGATTATCAGTTCTGTCCCCGGCGAGTAATTAACGCATTGACGACCCCATGGGGGGCGTGGCAGGCTAGGCGGGTGTTCGGGAGGGGAAAAGTTCCCCTCGGTGGGAAATTCTGTCGTCTCAGGGAGGGGAACTGCCATGCAGTCTTACTTCATCGTTGTGGGTCTGGTGTTGTTGGGTCAGGTGGGTGGCGCAAACGATGGGCGATACGGGACGTATGAACCCGGAGCACAGGACAACGGCACACAGGATAACAACATCCAGAATGAGAACATTCAGGTAGACGGCGGGGCGGCGCAGCAGCCGTTTGAATACTCGCCGATAACGCCTCGCACTGAATCAACATTGCCGCAGACTTCTCAGCCGGCGGATCTGCCCACGGGGCAGGCGCTCTTCGAGACGCAACCGCAGCAGCAACCGGCCGGTTCTGTTTTACCGCCGGCGTCGACGGCCAAGACTGTCGTCACCAAGCCTTCGGGGTTACTACGCGGGCTCGCGACGCCTCCGCTTCGTGGCCGATTGGAGGGCGCCCCGCTGTCGTTGGCCGAAGCGGTGAGCAATTCGCGTTCGCGTGCCGAGCAAACTGCGCGGGTCGAAGCCTATTGGGATTTGTCGGCAGCCGTTACCGATTACTATCTGGCCGTGCGCGCGGCGACTGAGTTGGACGCCTTGCGACAGAACGTCTCGCAGCCCGGTTTTATGTGGGACGATGCCCGGCTAGCTTTCACGGCTCGAATCGAGGTGGCCCGTCGTTCGGCGGAAGCTGCGCAGTATCACATGCAGAGTTTGCTAGGCCGAGTGGCTGCAAACGGTCTGCCGTTGCCGAGCGATCTGCCGCATAGCGGGGCGTATCAGACTCGCTACGAGAAGAACTTCGCCGGCCGACCGTCGACCGAGGCGGGGCAATTGAACGGGCTGTTGCCGCAGATGTATGAAGACTTGCTCAAACAGGCGGCGGCCATCACGGCCGACCAGCAGTGGCTGCAAACGGTCGACCGCCAGCGCGATCCGCAGTCGGATGGCACGGTGCTGCTGAAGACCTACGAGTTGATAGACCTGCGACGACAGGAATTTATCGACTCGGTTAGCCAGTACAACACGACAATCGCCCGCTACTCGGAACTGGCCTCCCCGGGCGAAGTGAGCGCCGGACGGCTGGTGGCGATGCTGATCGGGGCGCGCGGCGTCAAGACACGCGTCGACTCGGAAGTGACGCGCACCAGTGCGGAGGAGCCGGTCGAGACTCAGGACGACGGGGAGACGAGCATCAAGACCTTTTCCGGGGGGGATCGGTCTGTCACGCGGCGCGAGTCGACGTCTGAAGAAGGCGTGGAGCATTCGATTCTGGTGAAGCCTTAGGGTTCGGTGCGTCTCGACGTTCTAACAGGGGCTCACTGCTGGGCAAGCCAGACAGTGGCACCCGGCTGCGCATCGGTTATAATTGCACGTTGATTGTTCCCGCTTCCTCCGCGCCCGCGTCTTCCATGTCTCTTGCTGCTCCCGCTCAAATCGCCGCGCCGTTTTTCATCGGGTCGCTGAAGATCGACCCGCCGATTTTGCAGGCGCCGATGGCTGGGTTTACGAACTACGCCTTTCGTCAGATCGTGCGCGGGTTTGGCGGGGTGGGGTTGTTGGCTACCGAGATGGTCAACGCCCGCGGGTTCGTGTGGCTCGACGAGAACGAGGCGGAGCATCCCGACCGGCTTTGGGGCGTGATGGAAGAGCCGCGGCCGTTGGCGGTGCAGATTTGGGATAACGATCCGCCGACGCTGGCCAAAGTGGGCGCTCGACTGGCTCACGAGTACCGAGTGAGCGTGGTGGACATCAATTTCGGCTGTCCCGTGCGGCAAGTCACCGAGAAGGCGCACAGCGGTTCGTATCTGTTGAAACATCCGGAGCGGATGGGGGAGATCATCGAGCAGGTGGTGGCGGCCTGCGCCCCGACGCCAGTGTCCGCCAAGATCCGGCTCGGCTGCACGCGCGATCAGGTCAACGCGATCGACGTGGCCCAGGTCGTCGAGGGAGCGGGGGCGGCTGCGCTGACGGTTCATGGTCGGACGGCGGCTGACATGTTCCGCGGCAGTGCCGATTGGGACCGCATCGGGGCAATTAAGCCTCATCTGAAGCGAATTCCACTGGTGGGCAACGGCGACCTCGATTCGCCAGAAAAAGTGGTCGACGCCTTCCGCCGCTACGGCGTCGACGGGGTGATGATCGCCCGAGCATCGCTCAACAAGCCGTGGCTCTACGCCCAGGCGGCCGCCGCGGTGCGGGGCGAAGCGGTGCCCGCCGACCCGACGCTTGCCGAGCAGCGCGAGTTGCTGCTGCACCACTTCCAGCTTGTTTGCGAACGATTTGGTGTGGAAAAAGGGGTCGTGCTGATGAGGAAATACGCCTGCTGCTACGCTCAGGGCCGCCCTGGGGCGCGTGAGTTCCGCAGACGCGTGGCAACGATCGCCAGCTCCGAAGAATTCCACCGCGTCGTCGAGCAAAGTTTCCCCAGGTAGAATAACTGGAATCTTTTCGTCCGGGTGGTCTCTTCGGGCCATCTCTGCTGGTATAATTGAGGATTGCGTTTTTCCGTTTCGCGTTTGAATCCTCCGCGGTCGAATCCCCCTGCCGATGGCAACTGTTGCTCTAATATCATTTGGTCTATTGCTGTTCGTGGCACTCGAACAAGTGCTCGCCGTGGCGATGTTCGTACGATATTGCCGAACGTCGGCCCCAGCGGCTGAGTCGACCTATCAGCCGGAAGTGTTGGTGATCCTCCCGGTGCGCGGCGCCGACAATACGCTGGCCGACTGCATCGAAGCGCTAGCCCGACAGGATTACGACAATTACCGGGTGCGGGTGGTGCTCGATTCGCTCACCGACCCTGGTTGGCGAGTCATCGATCAGGTACTGGTCACGCAGCCGGGATTGCCGATTGAAGTGGTGGAGCTGCGCGAGCCCCATCCCGAGTGCAGTTTGAAGTGTAGCAGCGTCTACCAGGCGACCGAGCAGTTGGACGATTGCGAGGTTGTGGCGCTACTGGATTCCGACATCGTGCCTCACGACAGTTGGCTGAGTGAACTGGTGGCGCCGCTGGCCGATGAGCAAGTTGGCGCGGCAACCGGCAACCGCTGGTATCTGCCGCAACGGTGCCAATTGGGTTCGTTGTTGCGGTATTTCTGGAATGCCGCCGCGGTGGTCACGATGCAAATGTGGGGCATGCCTTGGGGAGGCACCTTGGCCATCAAGCGGAGCGTGCTCGAGGGGACCGATCTCCGCGAGCGGTGGCGTCGGGCTGGCTGCGAGGATGTTCCCCTGGTCCGGTCGCTCAAGCAGCTCGGCCTGCAGATTCGCTTCGTGAAAAGTCTGATCATGATCGATCGCGATGAAGTTCGGATGGGCGATTGCCTCCGTTTTCTCGATCGTCAATTGCTGTGGGTGCGGCTTTACTATCCCTCGTGTTGGTGGGTCTGCAATGTGTGGCAGGTGTTGGTCGCGTCGTGCATTGTGACGGCCGGCGTCGTTGGTTTGGCGGGGCTATTTGTCGGAGAGCCTGAGTTGTTCGCCGGCGCTGTGGCCGTTTTGGGACTTTCGGCCTGCGTTTCGATTGCCGTGGTGCGTTGGGTCGAACGGACGCTGTTGCCGCGGGAAAGAAGCCCCATTGCCCAGAATCCGTGGCGAATGATCGGGGCGATTACGTTTACCAACATTGCGATGGTGCGCGTGGTGTTCGTGTCGCTCTTGACCCGGACAATTCACTGGCGTGGAATCGTCTATCGCATCGCGGGGCCTTGGCGTATCCGGCTGCTCGAGTATCATCCGTATGTCGATGAATCGCCCACCGCCCCGGAACCCGATCTGGCCGGTGTGCAGTCCCTCCGTTAACGATCCGACCGAAGACTTGTTACGATGATCACCGTTTTTGCCCTGGCCAGCGGTCGCTCGGGAACTCGCTTTCTCTGTCACCTGCTTCGCCACAATCTGAAAGGCGCGGTCTGTCGACACGAGCCGTACTTCGATTGGGGCAACCCCTCGATGTTTGGCGCGCCGATCCACGACCACACGCATGGACGGCTCGATCGCATTCGTCAGCAGTTGTCGCGCAAGCAACGTTTCATTGCCGGCCGTCGCTGCGAAGTCTATGTGGAGACGGGCCATTCGTTTCTAAAGTCGTACTACGATCTGGCGCCAGAATTCTTTCCGCGGAGCAAGTTTGTCCATCTGGTGCGTCACCCGTTGAAGACGGCCCGCAGCGAGACCAACCGCGAGCTGTGGATCGACAGCACCCACTTTCCCTGGCGACACTACCGCACCGACGACGGCCGTCTGCTGTATCGCTGGTCGCTCACCGGCGACGAGCCGATCTATCAGGCGGTCGACCTGCCCGAGCCGACGCTGTTTCAGCACTACGTGATTCAATGGATCGAGGTGGAGAATCGTGCGATGCAGTTTCTCGATCGGTTCGACAAACACGACGACTGCGCGACGATGATTTCGCCCCGCGATCTGAACGACCCGGCGAGTGTGCGGGGAATGATCGAACGGTTGGGCCTGGAGCTTGCCGGTGAGCAGGTGCGGATCGCCGGACAGCAGAATCGCACGCCGGGCGTCGTCACCACGGTCACCAGCCGTGAGGAAGCCGAATTTCGCGAAGTGGTCGGGCGCATGCCGGCGGAGTATTTGGAAATATTCCGCGGGGCTCCCTACGCCGATTGCGACTGGGCCAGTTGGTTGCAGCGGTAAGGTTCAGTCGGCGTCGCGGGTGTCGCGGGTGTCGATTTCCAGCGGGCCCTTGATGTCTTCCATGTCGACGGGAGGCAAGCTCAGGACGCGGTAGAGGCAATAGCTGACCAGCGTCAGCACGGAGCCGACGGAGATCAACATGATCGTCCAGCCTGAAGTGTTCATCGTGGTTGTGCTCCGGTTATCGGGCTCGGGGACGAGCCGGCTCACGGTGGAACTACTAGTTGTCGATATCTTTGAATCGTCCTTCGGCTTCCCAACGTTTTCCTGCGATGTGGATCAACAGTATCAGAAACAGAAGTATTGTGGCGATGAAAATTATACAGTAGAGAGGCACGCCGCCTTCGCTGAGCGTTTTCATATAGTCTTCACTCTGCGTGACACAGATGCCCACGAAAATGGCCAGCAGGTAGGCGGGCGTGATGTATTTCAACATGAGCTGAACGAACCAGGGAACTCGGATATGGGCGCCGCGGTGCAGCTCTTCGTGGCCACGTTTAATGCCAAACACCCAGCCGTAGATAATTGCTTGAATCATGGCGAGGATGAAGATCAGCATCGTGCCGACCCAGAAATCGAAGGTGTCCAGTGCCAGGCTATCTTTCGAGAAGAACACGACAAATCCGCAACCCATGGCCGAAAGTAGTCCGAGCAGCGTCGCCGACGCATGTCGCTTGAGTCCCAAACCCTCTTCAAAAAAGGCGATAACCGGCTGCAGCATGGAAAGGCTGCTCGTGATCGCGGCAATAAAGAGCATGAAGAACCAGAGGAAGCCAAAGAATTGGCCGCCGGGCATCACGGCGAAGACGTTTGGCAGCGCGGTGAAGCCCAAGCCGAAGGTGCCTTGGGTTGTTGCCGTGGCCCCCAGGAAAATGAATGCTGCAGGCAGGGTAATCAGCCCGCCGAGGCAGACTTCAAAGAACTCGTTTAAGCTACTGGCGGTCAGGCCACTCAGGGCGACGTCGTCCTTTTGACGCAAGTAGCTGGCGTAGTTGATCACGATCCCGAAACCAATCGAGAGGCTGAAGAAAATCTGACCGGAAGCCGCCAGCCAGGTTTTTGGTTTCCACAGAAACTCGGGGTCGGGATTCCACATGGCCCCCAGCCCCGCGACGACTTTGTCGGTTCCCAGCGTGAGCACTCTTGCCAACACGCACAGCGCGCACAGAACCATGATCGGCATCGCGAGCTTGCAAAAGCTTTCGATCCCCTTGGTAACGCCGCGGTAGATCAGCGTAAAGTTCAGCACAAAGGTAATGAGCAACAGGATCAGCAATTGCGAATTGCCGCTCTCGAAGAGGGCTCCGTCTCTTTCCCCGCCGACGAAGCGTCCGAAGAAGCTTCCATATTCGGAAGCATCCTCTCCGAGCATGAGATCGCCCGTCAAGTAATTCAACGCGTACCCCAAGCACCACGCTTCGATCACGACGTAGTACATGTAAATCACAAGCGGAATCAGAAGCGCGATGGAGCCAAAATACTTGGCGATCGGATTGCGCCAGAGAAGCTGGAAGATACCCGGCGCGGAGTTGAATCCTCGCGTGCCGCCGTAGCGGCCCATGGTCCACTCAGCCCAACACAAGGGGATGCCTAGCACCAACAGCGAAATGAAGTAGGGCAGCATAAACGCCCCCCCACCGTTTTGAGCTGCCTGGCCTGGAAATCGCAGAAAATTCCCCAGCCCGACCGCCGAACCGGCCACCGCCAGGATGACGCCGATTCTCGAGGCCCATTGTTCGCCACCGGAATTCTTTGGATTGGACACGCTCGCGGCTCCTCGCTCTGGTGCTGCAGGCAGACAATTGCTGACGACAGAGCGCTCGGCTAGACCGCCGCTGCCTACGGATCAATGCGCTACGCACGGCCATCTGTTACGTGAGAGCTTGAGAAGCCCCCCTCAGTCGGGCCAACTCATGCGGTCTTGTAACCGATAAACCATTTTGGGTCAACAGTTTACGTCATCTGGTGGGAGCCGGCACTATTTTTCGCACCTCTGCTTGTGTTTAATATGGAAGTTGTTACGATAACTAGTGTTAAGGCTGATGACGCCGGCTCCTTAAATGCGTAAACTACTGGCAGCATGTCCACATCTTCTGATAAAGCACCGATCAGTGATCGCTCGATAATCGACTTTCTGCGCCGCACACACAGCTGCACGGTTGGTGAGCTGGTCGTCTTCGCGGGAGTTACCGCCACGGCAGTTCGCCAGCGGCTTCGTCGGATGATGGAACAGGACTTTGTTGTCCGGAAAGTGGAGCGCATCGGACGAGGGCGGCCCACGCACCGGTACTCTCTGTCCTCCGCCGGAGTACGGAGCGGGGGCAACAACTTCGAAGACCTGGCCAAGGTGCTATGGGAAGAGTTGCGGGCCGTCGAAGATCCTGAAGTGCGGAAGCGACTGTTGCAGCGGCTTGTTGGTCGCATGATGGAAATCTATCGCGACAAGGTTAAAGGCACGACCGTTGGCGAAAAGATGGATTCATTAGTGGCACTGATGGAGCAGCGCGATGTGCCGTTCGAGGTTCAGATGTCGGAAGACGAGAGCCAATTGCCCGTCTTGAAGATCCTTGCCTGTCCCTATCCCGATTTGGCCGAGCAGGATCGGGCGATTTGTTCACTAGAGAAGATGTTGTTTTCGGAGATCCTGGGGGAGGGTGTGCGCATGACCGCTTGCCGATTGGACGGTGAGAATGGTTGCGCATTTGAGTTGAGTCTTGTGAATTGATTTAGGCATCGCTCGCCCCCCTTTTAGCCGCGATTACCAAGTGCAGCGCTAGCCACTGGGCTGAAGGAATGTTACCGTTGGCAGTTTCGTTCCGCGGAGATGTCCCACGGCTAACACTGTAAGAATCATAGAGATGGAAGCTGTTATGACCCAGCCTTGGATTGAAGGACGTTTTGAAGAGAATGTCATTACCACGACGGTCGAACAGGCGATCAACTGGGCTCGTCAATCGAGCATCTGGCCGATGACCTTTGGCTTGGCCTGTTGCGCGATCGAGATGATGGCCGCGGGCGCTAGTCGCTTCGACATGGACCGCTTCGGCGCCGGTGCGTTTCGAGCCACGCCCCGACAGGCCGATCTGATGATCGTGGCGGGTACGGTGACCTACAAGATGGCCAGCCGGGTGCGGAGGCTGTACAACCAGATGCCCGATCCTAAGTTCGTAATTGCCATGGGTGCCTGCACCGTGGGCGGCGGTCCTTACTTCAAGTACGGCTATCATGTGGTGAAGGGCGTCGACTTGGTGGTGCCGGTGGACGTTTACGTGCCGGGTTGCCCACCGCGTCCCGAGGCGTTGCTCGAAGGTTTGATGCGCATCCAAGACAAGATTCGCGGTCACAAGATTGCCAAGAACTCGGGCAGCGCGGGCTTCGGTCAGTTGGGTCAGAAGGTCGATGACGAGCTTCCCCTGCCCCACCATTCCGGCTACGTGGCGGCGCCGACCGACGTTGCTCCCGTGTACGACCATCAGAAGATTACCGGCTGATTCCCCGGCGAGCCGTTGGCTCGTGGCTATTGGGCACGGCTGACGACTTATAGGTATAATAACTAGCAGCGAACCACTCGTAACCAACGGCCAGCAGCTTCAATGACCGAAACACTCAAGATCACCGACTTACACGTCTCCGTGGAAGACAAGCCGATTTTGCGGGGTGTGAACCTCACGATCCGCCGCGGCGAAACGCATGCCCTGATGGGTCCCAACGGCTCGGGCAAGAGCACGTTGGGCAACGCCGTGATGGGGCATCCCGGCTACCAAGTCACCGCAGGCGCCATCGATTTGGACGGCCAGAACGTGTTGGAGTGGGACGCCACCGAGCGAGCCCGGGCGGGAATCTTCATGGCCTTTCAACGACCGATGGCGATTCCCGGCGTGAAGATGGCCGACTTTTTGCGTCATGCGACCACCAATGTCCGCAATCCCGAACGCAAGGAAGGCGAAGAGCTGATCCCCATGCGGCAGTTTCGCAAGGAGCTGACCGAGAAGATGGAACATCTGCGGATGGACGTCGAGTTCGCCCGCCGTTATGTGAACGATGGTTTCTCCGGCGGCGAGATGAAGCGGGCCGAGATTCTGCAGATGGCCATGTTGCGGCCCAAGTTCGCGATTCTCGACGAGACCGACAGCGGGCTGGACGTCGACGCGGTGAAGCTGGCCAGCGAGAGCATCGCGGAGATCGGCGGCGAACAGATGGGCATTCTCATTATCACACACCATGACAAGCTCTTGGACCGCAACACCCCCGATTTCACGCACGTGATGCTCGGCGGCAAGATCGTCGAAACGGGCGGCCTTGAGCTGGCCCGAGAGTTGTACACCGACGGCTACGACCGCATTCGCGCGGCCTACCCCGAATCTGCGGCAGCTGAAGAAGCAATGACTGAAGCCGCACCAGTTTAAGAAAAACGGTTTAAGAAAGTGGAGCCCCGTTATGGCTACCGACCTAACAGAAGACGCCACCTTAGGCGAAATCAATAAATACGACTTTATCACCCCGTCGCACGAGGTGTTCAAAGCCGAAAAAGGTCTGAACGCTGAGATCGTCGCGCAGATTTCAGAGATGAAGCAGGAACCCGGGTGGCTGCGCGATTTTCGGCTCAAGTCGTTCGAGATTTTCGAGTCGAAGCCAATGCCGAATTGGGGTGGCGACATTGCCATCAACTTTCAGGAAATCTATTACTATCTGAAGCCGACCAACGAACAGGGTCGCACCTGGGACGACGTCCCCCAGGAAATCAAAGACACCTTCGACAAGCTAGGCATTCCCGAAGCCGAGAAAAAGTATCTCGCCGGCGTGAAGGCGCAGTTTGAGAGCGAAGTGGTCTACGGCTCGCTGCAAGAAGACCTGGGCAAGAAGGGCGTGCTCTTCACGGACACTGACTCTGCAGTGAAAGAACATCCCGAGCTGTTGCGGGAGTATTTTGGCAAGATCATTCCGCCGACGGACAATAAGTTTGCCGCGTTGAATTCGGCGGTTTGGTCGGGCGGTTCGTTCATCTATGTGCCGCCGGGGGTGAAGATCGACTTTCCGCTACAGGCTTACTTCCGCATCAATGCCGAGCAGATGGGCCAGTTCGAACGGACGCTCATCATCGTCGACGAAGGCGCCGAGGTGCATTACGTCGAGGGCTGCACCGCCCCGATGTACACGACCGAAAGCCTCCACTCGGCCGTGGTCGAGGTCATCGTCAAAAAGAACGGCCGCTGTCGGTACACGACGATCCAAAACTGGGCCAACAACATTTACAACCTGGTGACCAAACGGGCGATGGCCTACGAAAACGCCCTGATGGAGTGGGTCGACGGTAACCTCGGCAGCAAGCTCACGATGAAGTACCCGGCCGTCTACCTGATGGAGCCGGGCGCTCGGGGCGAGATTCTCTCGATCGCCTTTTCCTCGAAGGGCCAACACCAAGACGCCGGCGCCAAGGTGGTGCACTGTGCTCCACATACCAAGAGTCGCATCATTTCCAAGAGCATCAGCAAGAACGGTGGCCGCAGCAGCTACCGCGGCCTTTGCAAGGTGGAAGACGGCGCGGTCGGCTCGAAGAGCAACGTCGTATGCGACGCCTTGATTCTCGACCCCAAAAGCCGTAGCGATACCTACCCGTACATCGAAGTCGATGAACAGGACGTGCAGATCGAGCACGAGGCCAGCGTCTCGCGGATCGGCGAAGAGCAGTTGTTCTACCTGATGAGCCGCGGGCTGACCGAAGCCGAGGCGAGCTCGATGATCGTCAGCGGGTTCATTGAACCGCTGATCAAGGAACTGCCGATGGAGTACGCCGTCGAGATGAATCGGCTGATCGAACTGCAGATGGAAGGCAGCGTGGGGTAGCTCGCTGCTGCGTCGAACTGTTCTTTCTTTCCAAATCAATTTTGCCTGAGACTGTTTTTTCGCCCATGAGTGCGACGCTGACCAACACCGGTTTTAATCAAGAATCATTCGAGGCCTTTCTAGCGGCGCGCGACGAACCGAGCTGGCTCACTGACTTGCGCGCAGACGCCTGGTCGCGTTTCTGCGAACTGGCAATGCCCAGCGGCCGCGATGAGGAGTGGATGCGGACCGACATTCGTCGATTCAAGCTCGATAAGTTCAGCTTGCCCACCGAGGTCTCTGATATCTCTGCGCCGCAGGCGCTGCTTGCCGCGGGCGTCGAGTTGGGTGGACAGAGCACGTCCGTCGACAGTCGCGGCGTCGAGAGCCAGCTCGAGGACAAGTGGGCATCGCAAGGCGTGCTGTTTGGCAGCCTCGACACGGTGCTCGCGGAGCATGGCGATCGGCTGCGACCCTATTTTGAGCGTCGGCTCGTCGACCCACACACCGACAAGTTCTCCGCACTGAATGCCGCGTGTTGGAGCGGTGGCTCGCTGCTGTTCGTTCCCAAGGGAGTGCAGATCGATGAGCCGTTGCACACGCTGGCGGTGATGTCCGATGGCGGGGTCGACCTGAACCGCACGCTGGTGATTCTCGAAGAGGGCGCCGAGGCGACGCTGCTGAGCGAGACGGCCAGTACCGACATGCACGGCGGCGGACTGCATTGCGGAGCGATCGAGTTGATCGTCGAAGCCAGTGCTCGGCTGCGTTACGTCAACCTGCAGAACTGGGGCGATGGCGTCTGGCATTTTGCCCACCAGATGGCGCACGTGGCCGCCAACGCCGGCATCCAATGGACCATTGGCGCACTGGGCAGTCGTCTGGCCAAGGTGAATCAGCACGTGGCGCTCATCGGCCAGGACGCCGAAGCGCAGGTCAACGGCGCGATGTTCACCCAAGGTAAGCAGCACCTTTCCTACAATACTCATCAACATCACCAGGCAGCCCACTGCCGTAGCGACTTGCTTTACAAGGCGGCCTTGCAGGACGATTCGCGGACCGTCTGGCGGGGCATGATTAAGGTGGACAAGGCCGCGCAGCAAACCGACGCCTACCAGCGCAACGATAACTTGATGTTGGCCGCCACGGCTCGGTCCGATTCGATTCCCGGACTGGAGATCGAAGCCGACGACGTCCGTTGTACGCATGGCAGCACCTCGGGTCGCGTGGACGACCAGCAGATGTTCTACGCCATGACTCGCGGCTACACTCGCAAAGAGGCGACGCGGATGATCGTCACCGGTTTCTTTCAGCAGGTGTTCGACCGGATCACGATCGACAGCGTCCGCGAAGCGTTGGGCGAAGCGATCAGCCGCCGCGTGCGAGACATCGAAGAGTAGGTGAGTGCCGCATGGCCGAGTTTATTGCAGTTGCCCAGACGAGCGAAGTCCGCGATCCCGGCACACTGTTCGTGGAAGTCGAAGATCAGCTAGTTGTGCTGATTCATGCCGCGGGGCACTGGTATGCCCTGGACGACATCTGCACGCACGACGGCGGACCGTTGAGCGACGGCCCGGTGGATGCGGCCGAGGGATCGATCATCTGTCCGCGACATGGGGCGAGGTTTGATATAAAATCGGGCGCCGCGCTAACCATGCCCGCCACCAAGGCTACGGTGAGCCACGAGGTAAAGGTCGAAGGCGAGCAGGTATTGGTGCGGCTTTGTGGTTAGTTGGGTCTGAAGGATAGAACGCGGATCAACACAGATTGGGCGGATTCACGCTGTCATGCGAATGTTCTTTCTACAGCTTTGATATTAATCCGCGAAAATCCGCCCAATCTGTGTTGATCCGCGTTCTATTCCCCCGACCAGATTTCAGAGTGAGAGTTGCCATGGCCATTGCCGAAGATACTGTACGCGAAGCGCTCAAGCAGGTGATCGATCCGGAGCTGTTCGTCAATATCGTCGACCTGGGACTGATCTATGAGATCAAGGTCAACGAGAACGACGCCGGGGTGTCGGATGTCGAGGTCGAGATGACGATGACCAGCCCCGCCTGCCCCGCGGGACCGCAATTGCTGGGGCAGTCGAAGGAATTCGTCAGCCGGCTGGAAGGCGTTGGCGAAGTCGACGTCCGTCTGGTGATGGTTCCACCCTGGACGCCCGACCGGATGACCGAAGACGCCCGCGATCAGCTCGGAATCTTTTAGTCCAGAGTCGAGTTTCTAGAGTCTAGAGCCAGAAGTCTGGTAGAATGCTGCCTCCGTACTTCTGGCTCTGGACCCTAGACTCTCAACTCTCGACTCCCCATGCACTTCTTTCTCTACGAGTGGGTAACCGGCGGGGGACTGGTCGAGGAGCCGGGGCCGTTGCCGGGATCGCTGTTGACCGAGGGGGCGGCGATGCTCACTGCGTTGGCGGCCGACTTTCTGGCAATCGACGGTGGCCGCGTCTCTGTGTTGCGAGACATTCGGGCTGACGATCTGGTGCTGCCCGGTTGTGAAGCGGTCGAAGTCCATTCGCGCGAGCACCAGCGTGAGGAGTTCGCCCAGTTGGCTGCCGAGGCGGATCATACACTGGTGATCGCTCCGGAAATCGATAACGTGCTCTTGCAATCCAACGTCATGGCGCGCGAGGCGGGCGGGCGACTGTTGGCGGCTGAGGACCCGTTCGTCGAGCTCGCCTCCGACAAGCACCTCACGGCCGAGCGCCTTGCCAAGGCCGGCGTGCCCGTGCCCGAGGCGATCCTCTTGGAAGCCGACCATGAGCGCCTGCCCGCGGATTTTTCTTATCCAGCAGTGTTGAAGCCGGTGCATGGCGCCGGTTCGCAGCACACGATGCTGGTGGCCAGCGCCCGCGACGAGACGCCGCCCTACTGCTGGCCGCGCCGGCTGGAACGGTTTTATGCGGGAATTGCCGCGAGCGTTTCGTTTCTCTGCGGGCCGGCGCACCGAGTTCCCTTGCCCGCCTGTCGGCAGCACCTCGCCGGTGACGGACGTTTTACTTACACGGGTGGTTCGCGGCTCTTGGAAAGCGAACTCGCCCGTCGGGCCACCGCGCTGGCGGATCGTGCCCTGGAAGCGCTGCCGCCGGCGCTTGGGTATGTGGGAGTCGATCTGGTGTTAGGCAAATCCGCGGACGGCTGCGAGGACGTAGTGGTCGAGGTAAACCCTCGGCTGACAACTTCCTACGTCGGCCTGCGGGCGATTGCCCAGGACAACCTAGCGGCGGCGATGCTCGAAAATGCGGCGGGGCGCGTGGTGAGTCCGCGATTCAGCGACCATGCCATCGAGTTCTTTTCCGACGGCACCGTTTCCCAACCGCAGGAGAGTTGACCCGGCATGAGTTGGTTGGCACTGGATATCGGTGGGGCGAATCTCAAGGCCGCGGACGGCGCCGGGTATGCCGCGTCGCGGGAGTTTCTTCTTTGGCAGCGGTCTGGGGAGTTGGCGACGGAGTTGAGCGACATGATCGCGGAGGCTCCGGCTGCGGGGCGAGTTGCCGTGACGATGACGGGCGAGTTGGCCGACTGTTTTGCTACCAAGGCTGAAGGCGTCGGCGTGATACTCGATGCCGTGGAGCGGGCGGCGGCGGGGCGCGAGGTGTTCGTTTACTTGTGTGGGGGGGAGCTTGCGACTCCGCTGGCCGCGCGTGCTGAAGCACTGCTCGCCGGGGCTAGTAATTGGTTTGCTTTGGGGGCGTTTGCTGCGAGGTTTTGTGCGGGTGAGGTCGGTTTGCTTGTTGACGTGGGGTCGACCACGACTGACATTGTTCCACTCTCCGGCGAGGGGCCGCGGGCGGTGGGGCAGACCGATCCGGAGCGGCTGGTGACCGGGGAACTCGTCTACACAGGGATCGAGCGGAGCCCATTGTGTGGCATCGTGCAAACTCTGCCATGGCGGGGCGAGGCGTGTGCCGTGGCCCAGGAGTTGTTCGCCACCGCGGCTGACGTTTTTCTGATGTTGGGCGAGTTGGAAGAGAACGAAGCGAACACAAACACGGCCGACGGGCGGCCGCGCACAAAGTCGCATGCTCACGCTCGACTCGCACGAAGCATCTGCGCCGATACGACCATGTTTTCTTGGGAAGACGCCCAGCGTGCTGCTGCCGCGGTTCGCGACGCACAGCTTGACCTGCTGGAAAGTGCCGCTCGACGTGTGTTGGGACGTCTGGAGAGTGTGACTGAGACGATCGTACTCGCCGGGCACGGGGAATTCGTCGGCCGATGGTTGCTCGAACGACTCGACTACCGCGGAGCTGTCGTCTCGTTGACCGAGGATTTGGGGCCGCAGGTCAGCCGGTGTGCCACGGCGCACGCGTTGGCCGTGCTTGCCGGCGAAAGGTTCGCCGAATGAGTGCGCGGCAGATTCGAATCGTAAAAGTCGGCGGCAGTTTGTTCGATCTGCCCGATCTTGCCGATCGATTGCGGCAATGGCTGTCGCGTCAATCGCCGGCGCACCACGTGCTGCTTGCCGGCGGTGGGTCGTTGGTCGACGAGGTGCGCAGATGGCATGCGCTGCGCCCGTTGGAGGAAGCGGCCGCCCATTGGATGTGCATCGATTTGCTCACCGTCTCGGCCCATTTGCTCCACGCCAGGCTGCCCGAGATTCCGCTGATCGAGGACGACCGCCTGCTCTGCCAACGCGTGGGCGAGCGCGACTGCACCATTTTTGTGCCCGCCACGTGGATGCGCCACTGTGAGCCAAAGCTGCCTGGTACGCCCCTGCCGCAGACGTGGGAGGTCACCAGCGACTCGATCGCCGCCCGACTGGCGATCGTGCTGGGCGCTGGCGAACTGGTCCTAATGAAGTCGACACTGCCCGAGGAGGGCCCAGAGGGGCAAATTCAAGCGTTTTCGGCCGCCGGTTACGTCGACCCCATGCTGGGGCGTCTCGCCGCGGAATTGCCACCTGTGAGGTTTGTCAATCTTCAGGGGAAATCGCACGCCGAACTTGTCCTGCCCGCACTTGGTTCCGACCCTTAGAACACTATAATGGGTGACTCACGAGGCGATGACATTCCAGACGATTTTCTTGACCTATTGATGCTTGCGCCGCCTATGAACCGAGGGTGCCCAACGGAAGCCCGGATTTCGCTAGCAAACGCTTGGCGGCGGGGTTCAATCGTCGCGCAATCAACAATAAAACACTGACAGTAGGATACGATGGCAACCGAACTGCAACCGGAAGAAAAGACGAGCTTTGATAACGAGTTTTCGACCAAAGAGGAAACTCCCACACACGCTTCGTCTCCGAACCAGCACATTGAGTGGCCCGAGGCGACCGTCAATCCCACGCAGATTCGCTGGCGCTATGTCATCGGTGTTCCGGGGATCCATCTCCTGGCCTGCCTGGCCTTTCTGCCTTGGTTCTTCAGTTGGACCGGCGTCGTGCTCTGCGTGTGTGGCCTGTATGTATTCGGCACGTTGGGGATCAACCTCTGCTACCATCGGATGTTGACGCACCAGGGGATGAGCGCCCCGAAGTGGTTCGAGCACGGCCTGGCGTTGCTGGGGGTCTGCACAATGCAAGACTCGCCCGCCTGCTGGGTCGCGATGCATCGGATTCATCACAAGTT
The DNA here is from genome assembly GCA_964195615.1 of uncultured Granulosicoccus sp. Lineage (GTDB taxonomy): Bacteria > Planctomycetota > Planctomycetia > Pirellulales > Lacipirellulaceae > Bythopirellula. Next base: position 8,510 of record CAXMSB010000088.1, on the reverse strand, counting down.
CTCCGACGAGCAGCCCGACCCGCACAGTCCGTGGGTCAACTTTTTCTGGGGCCATTGCGGCTGGCTGTTGGTCGAGAACCGCGACTTCCTGAACATCAACTACTACCAAAAGTACTCTCGCGACATCTTGAAGGACCCGTTCTACATGAAGCTGGAACGCAATAGAAAATGGCTCTGGGTTTACTTGGCCCACACCGTGTTGTTCTTCCTCGCAGGACTTGCCGTCGGCTGGTTTCAGACTGGCGTGGGGATGGAGGCCGTGCAGTTCGGCGCGAGTCTGCTCGTCTGGGGCGTGTTCGCCCGCACGGTGCTCACGTGGCACATCACCTGGAGTGTCAACTCGGTGACCCACGTCTGGGGCTATCGCAATTACGAGACCAACGACAACAGCCGCAACAACATCCTGGTCGGCCTGTGGAGCAACGGCGAGGGCTGGCACAACAACCACCACCACGACCAACGAGCCGCCTCGCACGGCCATCGCTGGTGGGAGTTCGACGTCACCTGGCTAACGATCCGTGTGCTGGAGAAGGTTGGGCTCGTAAAGAACGTCGTCCGGCCACGGGCTTGGAAGAAAGCTGTGGCGAAGTGATTCGATGAGAGTGCCACGATCTGGCCAGCTCAGCATTCGGGTGTCACTGCTGGCCCAGGATTCGTGTGGCACTGCTGGCAAGTCTGGCGGGTTCGCTCGGTGGCTGTCGAGAAGTCTTGACGTTTGCTCCTCCGCCGGCACTGCTGGGCAAGCCAGGCAGTGCCACCCGAGTGGCGTTACTGCAGCCACCACCGCTGCGAATCGGGCGAGACTTCACTGCGAACGTCGCTCACGCCCTCAACCTCTTCGGTCCTATCGGCGATGTGCCAGGGCAGCATCTGTACGCCGCCCGAGGCGCTGATCGTGTAGCGGCCGCGGCGTTTGATGAAAGTCGCTTTGGTAGCGACCTGCCTGGGCGTGGCGTACTCGGCAATCGGTGTTTCGTCGAGCAGTTGGGGCAGGTCGAGTCCTGCCGTCACTAGCAGTTGCTCTTTTTCGATCAACGCGGCGACGACCGCCAGATCCATCACGTTTCGCAATTGGCCGAAGGCGGAGTCGTGCTCGGCCAACTCGGAGTAACGCTCGGTGAGCGTGTCGGCCCAGCGCTGCGCTGCGCGGCTCGCTTTTCCGCTGTTCAGCTTCTGGCCGCTGGCGTCGAAATAGTCTTCCTCGGTTATGCACCGCACGCCTTGGCCGCGTAGCTGCCAGGTGAGCCCTGCCGCGTCGCGGGCCAGCGGTTCGTAGTTGGCCGCCAACCACCAGCGTGGGGTCATGCTGCTCTTGCTGCCACTGACAAGATGCAAGTAGCTGGGCATGTTGTCCATCGGGGCTTCTTGAAAATTCATCGCCAGACGTTTCATGCGAAAATCAGCCGCCACCATCGTCCGTGCGAAATGGCTCGACGAGGGAACGCCCGTGACCGAAACCACTTGCGGCCCGAGCGCTTCTTCCAAAAGGCTGATGGTCGACTGCGGATCGCCCATGGTGCGCAATCGGCTATGCACCTTCTGCAGCCGTTGCATGCCTTCAGGCGTCGGGTCGATCGAGCAGGAGATCGCTTCCAAGCGGGACGACCCACTCGTGCGCATCGCGACGATGAGATCGTCTAGCAGGATGACGGGACGGCCCGTGGTCGCACCGACCACATTGCCCAGGGCGTCCATCCGCCAACCTTCCGCGGGGCCTGCCAAAACTACGTCGTTTTTCTCGGGATACACAAGCACGTACTCGACGCGCTGCAAACCGGCCAAGAATTGCACTTCCTCGGGAATCGGTTTTCCTTCCGCACGACACTTGGCAATGGTCGCCTCGAGCTGCCGAAGCGAAACGCCGCGCAGTTCGGTGAACACATTCAAGTCGGCGGGAACCTCGGCCAGGGCCGTCTCGCGGGCTTGAGCCAACTGACGCTCATCCTCCACGGTAGGAGCAGATACAACGCCATCGACGTCGACCGCGACACCGCCGACCGAACGCTGGACGAACTGACTATGAGCCGACTGTGACGCCAGCGCAACCACCACCAACATCGCCAGAGCATGGCACGCGAGTCGGGAACCCAAGCAAACCGGTTTCATCTGATATTTCTCCTAGATTTCGCCAGACTCCCTGATCGGGAAAGCTGTTGCGAAGCGCCTCTTTACCGCTGTACGTCGGCAAACCCGCGACATTGTGGCGCACAGGTCGCCTGCCGCGGACCGCCGCTGCATCTGTTGGCACCGCCCCAGGCGGAGCCCTTACTTCAGGTTAGTTGCTAACTCCTTGATATTCAACAGTTTTCGTGGTTTTCCGAGCCGCCTGGAAAGGTGGGAATAGTGCTCGTTTCCCGCGTTTCCGTCGCCCGAGCCGCTGGGCATCCCCAACGGCTCCCCGGGCTGGGGGCCGAGCCGTAAAGCCTGTGCAGCTCAAAAGTTCGGTCCAGGGCGGGTTGAAGGGAGACCCCCCTGACGCATAAGGTGGGGATATCTGCTCATTCGACTGGAAGAGACTTTCTCGTCTGTGGATAGAATGTAGGGAGGCGGGGTGCCGTTCGGACCAGGCCGCCGGTGGGGCCGTTCCCGCCAGTCGAGCCGCTTTTTTGGGCGTTGGTGACAACGCCGTTGTGAATGAATGCCTATCTGATCATCCGCGAAGGGTCGAAATGGGCCGACGTCGTTCGGCTTGTGCCGGGCGAGTCGGTCACGCTCGGTCGTGCTCCGACCAATACGATTGTGGTCAAGGACGAGCGCTGCAGTCGCAACCACGCGGAAGTGTTTCAGGCCCAAGGCTCCTGGAAGCTACGCGATTTGGAAAGTCGCAACGGCACGATGGTCAGCGGCGAGCAGCTTACTGTCGACCACTCGCTCGAGCCGGGCGACATCATCCAGATCGGCAACTCACATCTGGCGTTCGTCCACGATTTGGCACAGGCTTTCCCCGACACCGGTTCGCTCCTGCGATCGTCCAAGTCGGTCGAACTGGGCGAGGATGGCGAGGAGGCCATGACCGAAGACGCGGCCAGCGTCTTGGAAGCCTTCGAGCCCACGACGATTACGCACCGCAAAGAGCAGAGCCGCTTTCTCGATGCGTTGGTTCTCGAAGACACCGACGAGGAAGCACTGCCCAAGGTGGGCCGCGCCGCCGCGAAGCTATGCCGACTGGCGTTCGACCTGGCCAAATCGACCGACGTCGTGTCGATGACCAATACGGCTTTGAACGGTTTGTTCGATGGCACGCAAGTCGATTCGGGCGCTATCCTGCTGCGGCAACGCGATGCGAAAGGGGAACGCAGCGGCGAGGAGCTCGAAGTGGTCGCCTCTCGTAGCGATTGCGATCATGCCTACCACCGCGTCTCCCCGTTTCTGTCCGCGACCGTGCTGCGCGACGGCCAGGCGGTGATGGCTCGCAACGTGATGGACGACAGCAACCTCGGCAACCGCGATAGCCGCGGAGAAATCCTAGCCACCAGCGTGATCTGTGCTCCCGTGCGGATGGAAGGCGGAATCCTGGGCTTGGTGCATCTCTACACCACCGACGTGGAGAATACGACCGATCCCGAGGATCTGGAGTTTACCCTGGCGGTGGCCGACACGGTGGGCGTCGCGCTGGAGAATCTCAGCAAACGCCAACTGTTGGCCGAGAACCTGAATCTGATGCGTTCGGAAAACACCCAACTGCGCGAGCAGTTGGGCGTGCAAAGCGAGATCATCGGCTCCAGCGAAGTGATGCTGAACGTCGCACGGCAGATTGCCCGGGCCGCGCCAAGTCGGGCGACGGTGCTCATCCGCGGCGAAAGCGGCGTTGGCAAGGAGCTGGTGGCCCGCGCGGTTCACTTCTCCAGCCCCCGCGAGCAAGGCCCGTTCGTCTGCCTCAACTGCGCCGCCCTGTCCGAAACGTTGCTCGAAAGCGAGCTGTTCGGCCACGAGAAAGGCGCCTTCACCGGCGCAACCGATCGCAAAATCGGCAAGTTCGAGCAGTCCGACGGCGGCACGCTCTTGCTCGACGAAATCGGCGAGATGAGCTCGACCGTGCAGGCAAAATTTCTGCGCGTGCTGGAAGGCCATTCCTTCGAGCGGGTCGGCGGCACGCAGCAGCTCAAGGTCGACGTCCGAGTAATTGCCGCGACCAACCGCGACTTGGAAAAGGACGTCGCCGAAGGCAAGTTCCGTCGCGATCTGTATTTCCGGCTGCACGTGCTGGAGATTGTCGTGCCCGGCCTGCGCAAGCGGCCCGAGGACATCCCCGAGCTCGCCGAGTTCTTCCTGCGAAAATTCAACGAAGAAACCGGTCGCAAGCTGAAAGGTTTTACGCCCAGGGCGATGGAAGAGTTGCTTCGCTACCGCTGGCCGGGCAACGTCCGCGAGATGAAAAACGTCATCGAACGGGCTGTGGTGTTGACCCAGGGCGAGTACGTCGATCACGACGAGCTGATCCTCTCGGCTCTCAAAACGGCCGGCGAAACGGAAGCGAGCGGCCTCTATGCGGCAAGCGGCGGGGCTTATGAACCGACCTCGCTGGCCGACATGGAACGCGAGCACATTCTTCGCACCCTCAAGAGTACCGGCTGGAACAAGAGCCGAGCCGCCACCATCTTGGGCATCGAACGGTCGACGCTCGACCGCAAAATCCGCCGCTATGAACTCACCGGCGAGCGGCCCCGGGCCGTCTGAGCCGAGTTCGGTTCTCACCCGGATTGTGCCGATTGGGCCGATTGTGCGCCGAAGGCCTCCCACGGATTGTCCCGAAGCAGCGGCTCGAAGGGCCTCCAGCCTTTTCGGTAACCAATACTACATTTAAGTCTCGCGAGGGGGCGCCCCGCCCCCGCGACTCCATACACGCAGCAAGATAGGAAATCACCCATGGCTACGGTTGTCGAAGAAAAACCTCTGGGATCGTTGGACGTCAACCAGCGGCTCTTTCACTCGGTGACTGAAGCGATGAACAGCGCACTCGACATGTGCGAGATCAAGATCCGCTGTGTGGGTATTTCGTCGATGCCTGGCCAGGAAGCGGGAATGATTACCGGCATGATCGGCGTCCACGGCAAAGTGTCGGGGTTTGTGAGCGTGAACATGTCGGAACGATTCGCCGTCCATGCCGTGGAAGGTTTGCTGAGCGAGAAGTTCGGCAAGCTGAGTTCTCAGGTCATCGACGGCGCCGGCGAGCTGACCAACATCATTGTCGGCGGCATCAAAGCCGGCTTGGCCAATACGAAATGGGGATTCTCGAACATCACGGTCCCCTCGGTTATCGTCGGCAAGAACTTCATGGTCGCCTACTCCAAGGGTTTGGAGTTTTTGACCGTGACTTTCGAGCACGACGACGACGACGCGTTTATGATCGAAGACCGGATGATCCACGTCAGCATGTCGCTCTTGACGCTCTGATCATTACGACTCGTCGGCTGCCCGTAGCCAACGGCTGATCGTGGGATCGTCGTCGCAGAGTTCTTCGTCGCTGAAGTAGAGCGCGATCTCTCGCTGGGCCGCTTCGGGTCCATCGCTGCCGTGTACCAGATTCATCTGCCGGCTGGAGCTGAAATCGCCGCGGATGGTGCCGGGCGCAGCCTGCAGTCCGCTGGTTGCCCCCAGCATGTCGCGGATCACTCGAATCGCTTCGAGCCCCTCGACCACCGCCGCTACGACGGGCCCGCCGGTGATGAAACCTTCCAGCGTGGGATACCACCCCTTCTCGACATGCTCGGCATAGTGTTGCTTGGCCAGCTCGGGCGTGATGCGGAGCATCTTCATCGCCACAAAGTTCAGCCCCTTCTGCTCGAATCGGGCAATCACCTGCCCCATCAGCCGTCGCTGCACACAGTCGGGTTTCAGCAAAATAAAAGAACGTTCCATGGATTTTTCTGAGGGGTTAGGAGTCAGAGGCTGGGGGTGAGGGAGGCAGGAGCGAGCCGGCTCGTCGCTTTCTTAAAAGACGTGAGCCCGGCGCGTCCCCAACGGGGACCGCAAATTGTAAGCGAAACCCCGCTGGCCCTCAACCGGAGCTCTATTTTCAGCACCGTGTAGCACCGACACTCGTCCGAAAGGTGCGGTGCCAACGAGTAAGCTGAGCCGGACGAGTGTCGGTGTCGCCTCGGCGACAAGAGGTCTTTATTCCCTGGCGAGCGGAAGACCTCCTGTGCTACGCACACCGACACCAGCCCGAATACGTCGATCCGATGGCCAAGCCAGAAGCGGGCAGGTGTCGGTGCCACCCCGCGAAACGGTTGCTAACTCGGGTTCGCCCACACTAAGAAGAAAGCAAGCATGATGGCGAGATATCCCAACGGAATTGCGGCGACTAGCTCAGCGGACGTCGGATGGTTCGCTCTATTCCGCAAATACGAAATAATGGCGCACTCAATCAGCAGCAGAGGATAAAGAGTCGTTCCCCACAGAAAACCATACACCACGACTCTTTGCAGAAACGGAAAAGGTTCCGAGGATGGTGGTGCGCATAAGCTCATGATATTCGCCCCAAGCAGTACAGGATAAATGGCTTAAGGTATGCAGCCGAGTAGTAGATACACCGCATAGGTGTTAATTCGTATTCTCATTTGTAAGTACCACCTCGGATTCCGCGGATATGCATTCTGCGGCTAGCAGAGTTTTAGGCGACACGGTGTCGCAAGGTACGTTCGAGGTACGTAGTTTAGCTGATTGCCAGCAGAACACCACTCCCTGTCCAGGTGTGGGAGAAGCGATCGGTCTATGTTGTTGCAAAGAACCATCAGAATGGACAATGGGTCAGAGAAAGCGCCGGCTGCCAGTGTCTGGGTGGCCATTGCCTTGCTGGTTCTATTCCCAGTCAGTCTGTTATGACTAGCTTATCGAACAAATTGCCGCCCTGTGAGGACTTGGCTACGAATGCACTGGCAAAGCCAGTGGCACACGCCCCCTGGCACAACCAGACTCGGGCCGGTAACTTCTACGCATGGCGATTCTGGGTGCGCACATGTCGATGGCGGGGGGCTATTACAAAGCCGTCGAAGCCGCTGCGCGGGTGGGGTGCGATTGTGTGCAGTTGTTTACCAAGAACAACAACCAATGGCGGGCCAAGCCGATCACCGAGGACGATGTTGCTAAGTTCCGATCGGCGCTTGCGGAGCACGGCATCAAGCATCCCATCTCGCACGATTCGTATCTCATCAATCTGGCTAGTCCCGATAACGAACTGTGGAAGAAATCGGTCGACGCGTTTGTCGTCGAGCTGCAGCGGGCCGCGCAGTTGGGGATCCCGTATGTGGTGGCCCATCCCGGCGCTTTTACTACGAGCTCCGAAGCGCGGGGGTTGAAGCGAATTGTCCGCGGGCTGAATGAGGTACACAAGCAGACGAAGGGCTGCACGGCGCAGTGTTTGCTCGAGACAACTGCGGGACAGGGATCGAACTTGGGCTGGAAGTTCGAGCATCTGGCCGCGATTCTGGACGGAGTGCGGAACCCCGATCTGCTGGGCGTCTGTTTCGACACCTGCCACGTCTTCGCCGCCGGCTATGCGATGGATACCGAAAAGAATTACAAGGCGACCATGCGTGCCCTCAACAAAACGGTTGGTGTCAAGCAAGTAAAGGCGTTTCATTTTAACGATAGCAAAACGAAATTCGGCTCGCGGGTCGACCGTCACGCCCAGATTGGCAAAGGGGAAATGGGGCTGGCGCCGTTTCGATTCCTGCTCAACGATCGAAGATTTCGCAAAGTGCCCATGTACCTCGAAACGCCCAAAGGCGAACACAAGGGTAAGGACTTGGACGTCATCAATCTGAAGACGCTGAGAAAACTGATTGACGATTAGGATTAAACGCAGAGTTCTCAGAGTTTCGCAAAGACTCGCAGAGTCTGTATCAAAAAAAGAAATCCTCCGCGGCCCTCTGCGGAACTCTGCGGTCTCTGCGTTTAGTCTGCAAGATTTCTATTTCGGGATCTCTCGCCCGTGGGGGTCGCCGGCGGTGGCGTCGACTTCGGCTTCGAGTTCTCGACGGAGTCGCTCGTCGATGTAATGCTCGACGCGGTCGGCCGGTTCGTGGACGTGGTCGAGCGGCATGCCGAGGTGTTCGACCAGATAGGTCTCCCACAGGCGGTGTGAGCGGACCAGGCTGCGGGCTACTTCTCGGCCGCTGTCGGTGAGATACAGCCGATCGCCGCGGCTTTCGATCTGCCCGCCGCGAACGAGTTTTGCCAATCCCCACCGGGCCAGCCACCCGCCGCCGACGGCGCGACGCGCATTGTCGGGCGACAGCGGTTTTTCGCGGGCCAGTTCTTCTACCTTGTAGAGCATCCCCAGCAAGTCGTCGCGGATGACTTTCAGCGACATGCGTATGTTTCGCACGAGGGAACTGATGAGGCCGTAGCGGGGCGAGATGAAGACGGTCAGGCCGTAGAGCACGCCGACCGCCACGGTTATCATGCCGGCATAGTTGGTGTCGAACCACGAACCAGCGACGTAGCCCAGCACCGCGGCGGCCACGCCAACGAGCGCAGATAAAAACACCATCAGACCGAGACGATCG
>CAXMSB010000087.1:0-1693 GCA_964195615.1 uncultured Granulosicoccus sp. | reverse complement strand
GCTCGTCGTGGGGATTCTGCTGATCATCACCTCCTGGACTTCCATTGGCAAAGTGGCGACCGACGCCGCTTGGGCCCCCGAGGATGAGCAAGTCTACGGACGACTCATCCAGGAGAATCACAGCTTGAGCTACCAGTCCGCGGAGCGTTCGGGCCTCTCCGAAGAAGAATTCGCGGCCAATCGAAAGAAGATCGAAGACAAGCTCGAAGCGATGATCGACAAGCTAGAACACGCCAAATCGCAGCCCGCGGTTTGGAGCCGCTACCTGTTCTGGACCGGCACGACGCTCGCCGCGGTGGGCGCCCTGGCCCATTTCTTCGACCGCTTGAAGAACTCCTCGAGTTAGCCGCGAGGCGCTAGCCGAGCGCTCGGCTGGCGCCTCGCGGCTTACAGACGGTCGGAGATGCGCTAACCCGATCGCTTCCGAAGAAATAGGAGCATGGCACACGCTGAAGTCGCCAGCGCCAACGCCCCCGGTTCGGGCACCCCTATCACGCTGCTCACCAGCGGCGAAGTTCCATAGTCGGCCTCGAAAATCTCCAGATCAAGCCGGTCGACGTCCCCGTCGCCATCAGCGTCGCCGTCGCCGTGCGAGGCGCCCAGCAAGGTGCCCGATCCACGTTGCCACGTCAGAAAATCGACCCCATCGACGTCGCCGTCCTCGTCGAAGTCGGCCGAGGGCGTGAGATTATTGGGGTCATCGCCGAATAACGTTGATGTTCGCCAGGCGATTCCGAAATCGCGAGTCAGATTGCTTGAGACCTCCAGCGTATAGGTCCCGGCGGCGAGATAGTCGATTGCCTGGCCTTCGCCGATGTAAATATGCTCGGTATTATCCACGGTACTCATGCTTTGATCGACGATCGCGTTGCCGCTGTCTCGCAGAGTGAGGTTGAGATTGGCTACTGTCGGATTGCTGTTAAAGTTCGGATTAACTTCGGCGTTCCAAGTTAGAATAACCGAGAAGTCCGCCGCGATGCTTCCTTCAGGAATCTCGATTTCGTAGAAGCGTTCATTCGCTGCTGTAACGTCCTGGTAATCCCACCCATAGGAATCAACGGGGGTCGGCGTGCCAGTGGAACCCGGGAACTGTCCACCTTGAGTGATAAGGTAGCTGTTGTACACGTGGAGTTGCCCTGCCCCCAAGATGTTGTCCAACGGCTGGCTCGTCGTGCGGCCCCAGGGATCGACTAGCCCGGTACCCGGGTCAACGAAGTCGATGAATTCCTCTTTGGTCGCGCCTGCCAGGAGTATCGCTCGCATCGGTTCAGAGTTGGCCCCGTCTGTGCCGGCCAATTCTTCGTGCATAAGGGTTGCGGCTCCGCTGACAATCGCCGTCGCCGCGCTAACCGTGAAATCCTGGGAAGAAACGATCGTGGGTCGGGTGCGATCCGGACCGTACACACTCGAGGTCGGTCCAATGGCATGCAGACCGGAGGACCTTCCAACCACAATCGCGTTGTAACTGTACCCCAGCAAGTGGTCGAGCGTCGGGTGGGGTTCGCCAAGACTGCCGTTGTTGACACCGACCACGGTCGTCAACTCATACTCGTCGACGAGATAATCGACTTTCCGCAGTGCCCTCTGGTCAGCAGTGTTCGAACCCAACGACCCCGCCCAACTGTGGTTCTGGACAACGTATCTGATTTCGACATTAGGGTCGGTGTAAGTCGGCGCATCGGGCGCCGAAGTC
>CAXMSB010000086.1:0-37406 GCA_964195615.1 uncultured Granulosicoccus sp. | reverse complement strand
GGACCGACGAAGACCGTCAGGCTTTTGGGGCATTGGCCCAGCGGTTGGTGGAACAATACAACAGCTATTCGCCTCTCACCGGGCGCAGCGTCAACGGCCAGTTAACCCTGGGCGAGAACATTGCCGACCTGTCGGGCATCTCGGTGGCCTACAAGGCCTACCTGCTTTCGCTCGACGGCGAGAAGCCGCCGACGATCGACGGTTGGACTGGCCCGCAACGGTTCTTCATTAGCTGGGGCCAAAGTTGGCGGCGCAAGTATCGCGAATCGGAACTGGTGAATCGGTTGCTGGTCGACCCCCATTCGCCGGCCGCCTATCGGGGGAACGGTCCGCTGACCAATTTCGATCCGTTCTATGAGGCATTCGACGTCGAGCCGGGAGAGGGGCTCTTCAAACCCCCCGTCGAGCGGATTCGCATCTGGTAATTCCGCCGCTGCCAGGCAAGCAATTTCTGCTGGTTTTCCAGGCATTTGGCTCTCTTTCGGCCAGGATTTGATTGCGACTAGCCAAGGTCGTGATTAGGCTGGATTGAAGAGGGACAATTCTACGCCCGCCCTGCTTGGCGCTACTCTGACGCCGCGCAGCGGATCGGCGGAACACTTAATTGAGAGGTACTCTTCGATGAATTCACGTTACGCATTGGCACTGTTATTGGGAATGTCTTGCTCGCTACTGGCGGCGGACGACGCGAAGGCACAGTACGGCATGAACGCCGGATGTGGCTACGGCTACGGTTATGACATCGGGCGGCTCTATCGAGGCTTGGCCAACAACGTGCCACACTTCGCCGCGTTCCCGCCTGTTTACTACAGCGCCCCGGTGCCACGCACCTATGGCTACAGCCCGTTTGCCTATCCGCCAGGAACAGCGACGCCCGAACTGGCCGCAGAAGCCCAGCCAGTCGAAATCGTCAACCCGCACTTCAAACCGGCCACGACCACGTCGGCCGAAGCAGCGGAAGACAAGGTTACTCAGGTGGAAGTCACTCAGCCTCTGCTGGTGATGAACCCCTACGTCTCACCCCGTCTGGCCGAGGTCTCGGCCCAGCTTGGGCGCTGAGGCACACTCTTTGATCTTCGCACAGCCTTTCGTGCACGCACGCGGCGTTGGTTGCTAGCAACCAACGCCTGCGTCGTTTTGTGCCCAGTGCCAGCAAGGAAAGCATCCATTCGACCTGGACAGGCTCAGGCGTTTCGCTATCATTCGCGCCTCGCCGGCTAGGGGGTTGGAAAGGAAGCTACCGATGCGCTGCGTTCTGTGCACGTTGATGACTGTTTGTCTTCTGCCTGGTTGTCACAACCAGAACATGCCGGTGTCTAATCCGTTCATGGCGCCCAATCGGGTGCCGCCGCCGGCAACGCGCACTCTGTTGCCGGGGACCGCGCAGCCCTACTACCCGGGCGATCCCGTGCCGAACTCGCCGGCCATCGGCGTTCCCCCCGGTTATCAGACTCCGGCGCCAACCTATGCACCGCAGCCCACCGTACCAACAACGCCGGCCGCTCCACCCAACGGCTGGAACACCTACTCACCGTCGGGACCGGTTTCGTCCGCTCCCAGTAGCAACTGGCACAACAACGTTCAGCAGGCCGGCGGCAACATCTCGTTAGGCCCTGCCGAGAGCGAGCGCATGCAGGTGCCAACCGACGACCAAAGCCTGCGCTTCGCCCAGGCTCCGCAGTATGCTGATTCGCCGGTGACGCCCGCTGCTCACGAAACGGCGCAGTTAGCGGTTGGTCAATCGCAACAGACGATTGGGCTGCAGAACCCGGTCACCCCCACTCAGTTTGTTCAGCAAGTGCCCGTCGCCCAACAGCGGCAGGTTTCGATCCGCGAGATCTCTTCGTCCCAGTTGTCGTATGCCGACGACAATTCGTCGCCAGTACGACGCATCGGCCGCGACGGCTTCCGTCCCCAAGGCAGCAGCCGAACCGCCCGCGATCAGGCTCTGGCCGTCACCCGACCCGCCGAGCCGCGTGAATTTGCCCCCGTCCAGGAATCTGCCGAGCGATTTGGCTTCGATTCCCAGTACCAATGGCTCCGCGGTCAGTTGCAGCAGTCGCCCGCCACCGGCCAGTGGCAGCTACGCTACATTCACCACGGCGGCAGTCCCGATCAATTCGGCGGCAACGTGCTGGTCGCGAATCCCCAGGTACTGGGCAACCTACAGCCGGGCGAGCACATCTCCGTGCAAGGCCGAATGGAAATGGTGCAGTTCGACGCCCAATCGACCGTGCCCGCCTACACGATCACCGTCCTACAGCGGCAGCAGCAAGGCTTGCGCTAACAATTTCGCTTCGCGGAATTCTGTGGGAGGCGTCTCCCACGCGCGAGAGACCTCGCCACTTGCTTGGCTTTCGGTATGATTGAGTAAGTCGGTGCGGGCGTGTGCTCAGCCTGCTCCTCAAATCTCATTGCAGCCAATCGGTAAGAAAACGTGACGAGACTTCCCACTGGGATTGGGCGAAACTTGCGATCGGTCGCTGGCGATCCGATTGCTCGCTGCGCCGGCTATCTGCCGGCCATCGCCGCCTTGGAACCCGAGCTCGAGCAGCTCTCCGACCATCAACTACGCAAAACCAGCCTCGGCCTCCGCTATCGGGCCCGCAGCGGCGAGCCGCTCGACAAGTTGCTCGTCGAAGCCTTCGCCCTGGTGCGCGAGGCGGCACGCCGCACGGTCAAAATGCGACACTTCGACGTGCAAGTGCTCGGCGGCGCGGTGATGCACCATCGGTCGATCATCGAGATGCAGACGGGCGAAGGCAAAACGCTCACCGCCACGCTGCCCCTCTATCTGGCCGCGCTCGACGGCAAAGGGGCCCACCTGGCCACCGTCAACGACTACCTCGCCCAGCGCGATGCCGACTGGATGAAGCCCGTCTACTCTGCCTTGGGAATGAGCGTCGGCGTCATCCAGGGTCAACAGCCCCAACCGCAGCGACGCGAAGCCTACAAGTGCGACATCACCTACGGCACGGCCAATGAAATGGGCTTCGATTTTCTCCGCGATCGGTTGCTGCTCCGCTCCCTCGGCGAGGGCAACCAAGACCTGTTCGGCCAGATGTTGGGCGCCGGCGCCAACGGCACCTCCGACCAGCCTGTCCAACGCGGGTTGCACTTCATGCTGGTCGACGAAGCTGACAGCATTCTCATCGACGAAGCCCGCACGCCGCTGATCATCAGTGCCCTGCCGGGCGAAGACGAGCAGATCGCCGCCGAGGCCTACCGCTGGGCGGCGGAAATGCGCGACCAATTCATCGAAGACGAACACTACGAATACGATCACGACGAGCGCACGGTCGAACTCTCGCTGACAGGCCGGCAATTGGTCCGCTCGCTCGAGAAGCCGAGCGCCATGGACCGCCTGCCGCTCTCCACGATTTATGAATACATCCAACGGTCGGTCAAGGTGGCCCGCGAGATGTTTCTCGATCGGCACTACGTGGTGCGCGACGGCGAGATTGTCATCGTCGACGAGTTCACCGGCCGCATGGCGGAAGGACGCAAGTGGCGAGCCGGCATCCACCAGGCGATCGAGGCCCAGGAAGACGTTGAGATCACTTTTGCCACCAACCAGGCCGCGCGAATCACGATCCAGGATCTCTTCCTCCGCTACCAACGACTGGCCGGCATGACCGGCACCGCCTCGACCAGCCGCGGTGAGTTGAAAAAAATCTACGAAGTCAACGTCTGCCAGATACCGACCAATCGTCCACCGATCCGCAAGCAGTTGCCCACCCAGGTCTTCGGCACGGCCGCGCAGAAGTGGGACGCCATCGTCGAAGACGTTTTCGAGCAACACCAAATCGATCGGCCCGTACTGATCGGCACCCGCTCGATCGACAAGAGCGAGCACCTGGCCAAGCTACTCGCCGCACGCGGCTTGCAGCCCGTGGTGCTCAACGCCCGCCACGTTGCCCAGGAAGCCGAGATCGTCGCCGCGGCGGGCAATCGGGGCAAGATCACCGTCGCCACGAACATGGCCGGCCGCGGCACCGACATCCAACTGGGCGAAAACGTTGCCGAGATCGGCGGCCTGCACGTCATTTGCAGCGAGCTGCACGAGGCCAAGCGAGTCGACCGCCAGCTCATCGGCCGCTGCGGTCGCCAGGGCGATCCTGGCACCTTTCGCCAGTTTCTGGCGCTCGACGACGAAATCCTCCTCTTCGGCCACGGCCCCCGCAAAGCGGAGAAACTCATCGCCCAAGGCGAACGCTCGACCGGCCCGCTGCGCGGCTACGAGCAGCTGATCCAAAAGGCCCAACGCCGTGTCGAACGCCGCCACTTCCGCGACCGCAAAGTGTTGCTCTACCACGAAAAAGAACGCCAAAAAGTCCAACGACAAATGGGGCAGGATCCCTATCTCGACACGCCGGGCTAATGTTTCTCATTCCCACGCATAGCATGGGAACGAGAAACCGACGAATTACCAACGTCGGTAGTTGCGATGTCGATCCCAGTGCCCCGTCTGATGAACGTCATGGTGCCCCGGCACGTAGTCGTAATGGTTGTAGTGCCGTTGGTAGCCGCCCGGGTGGTAGTCGAGGTGGCTGGTGTCGTGGTAATCGTAGTGGTGCCCACCGCGTCCGGTACGATACACGTTGTACGAGCGATAGCCGTGCGGACGACCGATGTCCAGATGCACATTGCGTCCGCCGAGGTGAATGCCAAATCCACCGTAGCCGTGGGCCGCATTGGCGGTATTGGAATCGGCGCCCACCAGCGCGAGCGAAGCAACAGCAGCCAGTACAAACGTCAGAATCTTCATGATGGGTCTCCCTGGGATCAAGGCGTGGAGAACTGGGTCAATGTTCCGCACCGTCGTCGGCAGAGAATCGCAACTGGCGTGCCAAGCGGCCGAAGTCCCTGTGAAATAGCGTCTAAAACGTCGATACGCACTTCCGCGTCCCGCGACCTGTGATCGTTGCGATGGCAAAGTGGTCACATTGACCACAGGCCCTGGCCGAGTTGCCACCGGGGTGCTCCGCCGTGCGCCCGGTAGCAACGCGACTGGAGTGGCTACAACAGGCCCTACGGAGAATATCCGTTGACCATCTCTTGGCCATCTCGTGTAGAGAATGCTTGGTAGACAGTGAAATCGATCGACTCGGCCAAGAACTCCACGCGTCCGTCGCCGAATGCGAACTGTCCGCCGGCAGGGTGATAACTGCCGAAACCGCCCGCGGAAAGCTTGTCGTTCTGAGACGACGGAGGAAGCTCGCCGCTCGTTACCAATAGCAAATCGTTCAGCGGAAGTTCCGTGGCACGAAGCGACGACTGCCACCGTCCGCCACGGCTCCACGAATTGAGGTAACTGGCGTAACCGTCGTTGAATAGATGGCCGTCAGCGGCCTCGCCCACAAAACTCGTGTTGCTGAGACCATCGGCAATCTCTCGTAACCTGAACGTCCGAACGTACATGAATGGTCCAGTGTTGTAGTACTTGACGCTGACGCTAGTTCCCGCGTTATACCCTTTCGTTCCCTGCACCAAGGCATAGCTTCCCACCGCGGGAGCAAGCTCCGGCAATCTAAAAAAACCGAAGACACGTTCTTCCGACGGGTCGCTGGGGCAGCGATAAACCGAGAGAACAGTTTCGACTCCCATTTTCACACCGGGACTCTGCTCAAACCAATCGGATAACCACTGACCGGAGTCATGGAGCCAGATGCCGATGCCGTTGATGTCCAGCGAGTCAAACAGGGACTGCTGCTCCAAGTACGGCAAGAGCAATACCAGACCGCTCGCTGCCGACTGTATGTCGATGCCGTTGCAGTATTCGCCCGAAATAGCGCGATCGCAGCCGAGCCGACCGGGAGGCAATTCGCCCTTCACGATTTCGTATTGCAGGATGCTCAGAGCGATCTGTTTGAGAAGATTGGTACACTCAGTCCTGCGAGCTGCCTCTCGAGCCACCTGTACCGCCGGCAGAAGCAGTGCGATCAAGATGCCGATAATGGCGATGACTACAAGGAGCTCAACTAACGTGAAACCACCAATCCTTCTTATAGCACGAACACTCGGGTTACCCATTCTATACTCCGGACCGTCCGACTCCTAGAAAGCAGCACAGACGCCGCACCTTCCCAGACGACGATTATTCTATCACAGAACTCTGAGAGATCACGTAGGGGAAATAGAGTTTTCTTCCCTTGGGTTCTCGACGACTACGATTGGCCATCTCCTCCGCGCCCCCGCGTAACATCTTTTCCCGCTGCGCCGTGCCTTGCGTGGCAACACGGCTGTTTACCGAACCGTGAACCCTATCGGAACGCGGAGTTTTCCTCGCCAGGCCGACGGAGGCCTATCTTTGCGATTGGGGCCAGAATGATTAGAATCGGCGAAGTCTTGTTGAAGAGCATCTAAGGTCTGGCGATGGGTACGGAGCGTCTACCGATGACAAAACAATCTGGTCAGGTTGATCTTCCCCAGTTGCATCCGGGCCGGCGTCGCCAGCAAGGTCGCCGCGGACCGCGGGGACGACAGGCTTCGGCGGCGGCAGTCGAGCAGATTCGCGATCTGTTGGGCGATCGGTCGCTGCAGCGCGACTTGCTAATCGAACACCTGCACTTGATTCAGGATCGACATCGGGCTATCTCGGCCGATCATCTGGCCGCGCTGGCGGAGGTGATGAACCTGCCGCTGGCCGAGGTGTTCGAGGTGGCAACCTTTTACGCCCATTTCGATGTGTTGGCCGAGGGCGAGTCGGCCCCGCCCGAGACGACCCTCCGCGTCTGCGACAGTGTCAGTTGCATGTTGGCCGGTGCTGAGCAACTGTATGAAGAGCTGTCGACCGCTTCCGATCCAACGCGGGTACGAGTATTGCGGGCGCCTTGCATGGGCTGTTGTGATCAAGCTCCGGCAGTGGCGGTGGGACATGTCGCCGTGCCCCGGGCCACGTCTCAAGCCGTTCTGAATCTGGCTCAGAGTGATCGGCCTGAGCTGACTCTGCCCGACTACACGTCGCTGAAAGATTATCAGGCCCAAGGGGGCTACGGCATCTTGCACGAGTGCCGATCGGGGAAGCGCAGCGCGACCAGCGTGCTGGACGAACTAGCCGATTCAAACTTACGCGGCCTGGGGGGCGCCGGTTTTCCCGCCGCGCGCAAGTGGCAAGCCGTACTCGGGGAGCCTGCCCCACGGCTGATGGCGGTGAACATCGACGAGGGCGAACCGGGCACTTTCAAAGATCGGAATTATCTGGAACGCGAACCGCATCGGATGCTTGAAGGGATGCTGATCGCGGCCTGGGCGGTCGAGGCGGAGACGATTTACATTTATCTGCGAGACGAGTATCCCGCGATTCGCCGGCTGTTACAGGTGGAGTTGGCCAAATTGGAAGCAGCCGGATTGATCGAGCCCGGGCAGGTCTGCCTGAGACGGGGGGCCGGGGCGTACATTTGCGGCGAGGAGTCGGCCATGCTCGAGAGCATCGAAGGGCGGCGGGGTTTGCCGCGGCAACGCCCTCCCTTTGCGGCTCAAGTCGGGTTGTTCGGTCGTCCGACGTTGGTACACAATTCCGAGACGCTCCACTGGCTGCCGATCATTTTGGAGCGTGGAAGTGAGTGGTTCGCGTCGCAGGGCCGACGCGGCTGCAGCGGGCCGAGGAGTTTTTCTGTATCGGGCCGCGTCGCCGAGCCAGGAGTAAAACTCGCGCCGGCGGGGATCACCTTGCGAGAGTTGATCGATGAGTACTGCGGCGGCATGGCTCCGGGGCATACGCTCAAGGCTTATCTTCCCGGCGGAGGGTCGGGCGGTCTCTTGCCCGCAGCGAAAGCCGATTTGCCGCTGGACTTTGGTACGCTCGAAGACGAAGGATGTTTTATCGGCTCGGCTGCCATCGTGGTCTTGTCGCAACACGACAACATGGTCGAGGTGGCCCGCAATCTGATGCGATTCTTCCGCGACGAAAGCTGCGGACAATGCACCCCTTGTCGTGCGGGGACGGAGAAGGCGGTGCAATTGATGGAATCCGAACAGTGGGATCAGCCGTTGTTGGAAGATTTGCAATGTGTGATGGTCGACGCCTCCATCTGTGGCCTGGGCCAGGCGGCTTGCAACCCGGTCGAGTCGGTTATGAAACATTTTCCTGAGGAGATGCTCCAAGGAGATGATCATGCCTGATGAGCCGATTCGTTTCTCGATGGACGGCCAGCAAGTCGAGGCGTCCCCGGGTGAAACGCTCTGGGAAGTCGCTCGGCGGCAGCAGATCGAGATTCCGCACCTGTGCCACTCTGGCGAGCCGGGTTATCCGCCCGACGGCAATTGCCGAGTTTGCATGGTTGAGATCGAAGGCGAGCGGGTGCTGGCAGCCTCGTGTGTTCGCCAGCCGACGCCGGGGATGAAGGTCATCACCAATACCGATCGCGCTGACAAGTCGCGGCGGCTGGTGATGGAACTGTTGCTGGCCGATCAGCCTCGGCGCGAGCAGGCCCACGATCGCAATTCCCGCCTGTGGCATTGGGCCGATACGATGGGGCTCCAGGCGAGCCGCTTTCCGGCGGGCCAAACTCCCGCGGCCGATCGGTCGCATCCAGCGATGGCGGTTCATTTGGATGCCTGCATCCAGTGTGGCTTGTGCGTGCGAGGTTGCCGCGACGTGCAGGTGAACGACGTGATCGGCATGTCGGGCCGCGGGCACCAGAGCAAGATCGTGTTTGATTTCGACGATCCAATGGGCCAGAGCACCTGCGTCGGCTGTGGCGAATGTGTCCAAGCTTGCCCGACCGGCGCGCTGATGCCCGCGACGCTGGTCGACGCGGCGGGCGTGGGTCGGTTGGCTGTTGGCGAGACGTCCGACCAGCAAGTCGATAGCGTTTGCCCCTACTGCGGCGTCGGCTGCCAACTGACGTATCATTTGCAAAACGAAAAGCTGCTGCACGTCGAGGGGAGTAACGGGCCAGCCAACGAGAATCGGCTGTGTGTGAAGGGCCGGTTTGGATTCGACTACGTGACCCATTCCGACCGACTGCTCAAACCCCTCGTTCGCAAGTCGGGCATCCCCAAGTCGGCCCATCCCGACGTCAATCCGGCTAACCCCAGCACCCATTTCCGAGAGGCCACCTGGGAGGAAGCAATCGAGCTTGCGGCCCAGGGATTGAAATCGATTCGCACCGCCAGCGGCGATCGGGCGCTGGCCGGTTTTGGCTCGGCAAAATGTTCTAACGAGGAGGCGTATCTGTTTCAGAAGCTGGTGCGGACCGGGTTTGGCAGCAACAACGTCGACCATTGCACACGTCTCTGCCACGCTTCTTCGGTCGCGGCTTTGTTGGAAACCATCGGCTCGGGAGCGGTGACCGCACCGTTTACTCATGCCAAGTACGCCGACGTGATTATCCTGATCGGCTGCAACCCGGCCGAGAATCATCCCGTCGCGGCGACGTTTTTCAAAAATGCAGCCCGGCGTGGCGCGAAGCTGATAGTGATGGACCCCCGCGGACAGGCGATGCGACGCCACGCCAGCCACATAATCCAGTTCCGCTCGGGGAGAGACGTCGCGCTACTGAACGCGATGATGCACGTGATCGTGTCAGAAGAACTGTACGATCAGGCGTATGTCGATCAACACACCGAAGGGTTTCAATCGCTGCGCGAACACCTGCAAGACTACAGCCCCGAAGCGATGCAGGAGGTGTGCGGCATCGAGCCGGAGCAAATCCGCGAGATTTCACGGCTCTATGCCACGGCCAAGGCAGCGATGATCTTTTGGGGAATGGGCATTTCGCAGCATGTGCATGGGACCGACAACGCGCGGTGTTTGATCTCGCTGGCACTGATGTGTGGCCAGGTGGGCCGACCGGGGACCGGATTGCACCCGCTGCGCGGGCAGAACAACGTGCAAGGGGCTTCCGACGCCGGATTGATCCCCATGATGTTGCCCGACTATGGTCGGGTTGGCGTCGAAGCCTCGCGGCAGGTATTCGAACAGTTGTGGTCGACCAAGCTCGACGCCGAGCCGGGTCTGACTGTGGTGGAAATAATCGACGCGATCCATGCCGGCGATATACGCGGCATGTACATCATGGGCGAAAACCCGGCGATGTCCGATCCCGATTTGGCCCATGCCCGCACCGCGCTGGCCAAGCTGGATCATTTGGTGGTGCAAGACTTGTTTCTCACCGAAACGGCCTGCTACGCCGACGTGGTGCTGCCCGCCTCGGCCTGGCCGGAGAAGGACGGCACCGTGACCAACAGCAGCCGGATCGTGCAGCGGGGCCGTCGGGCGTTGCCGCTGCCGGGAGAAGCTCGCGAGGATTGGCGGATCATCCAGTCGATCGCCCGGGGGATGGGGCTCGATTGGAAATATGAACATCCCCGCGACGTGTTCGAGGAGATGGCCCGTGGTATGCCTTCGCTGAGCCACATTACCTGGGAGCGGCTCGAACAGCAGAACGGCGTGACCTATCCGTGCGACGGCCCGCAGCATGCGGGGCATGAAGTGGTCTTCGGCGACGGTTTTCCGACGCCCTCGGGCCGAGGACGATTTGTCCCGGCGGGGCTGGTTGCGCCCGACGAGCTGCCCGACGACGATTATCCGATGATCTTCAGCACCGCTCGCCTGCTGGAGCATTGGCATACCGGTTCGATGACCCGGCGGAGCGACGTGCTCGATGAGCTGGAGCCGGAGCCGATCGCGACATTGTGCGGCAAAGAGTTGCGACGGCTTGGCATCGAGCCGGGCGATCGTCTGCGAGTGTCGACCCGTCGCGGGAGCATCGAGCTTGTTGCCCGGCAGGACAACGGGGTTGCCGAGGGTTCGATTTTCATGCCGTTCTGCTTTGCCGAGGCGGCGGCCAACCTGCTGACCAATCCGGCGCTCGACCCGGTGGGCAAGATTCCGGAGTTCAAGTTTTGTGCGGCACGTGTGGAAAAGATCAACCCGTGCAGCGCTGCCGAGCGCGATTAGAATAGATTACTGTATAGATGACCCGATTAACGCATCTGCTTTGACGGCAGAGATTGTATTCCCTGAGGTTTACGTTGCCAGAGTTCCCCAAAGAAATCGCCATGCAGCCGGTTGCCGGTCCGATTCGAGCCCGGGTGCGCCCGCCCGGATCGAAGAGCATTACCAATCGGGCGTTGGTTTGCGCTGCGCTGGCGGAGGGTCGGTCGACCTTGCGCGGCGCCTTGGACAGCGAAGATACGCGGGTGATGATCGACGGTTTGCGGGCGCTGGGGATCGAGGTCTCTGTCAAAGACTCGGGCGAAACGCTGGTGGTCTCGGGATGCCACGGCAAGCCGCCAGCCGAGCGGGCCGAGTTGTTCGTAGGTAACAGCGGTACAACGGTTCGCTTTCTCACGGCGCTCGCGACTCTGGCGAGCGGCGAGTTTGGCTTCGACGGCGTCGCTCGCATGCGCGAACGGCCCATCGGCGATCTGGCCGAGGCGCTCGGGCAGCTTGGCGCAAAGGTTTGCTGCGAGAGCCCGGGCAGTTGCCCGCCCGTGTTCGTCAAGTCAGATGGTTTGCCGGGCGGCAAGGCGATGATTCGCGGCGATATTTCAAGCCAGTTCCTGAGCGGCCTGCTGATGGCTGCTCCTTATGCTCGCGAGGCGGTGACGTTGCAGGTTGAGGGAACCCTGGTTTCGGTGCCCTACGTCGCCATGACCGCGGCAGTGATGCGCTCGTTTGGCGTCGCGGCGCAGCACTCGGCAGACTACGGCCAGATTGTGGTTCCCAACGACGCCGGCTATCAACGGTGCGAATATGCGATAGAGCCCGACGCCTCGGCGGCAAGCTACTTCTGGGCGGCGGCAGCGGTCACCGGCGGGGAGGTTACCGTCGAGGGGCTGAGTCGCGACAGCTTGCAGGGGGACGTGGCGTTTGTCGAATGCCTGGAGAGCATGGGTTGCCAGGTGAGTTATGAAGAGGATTCCGTGACCGTGGTCGGAAAGTCGCTGCGTGGGATCGACCTCGACATGAACGGCATCAGCGACACGGTGCAAACCTTGGCCGTCGTGGCGCTGTTTGCCGAGGGGCCAACCCGTGTGCGGAATGTGGCTCACATTCGGCACAAGGAAACCGATCGCATCGCCGCCGTGGCCAACGAGCTACGCAAGCTAGGCGCCCAGGTGGCCGAACACGATGATGGGCTTGAAATCACTCCCGGCAAGCACGTGCCAGCCGCCATCGATACCTACAACGACCACCGCATGGCGATGAGTTTCGCGATTGCAGGTCTGAGAATTCCGGGTATCGTTATCCGTGATCCCGGCTGCGTGGCGAAGACCTATCCTCGCTTTTTCAGCGACATGGACGAGGTGCGAGGATCGTAGTGCGCCACTAGAGAAATCGGCGAGGAACAGTCAGCCTGCTCAATCGGTGATTCCCACGCGGCTTGCTGAGGCCGATTCCAGTAATTCCTCGGCGCGGGCGAGCAGCGACAGACTCGATTCTTCGGGCGGGTAATCGACCGAGGACGGGTCGCATGCCTCAAATCTCGCACTGCAATGCTGGCAGACAACCGCCTTGCCGAGGTACTCGATGCGAACCTGGAGATTCCTTCCGCAGGTGGGGCACTCTTGAATAAAGTAGATAGAATTTGCCATCACTCACCTCCTGTAGCGGCTTGACCGATCCATTTGTAGTTTGTTCCGATGAGAGACCCCAGGATAATGGCTTTCAGCGTCAATTTCAAACCCAGAGGCCGATTTTTCTGGGGCGAAATACAATTCCTGGTCTGGATTTTCCGCTGTAACTCTAGTCCCAGCAAGGAGTTCCCGGGTTCTTCGGTTAGGCGCCGGGTATATGCTATGTTTGAGACGGGGGTTATCTTCTCCCCCTCCGAAGTGGTCATCCTGTCTCGCTGGCCAGTCGGCGACCCCGACTGGCAACCTCGCCTGCTGCAACTGTTGAACGCCCCATGAAGAGCCCGGTCCTCCACCTAGCTTCGGCCCTCTCGCTGGTTGTCTTTTCCTGGACCGCCGCTTGGACCGCCTCTGCTGCGCAATCCACGAATCCGCAGTTGGCGGAGACCATCGAGCGTCATTTCGCCAGCATGTCAGATGTTCGGGAAGGAGGCCTGATCTGTCGGTCCCAGGTGGAGGAAGTGCAACAGTACCTCCGCAAAACTCAGGGAAACATCCCGGCTAGCCATCGGCTGCTACTGAATAGAGTGCTGGCAGACGGGGCTCCCCTAACGAAGTTTTTCCACGCGGAACACGGCGAAGCGGTCCTATGCGTCGCAGCCAGCAAGCTCGCCGGATATGCGGAATTGGAGGCAATTGCGCGGACGGCAGCGGGGCGAAATCAGATCAGAGCGGCCATACAGTCGGACCAGTCCGATGCCCTCGTGGAGTTCGTGAAGGAGGAACTCGCCGCGAAATCGTCTCAACAGGGTCAACAGCCGGGCCAGCCGGCGAGCAAGACCGCGGGCGCTCGCATTTATACCGTCGAGCAGTTTATCGAGGCAGCCCTGGCCACTCCCAGCTCCGGGAAGCAGGCCCCCAACGGCTAAAGGATCCCCCGTATGGGCCCCATGCGGGTCTGGGGGACTTGTATGCCAACCCGGAAATACAGGGGTTTGGCGAATCCCTCCACCAGAATGTCGCCTTCGCGCCGGTTTCCGGGTAAAATACGATTAATACCCGTGTGCAGTCGAAGCGCTCGTCGTCAGCGATGTGTGGGAGCGGTGTCTACGCGAGTTCTGGATTCAGGACCCTCTTTTCTTGAGACCGGTTCCGGAGCGTGGACGCCTCGGGGGATATCGACGAGCTGCTGATGCCTGTGGGGAGGACATTAGCGAAATGGCCAACCGTATTTTCGTATTTGCCGTGGTCGTTCTGTGGCTAAGCAGCATGAGCTGGCTGGTCGTCGAGCGGATTCTTCCCTCGTTCTATGCCGGGGAGCCTCCCCTCGAACAGGCCTTTGAAACGGGCAAAGCAGTGGCCTGGCAAGTTCAGTGGCAGGGGAAGCCGGTCGGGCGGGCGGCGAGCGTCCGGTTGTCGGGCGCCGGAGGTACCACCGACTTGTTCAACCGAGTTGTGTTGACCGACATGCCATTGATGGACCTGGCGCCGACCTGGATGCGGACCGCAATCGGCCCTCTGGGTGAAATCACTTTCGACGCGCATACCCGGATCGAAATCGACGCGATCGGGAATTTCTCGGCGTTCGAAAGCCGCATCTCGATCAACGACTTGCCGTCGATGTTGCACATGTCGGGTCGGGTCGAGAACTCGTTCTTGCATTTACGGGTTCGTTCCGGCGACATCTCCTACAACACACCGATCTACCTTCCGGACAGCAAGGCACTCAATGAGTTGCTCTTCCCGGACGCGAGGTTGCCGGAAATGTACATCGGGCGCGGTTGGCAAGAAAAGATCTACAGTCCGTTCCATTCCCCCAGCAACCCCGTGGAACTAGTGCAAGCAGAGGTGGTTTCCGCCGAGGCGCTTTTCTATGGCGGAAAGTCTCGCAAGACGTTTCGGATAGAGTATCGTGCGATGTCTGCCTCGGGCATTCCGCATGAAGCCCGCTTGCAAGCCGAGTCTTGGGTGGAACCGGCCGGTGACGTGCTACAACGCGACGTGTATCTGGGTCGTTCGAAATTGCGTTTTACGCGATTGGTCAATGAGGCGGCGAAGGAGGTAGGTTTGGAGCTTCTGGATGACTTGATTCGGACAGGAGCGGAAATCGACATTGAGCAGCTCGATGAACCGGAACCGTCGCGTCAGAACTCCCGCGGCTCCAAAGATTCCAAGAAGATTTGGCCCGGAGCGGCCTAGCTTGTAGTCCCTTTGCGGAGTAGATTCTCTCACACGGCTCGGCTTTTGGGGGCTGCTGTTGCTCAAGCCGATGTCTCAGCTACACGACCTTCAGAATCGTGGTTTCCCCTTCTCGACCAGCGACCTCGGCCAACATGATTCACTTCCGATGCGTGACGCGAACTTACGGTACTCATGTTGCCGTCCGGGAGCTTGAACTTTCTGTTGCCGAGG
The DNA here is from genome assembly GCA_964195615.1 of uncultured Granulosicoccus sp. Classification (GTDB taxonomy): domain Bacteria; phylum Planctomycetota; class Planctomycetia; order Pirellulales; family Lacipirellulaceae; genus Bythopirellula. Next base: position 22,469 of record CAXMSB010000086.1, on the reverse strand, counting down.
GCGAAGTGTTGGCTCTGTTGGGGCACAACGGAGCGGGGAAAAGCACGAGCTTGAAAATGCTCGTCGGATTGCTGAGGCCGAGTAGCGGCGTTGTCGAAGTGGGCGGGCACGACGTGATCCAGCACCGGCGGGAAGTGAGTCGGTTGATTGGCTACGTTCCCGATCAGCCCTATTTGTACGAGAAACTCTCGGGACGTGAGTTTCTACAGTTTGTCGCGGACATGTACGGCATGACCTCGGCCGAGTCTCGGGAAGCCGTCGAGCGCGAAGTCGACCGGTTCGAACTGACGGAGTTTCTCGACCAGTTGGCGGAAAGTTACTCGCACGGGATGCGTCAGCGGACCGTCTTCGCCGCCGCATTGATTCACCAGCCCAAGATCCTGGTGGTCGATGAGCCGATGGTGGGCCTCGACCCGTTCAGTATTCGCCTGGTGAAAGATTTACTCCGCACATACGCGAACAAGGGCAACACCGTGCTCATGTCGACGCATACGCTTTCCATAGCCGAAGAGATCGCCGATCGTGTAAGTGTCATGCGCAACGGAGAGCTTGTGTTTGACGGCACCGTGGGACAGCTTCGCCAGGAATTGCCCGCTGCGGGAGAGTCGCTCGAATCGCTCTATCTGGCGCTGATGAAAGAGTAGAACAGTTTTGGCAATCGTGGCCATCAACGCGAGTCGTGGACAATGTCGGACGTGATTCAATCGACGGACCTGGACTTGGACCACTTGTGCGAACGCTTGCCTTCGCATGAGCGTGAGGGGCAAGTTTTCTGGAAGCTCCGCAGCCGCATTGGTCGCAACCAGCTCAAGTATCTGCTCACCGAGTCGCGACTGCGCACTGGTCTGGTCGTCGGGCTCAGCTTGCTGTTCTGGATCGGTCTGTTTGCTCTGTTTTACAGCGGCTTCACGTTCGTCGTCAGCCAGGTGGGGCTGCCGGGGGTGCGCGAGCATGCGCAGACCGTCCGATTCGTGTTCACGTTGTTTTTCGTATCACTCCAGGTGATGCTGGTCTTCTCGGCGGGGATCATTCTCTACGGGGGGCTGTACGCCTCTCCCGAGACGGTTCTGTTGATGGTGCTGCCGATACGTGACGAACGATTAGTGTTCTATCGCTTTCAGGAAGCGTTGTTTTTCAGTAGCTGGGGCTTCTTCCTGTTGGCCAGCCCGATGATGGTCGCGTATGGACTGGCCGTCTCCGCTCCGTGGTATTACTACGCGTATCTACCGGCGCTGATGATCGCCTTCGCGTACATTCCGTGCGCTCTGGGGGCCATCGCCTGCCTTTTGCTGCTGAGCCGAATTCCCCATATGCGGAGGATTATCGTCGGCGGGGCCGCGGTGGCGGTTAGCGCGATCGCCTATCATTCTATCTGGAGTACGTTGGACATTGCCGGCGCTGATGTGTTGGGAGCCTCTTGGTTCTTGGAGACGTTTCGCCGTTTCGAGTTCACTCGCGGGGAGTGGTTGCCCAGTACCTGGCTGAGCAACGGGCTTCTCGATGCCGCGCGCCCCCAAAGTCCTGACCCGACCGATTTACCTTGGGTAGAAAGCGGCAAGTATCTGGTCGTGCTCCTGTCCAATGCTCTTATTCTGCATCTGGCCGTGTTGTGGACCGGCAAACGTCTGTTTCGCGAAAGCTATTCGGGACTTCACTCTCGTCAGGCACGCGTGGTGCATCTGCAATTGTCTTGGATCGATCGAGTGGCGGACCGCTTGATGGGCATGTTCTCCCGTGACACGCGACTGCTGATCATCAAAGATCTGCGACTGTTCCGCCGCGACCCCGTGCAGTGGTCGCAGTTCTTGATCTTCTTTGGGCTCCTGCTCTTGTATTTTGCCAATGTCGACCGTTTTCGACAGCATCGGTCCGACGTGAGCGTATTGGCGTGGGTGAACGTGGTTAGCTTTCTCAACTTGGCTGTGGTGGGACTGATTCTGTCGACCTTTACCACACGATTCATCTATCCCTTGATCAGTCTCGAAGGACACCGCTTCTGGATCCTCGGGCGACTGCCGGTCGAGCGAGATACGATCCTCTGGGGGAAGTTTCTGTTCGCGGCGTGCGGCTCCTGGGTGCCCTGCGCGGGATTGGTGCTCGTCAGCGACATTATGTTAGACGTGAAGCTGTTGGTGGTGGTCGTGCATCAAGTGATTTGTCTGCTGTTGTGCATCGGGCTGTCAGGGATGGCGGTCGGCCTGGGGGCGCTGATGCCGAATTTCAGCGATCCATCACCGTCAAAGATAGCGGCTGGATTCGGCGGCACACTCAATCTGGTGCTCAGCGCGCTCTATATTTTGCTGGTAGTCTTGCTGACGGCCCTGCCGTGCCATTTCTATCTGCTGGCGACTACCTCGGAGATGCCTTCCAAGCTGTTGAAGGGAGAATATTTGAATCTGTGGCTGGGCGCAGGAATTGGCTTTTCCATAGCGATCGCCGTGATTGTCACCGTGGTGCCGATGCGGCTGGGTCTGAAGGCGTTTCGCCAACTGGAGGTCTGAGCGACCTAGTCGGCCTTGGGGATGCCCCTTATAATCGCGGTTTTCCGATTCCGTGCCTCAACGTCCAAGATCCCTTGATGAGCAAACCGTTTTCAGCTCTGCCAGCCGCCCTTCGCATCGGCGCCGTGAGCTATCTGAACACAAAGCCGTTGGTCTATCGGCTGGCCGAAACGCTGCCTGAGGCAGAGTTGGTTTACGAACTTCCCAGCCGGCTCTCCGCGGCGCTGGCTGCTGAGGAACTTGACGTCGCGTTGGTGCCTTCGATCGAATTGGCCAACCATCCCGAGTGGACGATCGTCTCGGACGCCTGCATCGGTTGCCGGGGCCCCGTTCTAAGCGTCAAGCTGGCGTTTCGCGTCCCCCCGGCCGAGGTGCGCACCTTGGCTTTGGACGAGGGTTCGCGTACCAGTGCCGTCTTGGCGCAGATTCTGCTGCACGATTTGCACGGCATCCGACCGCAACTCAGCAGTTTGCCCATCGGCTCTGAGATGGACGACTCCGAAGCGGACGCGGTGTTGGTGATCGGCGATCGGGCGATTCGCACGGACGAAAGCTGTTGCGAAGAGGTGTGGGACCTCGGCGATCGTTGGTGCCGCTGGGCCGAGCTGCCGTTTGTGTTTGCGATGTGGGTGGCGCGACAGGGCGTCAGCACAACGGCGCTTGCCGGTGCATTGGGTGCGGCTCGCGACGACGGCTGCCGCAACTTGTCACAGATCGCCCAAGACCAATCCGCAGCAATGCGGTTGCCGTTGCCATTGGTTGAAGAGTATCTGTGCGAGAATCTGTATTTCCATTTTGGAGCCGAGCAGCTGCGTGGTTTGAAGCTGTTCTACGAGCGGGCCGCCGCTCTGGGCTTCATTCCTTCCGTGCCGCGAGTGAAGATTGATGATTGCCCCGCTGAACTTTAACAGCCTGTTGGAAAAAGCCGTGGCCGGCGAGCGGCTCAGCCCCGAAGAAGGCCTCCGTCTGTTGGAGTCGAACGACCTGACCGCGTTGGGCCGGGCGGCCGATGAGGTGACCCGCCAGATACATCCCGAGCCGTATCGCACCTACAACATCGATCGCAACATCAACTACACGAACGTCTGCACGGCAGTCTGCGATTTCTGCGCTTTCTACCGCTCGCCCAAGTCGCCGGAGGGCTACGTGCTGGAGCGTGAGGTGCTGCTGGAAAAGATTCAGGAGACCGTCGACGTCGGCGGTGAGCAGATCCTGTTGCAAGGCGGTCTGCATCCCGACTTCAAGCTCGACTGGTACGAGGAAATGCTCGGCGACATCAAGCAACATTTCCCGCAGGTGAATATCCATGGCTTCAGCCCGCCAGAGATTTTTCACTTCACCAAGGTCAACAAACTGCCGCTGCGCGAAGTGCTCGAGCGTCTGCGGGCTGCCGGACTGGGGAGCTTGCCGGGCGGCGGCGCTGAGATTCTGGTCGATCGGGTCCGCAAAGCGATCACCCGCGGCAAGGTCCTCACCGACGATTGGCTAGGGGTCAATCGTGTCTGGCACGAACTGGGCGGACGCAGTACGGCCACGATGATGTTCGGCCACGTGGAAACCCTGGCCGAGCGGATCGAGCATCTCGATCGGCTGCGACAACTGCAGGACGAAACGGGTGGGTTCACGGCGTTCATTTGCTGGACTTTCCAGCCCGACCACACGGACTTGGCCGACATTCCACCGGTGGGGGGCCACGAGTATCTGAGGACGAACGCCGTAGCGCGGCTTTATCTGGACAACTTCATCAACCTGCAATCGAGTTGGGTGACGCAAGGATTGAAGATCGGCCAGATGGGACTGCTCCATGGGGCGAACGACATGGGCAGCCTGATGTTGGAAGAGAACGTCGTCTCGCAGGCGGGCACGGTCCACCATCTGTCGCTGGAGCAGATTCGCGGCGCCATCGCCGATCTGGGCTATCAGCCCCGCCAGCGGAACGTCTTTTACGAGCTGGTCGACGACGACGCGACCTCGCTTCACCCGCAAAGTCGCCAAAATCAGCACTCTTTGCCGATCGTAAACTGAGACGAGCAAGGAACTTACTTCGCAGCAGGGGTTCCTATCTGGTATCCTTCAGCCTAGGCTCCCGTTTCACCTCGGCGGCCCCCTTCGCCCTCTCTCTCAACGGATTGACCCTCCGGACGTCGCCATGATCGAAGCTCGCTCTCTGACGAAGGTTTACGCCGACTTGCGGCGGGGCCCGTTTGTTGCGCTCGATGGGCTGAGTTTCTCGGCGCAATCGGGAGAGGTCTTCGGGCTGCTGGGACCCAACGGGGCGGGCAAGACGACGGCACTGCGCATCTTGAGCACGGTGCTGGTACCCACCAGCGGCACGGCCATGGTCAGCGGTTTCGACTGCGTGACCCAGCCCGATCTGGTTCGCCACCACATCGGCTTCATGTCGGCCAACACGGCGGTGTACGACCGCATGACCGCCTGGGAAATGGTCGAATACTTCGGCCGGCTCTACGGCATGGAGAAGGACCAGTTGCGCGAGCGGATGGAACAGCTCTTCGATCGGCTGCAAATGCAGAAGATCCGTGACCTGTTGGGCTCGAAGATGTCGACCGGCATGAAACAAAAAGTGTCGATCGCCCGGTCGATTGTCCACGACCCACCGGTACTGATCTTCGACGAAGCCACTAGCGGGCTCGACGTGCTCGTGGCCCGCGCGCTGCTCGATACCGTCGCCGAATTGCGCGACCAGGGCAAGTGCATTGTCTTCTCCACGCACATCATGCGAGAAGCCGAGCGGCTCTGCGATCGCGTGGCGATCATGCACGAGGGGAGCATTCTTGCCGAAGGAACCATGGACCAACTGCGCGAAGAGCATGGCCAGGGCGATCTCGAAGAATTGTTCTTCGATTTGATTAGTCGACAAGAAACCGCCGACGCGACCGCATAGAGCACAATTGCCTTACGATGAACTGGAACAACGTCAAGCTGATATTCGCTCGCGACATGCGCGACCAACTGCGCGATCGGCGTACGCTGATTCTGATCGCCGTGGTGCCGGTACTGCTTTATCCCCTGATGGGGATGACGATCTTTCAGCTCTCTCAATTCCTCCGGCACGAAGCCGCCAAAGTGCAGGTGGTCGGAGCGGAAGAATTGGCCGACATCGAGTGGCTCCCGCCGCTGTTGGGTGAGGAGCAGTTCGAGCCGACGTTGTTCGACGATCCGGTCGGAAGAAAGAACCTGAAGCTGGTTCTTGCCGAGGCATCGGAAGACACAGAAGCTGCCAAAACATTGCCGCTGAACGCGGCCCGGCAGGCCCTGGCCGAAGGCAAGGTACAGGTAGTGCTGTATTTCCCTCCCGGTTTCGGCGAGCAACTGGAGCTGGCCCGTAGGGCGCTCTTGGAGCGGGTGCAGATCGAGGGCGTCGTCGACGAAAACGGTTTGCCTGGGCCAGAGATTTTCTACAATTCCGCGAATGAGAAATCTCGCGTGACCCAGCTTCGCGTGGAACGGGTGCTGAGCCGCTGGCGGAACGGCGTGATGCAAACCAATCTGCGCGCCGGCAACGTCCCGCTGAATGCCGCCCGACCGTTCGAGCTAAAACCACAAGACGTCTCGCAGAAACAGCAGCGCCAGGCGGCGCTGTGGTCGAAGATTCTGCCGTTCTTTCTGTTCTTGTGGGCACTGACCGGGGCTTTTTATCCCGCGGTGGACGTCTGTGCCGGCGAGAAGGAACGGGGGACGCTCGAGACGCTGCTGACGAGTCCGGCCCAACGTCGCGAAATCGCCTGGGGCAAATTGCTCACCGTTATGACGTTCAGCATTTTCACAGCGCTGATGAACTTGGGCAGCCTGGGTTTGACTGGCATGTTTGTCTTGGAGCAGCTCAACTCGATGAAATCGCTGGCCGGCGAGGGTATGCTTTCGCTGCCGCCGATGTCCGCGATGGTGTGGCTGGTCGTGGCCCTGGTGCCGGTAGCCGCGCTGTTCAGTGCCCTCTGCCTGGCCTTTGCCGCGTTCGCTCGTAGCACGAAAGAGGGCCAGTACTATCTGATGCCTTTGTTGGTCGTCATCATGCCGTTGATGTTCCTCACGATGTCGCCAGGGGTCGAGCTGACGCTGGGCAATAGTCTGATACCGGTAACTGGTTTGGTGCTCCTGCTGCGGTCGGTGATCGAAGGTCAGTATTGGCAGGCGTTGCCGTTTGTTGTGCCGGTCGTGGGTGTAACACTCATCTGCTGCTTGCTGGCGATTCGCTGGGTCGAAGAACTTTTCAGCCGCGAGTCGGTGCTGTTCCGCGAAAGCGAGCGGTTGGATATGGGCCGATGGCTGGTGCATTTGGTACGAGATCGGGGCGCGACACCGACCTTCGCCCAAGGATTGCTGTGCGTGGCGTTGATCCTGGTAGTGCAGTTTTTCGTCAACTTGGCACTCTCCGCCCGCGGTAACGCAGGTCTCGATTTTCCCTTTCTCGCACAGACCATTTTTATAAGCCAAGTCGTCTGCATCGCTTTGCCCGCGGCGTTGATGACATTACTGTTCACCGGGCGGCCGCTGAAGACGCTGATGCTGGACCACTGGCCCAAGATCTCGCATGTTGTGGTGGCGACTCTGCTGGCACTGCTCATGTTTCCCTTGGGACAACAGTTTTCTGTGTGGGTACAGAAGCTCTATCCCTTCACGCCAGAGGTGGGCGAACAAGTCACCGCCTTCTCCGCGGCCCTGGCGCAGGCTCCCTATTGGTGGTTGCCCTACCTGTTGATCGCGATCTTGCCCGCCTTCTGCGAAGAGATCGCGTTCCGCGGTTTCGTGCTGTCGGGGTTGCGTCACTTGGGGCATAAGTGGTGGGCCATCGCTCTGTCGGCCCTTGCCTTCGGAATGGTTCATTTCTTTCTACAACAAAAAATCTCCGCGGCGGCCGTGGGGATGGTGATCGGATACCTGGCGGTGCAAACGGGCAGCCTGATTCCCTGCATCGTGTTTCACGCCCTTTTCAACGGCCTGTCGCTCGCCTCGGAGCATCTTGTTAAGATTCTGTCCAGTGAATCCTTCGCCGATTCGCCTTGGAATTGGCTCCTGCTGGCCGAGGGCGAAGGCATGTTTCAACCCTGGGTGCTGGCCGCATGTTCCCTGGGGGTAATGGCCCTGCTTTGGTGGTTGCATCGCATTGCCTATTGCCGTACCGAGGAAGAACAACTGCAAGAGGTTCGCGACAGGCGACTGGCCGGCGCTTGAGCAGATTCGCCCCCGTGCGAGACGCGCATGACGAAATTTAGCCTGACCGCTCGCTGGGTGCTGCCGATCGAAGGCGACCCGCTGGAAGGCGCCGTCGTTACGATCGACGACGGCGTGATTGTCGACGTTGTCGATCGGTCCGCGGCCGCGGGGCCGGTGCAGGACTTGGGCGACGTCGTGCTGCTCCCCGGGCTGGTCAACGCGCACACGCACCTGGAATTCAGCCAGTTGCCCCAGCCGCTCGGCACACCGGGCATGTCTTTGCCTGAATGGATTCGCCTCGTCATCGGCGACCGCAAGCGACGCGACTCGACTGCCGGCATCGCCGCTGGTCTTCGAGAGAGCCTAGAGTGCGGTGTCACGGCACTGGGAGATATCGCTACTTCAACGCAGTCCGACCTGCCGCAGCCACGTCCCCACCTGCTCGCATTCCAAGAAGTAATCGGCTTCTCAGCAGGGCGTCTCGAATCGGTTCTCACGGACGCACGACAGCGGTTAGACAATAGCCGCGATTCAACGAGTCGCCGGTCCCCATCAGCCACGGGAGTCAGCCCCCACGCCCCCTACACGGTTCACCCCCAGCTTCTCGAACGACTGGTGGAAGAATCGCTTCAACGGCAGTTGCCTGTAGCCATGCATTTGGCGGAATCGCCCGAAGAGCTCGAACTGTTGGCCGACGGCACGGGGCCGTTTCGCGAATTGCTCGAAGAGCGCAGCATGTGGGACGCGGCGGCCATTCCCCTACAAAGCACTCCGCTCGACTATCTCCGCGTGTTGGCCCGGGCGCACCGGGCGATCGTGGTACACGGCAACTTTCTCTCAACGGACGAAATCGAATTTCTCGCTCGCCAGCGTACCCAGATGTCGGTTGTCTACTGTCCACGCACGCACGAGTATTTTCAACATGCCGAGTATCCGTTGAAAGAAATGCTGGCCGCCGGCGTGCGGGTCGCGTTGGGAACCGACAGCCGGGCGTCGAACCCCGACCTGTGCCTGCTCAGCGAGATGCGTTGCGTAGCCCGGCGTCACGGCTTGTCGCCGACCGAGATCATCCACATGGGCACGCTCTCGGGGGCGGAGGCGCTCGGCTGGCAGAGCCGCATCGGCAGCATCACGCCCGGCAAGTCGGCCGATCTCATCGCCGTGCCGTGCGACGCGGCCGATCCGGCGGAGGCCGTGTTGCACCATGAAGGACCACCGACCCAAGTGTGGCTCTGCGGACAGAAGATTCTCACAGGAGCGTCAATCTCAGAGTGACGGGCCTAGAGTTTCGGGTGGCACTGTCTGGCTTGCCAGCAGTGGAACCCTGGTACACGGTTCGCACTGCTGGCAAGCCAGACAGTGGCACCCAACCTAGCGGCTTGTCGCCGAAGACTCTTTAGAGTCCCCGGCACTTCTCGACGTAGTCGGCCAACGCCCGCAATCCATCGACGGGCCACACAACATCGAGTTCTGCCTGCCCCTCGTCGATGTGCAGCGAGATGCCTACCGGCGGGCCGGCGTCGTATTCGGGAATCTCCGTGTGCTGCTGCTGAATCTGGCCGAACAGTTCGTCCATGACTCGTTTGGCCCAAGTGACACACCCTTGGGGGCTGACGTAAAACTTCCACGCCGCCGCGGGTGTCAACAGCTTGTGCGTCGTCTGCAGACTCGCGGAGTTCTGCAGACCCATCTCGCTTCGCTTCACTTCGTCGATTACCTGCGTTATCCGCTGCTCGTCGGCCATGCCGTACACCAAGGTTTCTTTATCGGCGGCAACAATCAGCGTCCGCATCTTGCCATCTTTGCCAAACATTGCTTCCAACATCCAGTTGAAGATAGGAACGTTCGGATCCCTTGCTGCCGCGGCAATGTCGGCTACCACCTCACACGCCTTGGCTTCGCCGACTTTGATGTCGCGGACTTCGTAGTGCCAACGGAGGTCGCTGGTGGACTCATCGGTAAGACGATTCACTATTTCCACCGACTTTTTGGGCGTCTGCAGATACTGCACGGCGCTTTTCACTTGCGCGGTGCCGAAGACGTTGCCGACGAGGGGTTCACCTTTCTCGCCCGGCAACATGATTACCGAAGCGAATCGCATGCCTTCAGCGAAATTCATAAACGATGTTTCGAGATCCTGCCACTGCTCGTCCTGGAACTCCTCATATCCGTACGCGTCGGGCGTCTCCCGCATCATCTGCACGCCAGTCTTGACAAACAGATTCGCCCAATTGCCGTCGAGTGGACCGCCGCCGGCAAAGACAAACGGTTGGTCCGGATAGCCTGCCAGCGGAGCCGGGGGAATTGTCGCGGTGGTTTTCGTTGTCGCAGAAGCTCGCAGAAGCTCCTCCGAAAGGACCCGCAAACCCAACCGCAGGTTGCTCGCCTCATCGATCGATATGCCACCGGCGAGTAGCTCGAACTTCGTGCCAAACATATCGTGCAGAGTATGATACAGCGTGATCGCCTGTTGCATCTGCACCAAGGTAGCGGAGACGTTCAGATCGAAGAGTTCGTCGTCGGTTGCTTGCCGTTGTTCGGTAAGCCACTGGCCCAATTTCAATAGCCTTTCCAATCCCGCCGGCATCACTGCGATGGTCACGACGTTGTCCCGCAACCAGCCGGCTACCGGTTCGAGCAAGGCGACCTGTTCAGGCTCGAGATCGGCGAGTATCTCCAGCGTCTCGCGATTCTCAACGTTCATGATCATCGCGTAAGGACCATGCCGAGCCACGAGCACGTCTTCCCCCACGATCGTCGCACGACACACCTCGCCACTGTCATCGCAGTGGATCGAGGCAGCGAACTTCTTGTAGTCGGCAATCGGCAACAGCACCAGCGGTTCGGGGGCCGAGGAGTCACGCTCGCCCGGAATGAGCGAGATCAGCACGTCCCCGTCAAGATCAAGGCCATCGCTGAGATCGGTGACGAAACTTATGGACGTCAGCGGCGCAGGCAGCGGAAGGTCGAACATCTCGATGAGATGCTCACATTTCTCGCTGGCCCCAGCCAGGTCGCGGACCAGTACGAAGCCCAAGGCATCTTCGGGAAGATAGTGCAGAATGTCTTGGGCCTGCAGAGGTTGGCTGGTCGCCAGCATCAGCAGCGTCGACAGAACCCAGCGGAGAGATCGCGAACCCGCGGCGTCCTTATCGCACTCTTCCGGTCGGTTGGACGCAGGTCCATCTATCATTTTCACATGCCTCAAAAGTTAGGGGACGCATCGGCTCTGCGGAAGACTTCTTGTGGGAGGCCTCTCCGAGGGCGATAGTCGTGTGAACTGCATGACAAGATCGCCGTTGGAGACGCCTCCCACATTTTCGATACCGTATTATCCGGAGTTTGCACGCCGGCGACAAGCCATGAGAAGCCGCTGCCGCGGCGAGGAATTCCTCTGCTCTTGTGGAGTCGGTGCTCTGCGGCGAGAATGCGACGTCACTCAGGCCTCTCAGGCAAACTATACTTGAGAGCAGCGCCGTCTGATCTCCCGATTTTCTCTGAACCGATACTCCCAGCCGCCATGGACCGCCTAAGACAAGCTCTGGAGCAAGGGTCGTGCATCCTTCGCGAAGAAGCCACCGACATCCAGAGCGTGTTTCGCGACGTCCTGGCGCAGACCGTCGAGCGCGGGCTGCTGGCCGCCGACGACCAAGAAAGAGTTCTCGCCGTGCTCACCGAGCGGGAACGGCTGAGCTCGACCGCCATCGGACACGCGGTGGCAGTCCCCCACGCGTATCTCGACTGTTTCGAGCAGCAGGTGATCGTGCCGGTGCGACTGACGCACGCGATCAATCTGGGTGCTCCCGACGGGATTCCCACGCAGTTTATCTTTGTGCTGATGGGGCCCGATGACGGAACGGTCGACCACATCGACACGCTGATGCACGTCGCCCGGCTGATGGCAGACGATGAGTTTCGCTACGAGGCCTCTCTGGCGAAGAACTCGGAAGAAATGCTGGCCGCTTTGGACCGCTTTCTCGTCCGCACCGCGCCGGCGGCGCCCGCCGAGGAGCCGGAGGTTGTCGACGGTCTCACCTACACCGGTCGGCTGTTCGGCGGCGTTCGGGCAGACATTGCCCGACGGTTGCCCCATTATTGGAGCGACTTTCGGGACGGTCTGCACGCGAAGTGCGTTGGGTCAACGCTGTTTCTTTTCTTCGCCTGTCTCGCACCGGCGGTCACCTTCGGCGGCGTGCTGGCGGTGGCGACCGATGGCGAAATAGGCGCGGTGGAAATGATCGCCGCCACGGCCATCTGCGGCATTATCTATGCGTTCGTTTCCGGGCAACCGTTGGTCATCCTAGGCGGCACGGGGCCGCTGCTGGTATTCACGGTGATTCTCTATGAACTCTGTGGCGCGATGCACCTCGACTTCTTGCCGGCTAGAGGCTGGATCGGGCTGTGGACGATGCTGTTTGTCTTCGTCATGGCGGCAACCGATTCGAGTTGTCTGATACGGTTTTTCACGCGGTTCACGGACGAAATCTTTTCAGCGCTAATCTCGCTGATCTTCATCTATCAGGCTGTGCTGGCGCTGGTAGAGATATTCCAGAATTTGGACGAAGGGCTGCATCACGATACGGCCTTGCTGTCGCTACTGCTGGCGTTGGGCACTTTCTACATCGCGATGAGTCTGTCTCGTTTTCGGCGGAGCAGCTATTTATTGCCCTGGATGCGAGAATTTCTGGCGGATTTTGGGCCCACTATTGCCATTGCGGGGATGACCCTGGTCGCCATCTTGTTGAAAGAGGTCTTTCTCGACGTGCTGCCTGCTCCCGAGGAGTTTGGAACCACAACCGGCCGGCCCTGGCTGGTCGACATGTGGGCCACGCCCGTGTGGGTGCGATGGGCTTCGGCGGGTCCGGCTGTCCTGGTTGCCCTGTTGGTCTACCTGGATCAAAACATCACGGGTCGCTTGGTGAACAGCCCCGACCATAAACTGAAAAAGGGCGAGGCCTATCATTTAGATCTCTTGGTGGTCGGCGGATTGATCGGCATTTGCTCGCTGTTCGGCCTGCCTTGGCTGTTGGCGGCGACCGTGCGATCGTTGAACCATGTCCGCAGCCTGGCGACCAGCGAAGAGGTCGTCACTCCCTCGGGAGAGAGTCGCGAACGAGTGATTCACGTCCGTGAGAATCGTGTCACGAGTCTGACGATTCACGTGCTAATCGGGCTTTCCCTGCTGCTGCTGCCGTGGCTGAAGATGATCCCCATGGCCGTGCTCTACGGCTTGTTCCTGTTCATGGGCGTCGTGTCGATGGCGGGCAATCAATTCTTTGAACGCTTGAGCCTGTGGCTGAAAGAACCGACTCTCTATCCTGCGACCCATTACGTGCGCCGCGTGCCCACCTGGACGATTCACAAGTTCACGCTGCTGCAGGCGATTTGCCTCGCGGTGCTGTGGTTTGTAAAAGGGAGCAGCATGGGAATTCTATTCCCGCTGTTCATCGCGTTGCTCGTGCCCATCCGCTGGTACGCGGGGCGTCTGTTCTCCGAAAAGCATCTCGCCGCGCTCGATGCCGAGGAAGAACCGGAAGAAGAAGCGCTGGCCTGGATCTAGTGGCGCGGCGGGACACTGCCATCGGCGATTTGGTAGTTGAACGCCCAGTGAAACGTCAGGCCGATGAGCACCGCCACATGAAAAATCTCGTGCCACTGGATCACTCCAGGAACAATCACGGGCCAGCGGAGCGCTTCGAGCACTGCGCCGACCGAGTAGGCAATGCCTCCCCACAAGATCGGGCGGATGAATTCAAACCCGTACCGACGCCAGAGCGAGATTCCCGTGTAGAGCCCGAGCCAGCCCATGCCCAGGTAGAGCGACAAGCTCAGAATCTTGGGGATCTCGTGAAAGTAGATCGTCTTCAGCGAGATGGCCACGGCGGCGTAGGTCCAGATCAGCGCGAGGAAGCCCCACTTCCCCCAGCCGCGAAATAGCAGCACGTGGACCGGCGTGAAGGTAGCCGCAATCAAGACGAAAATAGCGGCGTGGTCGAGACGACGCAGTACCTCGCGGGGCGAGCCGTTGGGCTGCAGCAGGTGATACACGCCGCTGATCGATAGCAATGCGACGGCCGCGACGCAAAAAATCGCCAGACTGACGATCCGATCGGTTTGACCCCTGGCTCTCAGCAGCATCGGCACCGAAAGCACGGCAAAGACGACGGCGCCCGCCAGATGCGACAGACTGCTGAAAGGATCGGCAAGACCGGGAATGGGGATCACGTTTGTCACGATGGCCTCGTTCAGTTTCCCGGTGCCGCTGCCTCCGTTGCTATTTTCCGACCAGCTTCTTGGCTTCGGAGGCCACTCGTTCGGGCGTGATGCCAAACTCCTTGAGGAGTCTGTCGAAGGGTGCCGACGCACCAAAGCCCGCCATGCCGACAAACGCGCCGCCCAGGCCCAAGTAGCGATCCCAACCTTGGCGAACGCCCGCCTCCACGGCCACGCGGGCCGTGACTTCCGGCGGCAGCACCTCGTTGCAATACGCCTCGTCTTGCTCTTCAAACAACTCGAACGAAGGCATGCTCACGACGCGAGCGGAAATGCCCTCGTCGGCCAGCAACTGGTGAGCGGCAAGGGCGAGCGACAGTTCGCTGCCCGTGGCGAGCAGCAACACCTGCGGCGAACCATCGTCCTTGGTGACAATGTATCCGCCGCGCGCGACGCCCTCGGCCGAGGCAAATTTCTCGCGATCGAGCGTTGGCAGGTTCTGCCGCGTGAGTACGAGCGCCGTGGGACGATCGGTTTGCTCCACCGCCAAACGCCAGGCCTGGGCTACTTCGTTGGCGTCGCCGGGACGCAGCGTGACCAAACCGGGAATCGCCCGGGCCGCGGCCATCTGTTCGACCGGCTGATGCGTGGGGCCGTCTTCGCCGACCCCGATCGAGTCGTGCGTGAAAACAAAAATTGCCGGCACGCCCATCAGCGCGCTCAACCGCATCGAGGGCCGCAGATAATCGCTGAAGACGAAAAACGTCGCCCCATAGCTCCGCAGCCCACACTGGGTCATGCCGTTCATGATGGTCGCCATGCCATGCTCGCGGATGCCGAAGTGAAAATTGCGACCGGCGTAGTTCTCGGCGGAAAAATGCCCGGCACCGTCAAAATTCAGTAGCGTGTTGGTCGACGGGGCCAGATCGGCTGAACCGCCTAGCAACCAGGGGACGTTTGCGGCAATCGCGTTGAGCACTTTGCCAGAAGAGCTGCGCGTGGCCATGCCCTTCTCGTCAGCGGGGAACACCGGCAGGTCAGCGTCCCAACCCTCGGGCAGCTCTTGTCCGAGAATCTGCTGGAGTTGCTTGGCCAGTTCCGGATGTTTTGCTTGATACTTCTCGAACAGGCTGTCCCAGTCCTCGCTGGCGGCTCGGCCACGATCGCCAAGCGTATCGCGGAAGTGTTCGGTCACTTCCTCGGGGACGACGAATGACTCGTCCTCGGGCCAACCCAAGGCGGCCTTGGTAAGGCGGACCTCATCAGCGCCGAGTGCCGCGCCGTGAATGCCCGACGTGTCGGCCTTGTTCGGCGAGCCGTAGCCGATGGTCGTCTTGACGATCACCAGTGTCGGACGATCGTCGCACTGCAGAAAGTTTTCGTTCGCTTTGGCCAGCGCGTCGAGATCATTGCCGTCGGCAACCTGCACGACGTTCCAGCCCAGGCCTTCAAATCGCTGGGCCATGTTTTCGCTGAACGCTAGATCCGTGCGGCCTTCGATCGTGATGCAGTTGTCGTCGTAAATCCAGCACAGATTGGCCAGCTTCAGATGCCCCGCCAGCGAGGCCGCTTCGCCAGCGACGCCCTCCATCAGATCGCCGTCGGAACACTGGGCGTAGACGTTGTAATCGAACAGCTTGAAGCCGGGCCGGTTGTAGGTCGCCCCGAGCCATTCGCCAGCGATCGCCATGCCGACGCTGTTGCCGCAGCCTTGGCCGAGCGGTCCGCTAGTCGTCTCCACGCCGGTCGTGTGACCGTACTCCGGATGCCCGGGCGTGGGGCTGCCCCATTGGCGGAAGTTCTTCAGATCGTCGAGCGAGACGGAGAGCTGGTCGCCGACCGTACCATCGTCGGCCGCCTTGCGGACGCCCGACAGGTGTAGCATCGAGTACAACAACATCGAGGCATGTCCGCAGGAGAGGACATACCGATCGCGGTTGGGCCAGAGCGGTGCGGCCGGATCGAATCGCAGCGTCTGGGTCCAGAGCTGATAAGTCACCGCGGCGAGCCCCATGGGCGCCCCCGGGTGGCCGCAGCCGGCGGCCTGCACGCCGTCGATGGAGAGTGTTCGGATTGTGTTGATGGAAAGTTGGGACAGGTCTTTGGCGATCGTCGACATGGTTTCCTACAGGTTGACGCAGGTTGGAGGGCCAGAAACCGCCCAGTATATGGCACGTTTCCGAAGGGTGTCAAATGAGAGGATTATCGCGTCGCGGACAAAAACATCGTCCGTGTGCGGAAACGCTCATTCCATCCTCGTCCCCTGTAGGAGGCGTCTCCGACGGCGATCTGAATTCCGACCAACGACTATCGCCGTCGGAGACGCCTCCTACAGAATATGGCCAAGTAGAACTTGGCACGTCTCTGATCATCAAGCATCGCAAAAAACACGCTGCCCCGTTTGGCAACTGAGCTTGGCCTGATTGGCGATGAGGATCGCCCGGTGGGCATCCTCCAAGCTCGACGATTTCAAGAGCAAGCTTTCGACCGCCCGATGGAAGTGGAGCAACAAGTGTTCGCCCACTGGCCGTTCGTGATCGAGCGTTTCCAGGTGCTGGCCCGCGTCGTCGAACCAGGCGACCGTGTTCGGCAAGTCGACAAACGCGATGCCCCCCGGGCAGACGACCTTCAGATCTGCCGGCCGACGATACGACAACGATTCCTTCAACCCCTCGGCTACATAATCGCCACAACTGATCACAGCCAACGGCCCCGTGCCGATTTCATCGGGAGGTGAGAAATCGAGACTCACCGAGAAGTAATCATGATACTGGCGGCCCGGCGACTGGTGCGAGGTAGCCATCAGCGACGACGGTTCACGCTCCACGACGTAGCGGCACCAGTCCACCAGCTCCACCAGATCGCGCACACAGCGATCCTTCCGCTCGCGGCCTTCCGAAGCGGAGCGGAGTCGATTGCAGTACAGCAGTCCCGGCTCGCCAAGTCGCGTGGCAATCAATTCCTTGAGCCGCAACGTGGCGGGCGACAGTCGGCAGGGGAACTCAGCCATGAAGGCGATGCCCGAGTCCTCGACCCGGTTGCGGAGCTCCGAGGCTTCGCCATCTTGTAACTCGATTGCCGCAGCGCAATAGACGCCTTTGCCGAATTCGCAAGCCGCGTAGATCGGCATCGCACCATAAAATTTGGCGGAGAGCAGCAGCACCGCGTCGATGTCTGGACGGTTGAGCAACACGCGAAACCCGTCATGAACGCTCGCGTTGAACTGCCGGGCAACGTACTCGGCCCGGTGTTGCACGGGATCGCAGACCGCGCAGACCTCAAACCGGTCGGAGAGCGCACGCAAGGCGGGCAGATGCCGCGATTCCCAGGCGGGGCCTACGCCGACGACGCCAATCCGTAGTTTCATGCGAAAATGTCGGTCTGCTAAATGAACGGGACGAAAGGTTATGCGCCAGTTGCCGTGAAAGGGTCGCTTGTGGTCCCTTGCCCTTTCGCGGTATCACTAACGGTACACTGTGAGTATAGCCGGGGTGGGTGGGTCGGCTCAATTGCGAATTTGCGAGTTGATGGTTCGCTTCCATGAACATAGACGGGCCTGGAGCCCTGCATGCGTATCTCGGTAATCATACCGGCTGTGAATGAAGAGGACCTGATCGAGCGGGCCGTCGTTAGCTCCTGGGAGGCAGGCGTCGACGAAGTGCTGGTGGTCGACAGCGATAGCCGCGACCAGACGGCGGAGCGGGCTCGCTCGCACGGTGCGCGAGTAATCAACGGCCCCCTGGGGCGTGCGGTGCAGCAGAATCTGGGCGCCCAGCATGCCACGGGCGACGTGCTCTTGTTTCTGCACGCCGACAACTGGCTCGACCCGGCCGTCGGCAGTCAACTGCGCGATTGTCTGCGGGACACGAATGTCCTGGGCGGAGCGTTCCGACAGCAGATCGATGCCCCGGGACGACTCTACCGCTGGCTGGAACGGGGCAACGAGGCCCGAGTTCGGTGGAGGGGGCTAGCCTACGGCGATCAGGCGATTTTCATGCGTCGCGATGTGTTTGAGCAACTCGGAGGTTTTCCCACGGTCAAACTCATGGAAGATCTGCTCCTGATGCGTGACTTTCGAACACTGTCGCGACCCGTGCTTCTGCCCGGCCCCGTACACGTTCATCCGCGACAGTGGCAGAGTCGAGGCGTCGTGCGACAGACGCTTTTGAATTGGACGCTGCTCAGTGCGCGTGCCGTGGGCGTGGCACCTGATCGGCTGGCTCGGTTCTACTCGTCGCGCTAGTTCCAATGAGCCGTACGCGCTAGCGTCGGGTGAACTCGGCGGGCGCTTTGCCCCTCCGCAACCCGTGGCTAGCGCCAGCGGCTCAGAAGTTCTCGACATTCCAGGGGGCGAGCATCTCGGCTAGCAGCTCCGTCGGCAATCCGATCACATTCGCTTCGCTGCCCTTCACAACGTGCAGCCAACCGACGCGGTCTTGGTAGCCAAACGCCCCCGCCTTGCCCCGCCACAAGCCGCTGGCCAGGTACTCTTCCAGATCGGCATCGGCGAGCGGGTCCATCCGCAGCTCGGTCACGGCAACGCGAGTTTCGATCGGTCGAACCGGCTGAGATATCCGGTGAGGCCACAGGCAAAGCCCACTGTAAACACGATGCACCGTCCCGCTGAGCTGGCGAAGCATGTCGCGGGCGTGCTCTTCGTCGCGGGGCTTTCCCAGCACGGCGCCTCCACATTCGGCCACCGTATCGCAAGCGATCACGAGGCTGGCTTCTTCGCGGCCCCCAAGCTGCCCCGCCACATCAGCCGCCTTGCGAATTGCCAAATCAGCCACCAGCGCCGCCGGCCCGCCGGTGCTACAAATCCCGCACTCCGCCGCCTCGCCCGGCACAACCACTTCAAACCGATAGCCCGCCTCGGTCATCAACCGGTGACGTTGCGGAGAGCCGCTGCCTAGGATTAGTGGGGGTAAGGACATCGCTCTGAAAGTTCGTTTCGCGTATCTTAGAGTGAAGCAAAGAGACTAGAAGTAAGCCGCGAGGCGCCAGCCGAGCGCTCGGTTCTAACATCTCCCCCACGCCCCTGACAATGGACCCACCGATGCCCTCCGCCCAGCCGTTGGATGTGCTCTACGAAGACAACCATCTGCTGGTGGTCAACAAACCGGCAATGCTGCCCACGATGGGCGTGGCCAGTTCGCGGCCGAGCTTGCTCAGCGTTGCCAAGCAATATATTCGAGACAAGTTCGACAAGCCGGGCAACGTCTACTTGGGGGTCGTCAGCCGGCTCGATGCGCCGGTCACGGGCGTCGTGCTGATGGCCCGCACGTCGAAGGCGGCAAGCCGGCTGACGGAAGCCTTTCGCAGTCGCGACGTGAAGAAAATCTATTGGGCCGTGGTGAGCGGCACTCCAGATCCGCCGCAAGGAACATTGGAACATTACTTGCGCAAGGACGAGCGTCACCGCAAGGTACACGTCACGAACTCAGGAGCCTCGGACGCAAAACTGGCCAGACTGCATTACAAGCTGCTCGCCGAGCACTCCGATGCTTCGCTAGTCGAGGTGCAGCTCGAAACCGGGCGTAAGCATCAGATTCGCGTTCAACTGGCCAAGCTGGGGCATCCGGTCGTCGGCGATCGCAAGTACGGCAGCGCCGCCGAGTTCCCGCTGGGCATCGCGCTGCATTCCCGGCTGCTCGAAATCGAACACCCGGTACGCAAAGAGCCGATGCAGTTCGAGGCCCCCCTCCCGGCCGCGTGGAGCAAACATGCCGTAGCGAGCCAGCTTCTGCGGTGACTTCACCCCGCAACGCCCAGGGGTTGCAACCCCTGGGCGTTGCGGGCGTGCTACTGTTATTTCAAATTTCCAGTAGACTATTCAGTGACCAGAACCCCCCCGACCCTCCGCCTCACCCTCCTCAGCCCAATCAATCTCGGTAGCAGCGTGCGTACAGATCGATTCATCTTGGAACAAGCCGGCTTGGCGAGCGGGCTGTTGACCGAAGAGCACATCGACCGTGCCTGGCAGGCCGTCGTCGAATCGCATGATGTTTCGCTGGATGAAATCACCGACGGGCAGCTCAGCGATCAGTTGGTCGAGCTGGGCTACGTGAATCGCTGGCAGGTGGAGCAGCTACGGCAAGGTCGCACGAAGTTCACCCTGGGGCCCTACAACATCTTGGACGCCATCGGCCAGGGCGGAATGGGCTACGTCTTCAAGGGCGAGCATATTCTGCTGGGCCGCATCGAGGCGATCAAAGTCTTGCCCAAGGAGCAGATGGACAGCACGTCGATCGCCAGTTTTCGCCGCGAGATTCGCGCCCAGGCCCAGCTCGATCATCCCAATCTCGTGCGGCTGACCTACGCCGACACCGATGGCGATACCTATTTTCTCGTCACCGAATTTGTTCCCGGCAGCGACCTGCGGCGGCTCGTCCGATTTCACGGGTCGTTGTCGCAGGCTCAAGCGGCGGTTCTCATCTCTCAGACGGCCGAGGCGCTCGACTACGCGCACAGCCGAGGGCTCATCCACCGCGACGTGAAACCGGGCAACCTGTTGGTCACTCCCGAAGGCCGCACGAAGCTGACCGACCTGGGCTTGGCGTTCTTCGCCGCCGATCTGGTCCTGCCCGCGCCGAACAAACCAAAACACATCGTCGGTACGGCCGACTTTCTGGCGCCGGAGGTGATCGTCTCCCCGGGCGAAGTCCGCCCCATCAGCGACGTCTATTCACTCGGTTGCACGCTCTACTACGCCGTCACCGGCAAGGTGCCGTTCCCGGGCGGCGACACCGCGGACAAACTACGGCGGCAGCTCGACGAACAGCCGATCCCCCCGCAACGCCTCAACTCCGAACTCGATCCGGAGTTCATCGCCGTCATCAACGCCATGATGCAGAAGCGTCCCGAAGATCGCATCCCCACCGCCGCGGAAGCTTTTGAGCGGCTAAAACCTTGGGTCGACGTGGCCGAGGTGAGCGTCTGGCAAGAGATTGGCGAGATGGCGGAACTGCCCGACGACGAGAATTACCAAAACGCCATCCTGGCCGAAACCCTCCCCGCGATCGGCGGTCCGCAAGAGACGCGAGGCCACGACAAAGATCGAACCGATCGCGTCTCGGCAACCCGCCCCGAGCTACGCGGCCCTCTGCCTCAGAGCAAGACGGCTCAGGAACCGGAAGATACTCCCGGCCTGGGAACAGGGACCAAGGCGATGGTGGCCCTGGCCGTTCTCGCAGCACTCATCGCGGTCCTGGTAGTGATCTTCGGCGTGGAATAAGAAAAAGGGGGAAGAAGAAAGCCACCGAGCACACAGAGATCACGGAGAAGATGCGGACGAGACGTATTTCCTCAGTGTTCTCTGTGCCCTCTGTGGCTACACCAGATTGGTTGGCAGCCACCAGCCGCGGGGGTTCCAACTCACACGAAGAGATACATGCTTCCTGACGAATCGACGTACTTGCCTAAGCTTGCGCGTAATCTCAGACCGCAGTTTCAGTATTCCGCATCCAGTTTGGCTGAAGGTGTTGCGATAACCAATGGACAGATGGCATTCAGGAAACAGTTTCCTCCGGTTGTGCAGCACTCCGCCGTCGGCCTCCACGTTCTAATATGCCGAAGATTTCGGCAGGCCATAGCGCTGTGCCAACTTGGGCAAGTGGACTCAGCCGAAGCAGTGTGCAGGTCGATGTTTGAAGGCTTGCTTGCGCAGGCTTTCATTTGCAGAAACAGTGTGTCTCTCCGTCACCGTGCCAATGGCGGAAAAGCCGAGACGCACGGGAAAAAGCTCACCCAAGAGTTCCGTGCTGACTTGTATTTTGCTCACCATTTCGTACTAGAGAAGAAGCGACTCGAAAAGTTGGCAAAGACGAAGGGGCACAAGCGGCATGCAAAGAGGGAACTCAAAGAGCTGAAGCCTGAGTATGATCAATGGTGCAACCACATCGGCCATGGCTGGGCAAGATCCCTGAAGAACAACTCGTGTGCAGGTTTGACGATTGAAGACTTTGCATACAGTCTAGGGTTGGCTTTCGACAGATGGTATCGGTCGCTCTACGCGATCCAATCCTCCTTCGTTCATGGTGGAAACTTCGGCATAAGCCTTCGTTATCCCGGCAATCGCAAAAGGCCACAACTGAAGTGGAGCGACAGTCCCGGAGAAGTTGTCCGGGCGTTGCGTACCGCGAACTATCTACATGGACTTCAGCAAACTGAGTTCAATAGATTGCTAGACAAGAATCATGGGCCGTACATCAAGGCCGGGCTCTTCCGCGATGCGGGAGACGATTTCCGGCAAGTCTTTCAGTTCTGACGCCAATCTTGGCCGATTCCCTCAGGACAGAAATGGGGACATTGCACTTCTTTGAAAGCACGATCGTCGCCTTATTTCGTGTGTGACACTGGCTGGCGTTAGCCATCCGCTCCGGGGCACGCTTCGCTTTGCCCCGGCCACCTGCGATGAGATAGAAAGAAAGGTATTCGCGTGGCTGAATGGACTGGAAATCCGTGCTCGATTGCAGCCTGAGCCAGAGCGGCCACTCGGCCAACAGAGAGGCTGTCGCATGACATCAAGCAAACCATCGCGGCTTATAGTCGCGGCGAAATCGAGTTGCCGCCAGTCAGCGC